>JBFWYV010000104.1:0-14948 GCA_050186055.1 Hyphomicrobiaceae bacterium | reverse complement strand
ATTGGTGGAGCCGAGGGGAATCGAACCCCTGACCTCTGCAGTGCGATTGCAGCGCTCTCCCATCTGAGCTACGGCCCCAAAAGGTGGATCTTTCTAGGGGGCGGGCTTGAGGGTTGTCAAGCAAACCAGATTTCGCGAGTTCCGGCGCCGCACGCCACCGCATGACCGGTCTGGACGGCTTCCGGAGCCAAGTCAAGAACCGGCTCTATCTGTACCGGAGCAAGGACATCAAGCGCTCGATTGTCAAGCTGTTGAAGACCACAAACGCCGAACAAATCAATCAAACTCCGGTCCAGATCCGGACAGGCATTGCCAACCTTTTTGACGTCACCTCATCCCGGTTTCGCGCTCTCGCCGCAGCGTGACGGCGCCGCTGCAAGCGGATTGCGCTCGGGGAGAGGCTGAACTGTACCGGGCCAAGAGGTGACGTTCATAACGTCCATCCCGGGCCAGTGGAAAGCCAGAGAGCCGAGAGCCCGTTCCGGAGCTCGTTTCGGCGTTTGACTTCGGAGCCGGTCTCCATCATATTGCGCCCGCTCGCGCGGCCTGCCTTGGCGGTCGGCTTTGCGCGCGAACCAAGCGCTACCCGAGGCTTAAGACGCCTTCCCGTCGGGATCACCGTCAGCGGAAGGCCGGGAAAGTTCGCGAGAGTCCGCTCGCGGCGCCGTAGGGTGCGGAGAAAAAGCGCCGGTGTCATTCTGTGATATCGCGCGTCGAGGATCGAGACGATGTACGCTGTCATCAAGACAGGCGGTAAGCAATACCGCGTCGCCGCAGACGACGTCCTGGAGGTCGAGAGGATCGAGGGCGAAGCGGGCGGCAAGATCGAATTTGCCGACGTGCTGATGGTCGGCCAGGGCGATAGCGTCAAGGTCGGCGCGCCGCTGGTCGGTGGGGCCAAAGTGGTCGCCGAGCTGGTCGGGCAGACCCGTGGGCCGAAGCTGATCGCGTTCAAGAAACGTCGCCGCAAGAACTCGCGCCGCAAGAAGGGCCATCGCCAGGATCTGACAAAGGTCCGAATCACAGACATCATCGGCGCCTGAGGCAGACCAAACCTTCGCGCCCGACCCGAATTCGAGGACGACGACAATGGCACACAAGAAAGCAGGCGGCTCATCCCGCAACGGCCGCGACAGCAATCCGAAGATGCTGGGCGTGAAACGCTACGGCGGTCAGGACGTGCTTGCCGGCAACATTCTCGTTCGCCAGCGGGGCACGCGCTGTCATCCGGGCGAGAACGTCGGCATGGGTCGCGATCATACGCTATTTGCGAGGATCGATGGCCAAGTCGAGTTCTCGACCCGACGCAATAACCGCGTGTTCGTATCGATTAAACCCAAAGCAGTAGCAGCCGAGTAGGCGGCGAGACATCAAGGCTCGCCGCGGTCCTCCGAGGACCTCCAGCGGCGAGCCGCCAGAAAGATCGGAAGCGAAGCCTGAATTTCGCTGACCCGGTCGAAGGCTCGGAGCCAGGGGCGATGGGGGACCATCCGCCCCTTTCGCATTTCGTGCTCCGGAGACGTCCGATGTTATTCCCCGATCTGTTTCGCGATGATGTGTTTCTGCTCGAAACCTCGCGGCTGTGGCTGCGCTGGCCGCGCGCCACCGACGCTGCAAATCTGCAGCGGTTCGCATCTCTCGCCGAGGTGGCCGAGATGACCGCTTCATGGCCGCATCCGCTGCCTCCGATGGAGGCGGACCGGCGGATCCTGAAGGCCCGGCAAAGCAATGCCGGCGGTCAGTCACTTGTCCTCGCCCTGACCCGCAAGAAGGAGCCTTCGCGGCTGATCGGCATTGCCGGTCTCCATGCCGAAGGCGGTGCGGAACTGGGGCTCGGCTTCATGCTGGATCCGGCCTTCCACAGCCGTGGCTTCGTGACTGAAGCCGTGGCCGGCATGATCGACGCCGTATTCATGTTCAGCCCGTTCCGACTGATCCGGGGCGATTGCCGCGTCGACAATCCGGCGTCCCGCCGCGTGTTCGAGAAGTGCGGCTTCACATTGCATGGTGATAGTATCGTCGATGCGCCGGCGCGGCGGAGACCGCTCCCCTGTCACGCCTTCGCGCTGGAGCGCTCGGACTGGCAGGGCGTTCAGGCGGCATTGCCGCGCGACCAAACCGGCCGGGAGGCTGCCTGAGATGTCCGACAGGTTGCCGGCGCACGTCGAGACACGGCGTCTCCTGCTGCGCCAACCCATGACGTCGGACGTTGCCGATATCGTGCGTGAACTCGGGCGATGGAACGTCGCCAGCCGACTGGGCGCGGTGCCGTATCCCTATCTGCCGCTGCATGCCTGGAGCTGGCTTGGCCGGCAGCGAAAGCACAGGGAAACCGGACGGGATCTGGCGTTTATCATAGCGCTCAAGGATCGTCCGACACGCGTTGCCGGCGGCATCGGCGCACACCATGTCGATGGCCAGCGCCCGGTCGTCGGCTATTGGCTGGCCGAGCCCTTCTGGGGCCGGGGGCTGATGGGCGAGGCGGTCGAGGCATTGCTGCGCGCCGTGTTCGCACTCCAGCCCGCAGCAACCCCGATTGCGACGTCACAAGTGAACAACATCGGTTCGCGGCGTGTGCTAGAGAAGTGCGGCTTCAGGCGTCTGCCCGGCCGTGTCATGCTGAGCTGCGCCGCGCGGGGGCGCAAAGTGGCTTGCGTCCGCTATATGAAACGATCCGGCACGGCGTTGTCGTGAGAACGTCGAGAGACTGGCCATGAAATTCCTCGATCGCGCAAAGGTGTATGTCCGCGCCGGTGACGGCGGTGCCGGCTGCGTCTCGTTCCGGCGCGAGAAGTTCATCGAGTTCGGCGGCCCAGACGGCGGCGACGGCGGCAAGGGCGGGGATGTCTGGCTCGAATGCTCCGCGGGACTGAATACGCTGATCGATTTCCGGTTCCAGCAGCACTTCAAAGCCAAGACCGGCCAGCACGGCATGGGCCGCAACCGGTCCGGCGCCGCCGGCGATGACGTGACGCTGAAAGTGCCTCCGGGCACCGTGGTGCTGGCCGGGGACGAGGAAACGGTGCTCGCCGAGCTGACGGAGCCAGGCGAGCGCGTACTGCTTTTGCGCGGCGGCAACGGCGGCTTCGGCAATGCGCATTTCAAGGGTCCGACCAACCAGGCGCCGCGTCGGGCCAATCCCGGCCAGACCGGCGAGGAAATGTGGATCTGGCTGCGGCTCAAGCTGATTGCAGATGCTGGTCTCATCGGCCTGCCGAATGCCGGCAAGTCGACCTTCCTGGCCGCGGTTTCGGCTGCCCGTCCGAAGATCGCATCGTATCCGTTCACGACACTGCATCCCAATCTGGGGGTCGTACGGGCAGGCGACGTGGACCTCGTGCTGGCGGATATCCCTGGGCTGATCGAGGGCGCACACGACGGAGCCGGGCTGGGCGACCGCTTCCTCGGCCATGTGGAGCGGACACGCGTACTGCTTCATCTCGTCGATGCGACCGAGCCGGATGTGGCCGGGTCGTATCGGACAGTGCGCAGCGAGCTCAAGGCCTATGGCGGCGATCTGGCGAAAAAGAAGGAGATCGTTGCCCTCTCGAAGTGCGATGCGCTCGATGAGGCGACCATAGTGGAACGCGCGGAAGCGTTGCGCAAGGTTGCCCGCAAGAAGCCCCTCATTCTATCCGCGGTCTCAGGGCTGGGCATGAAGGAGGCGCTGTTCGCGCTGGCGCGGGAAATCGGCCGGGCGACAGACGCCGAACGCGCCGAAAAGGAAGCCGAGCTGCCGCGACGGCCTTGGGCGCCGTGATCGTCACGCCAGCTCAGATATAGACACCATCCGGGGTCCCCACTACCACAGTTGCGAGCCGCGGCGGATGACGCCAACACGACTTGCAGGGGACCGGGATCATGGGCATCGACTGGCTCGACGGCACGAAGGCCGCGAACTTGAACGCTGGAGAGCGCCTGCGGGCAATGCTCACGCGCAAGGGAACAGCAGCCGTCGGCGCACATGACGGCCTGTCGGCCGTGCTCGCCAGGGATGCCGGATTCGAGGCGCTGTATCTCTCCGGGGCTGCGCTGTCGGCGTCGATGGCGTTGCCTGATCTCGGTCTGCTCACGCTCGATGACGTCGTTCGCCGCGCGCGCGAGATCGTGCGCGCGAGCAGCCTGCCGCTGATCGTCGATTGCGATACGGGCTTCGGCGAGGCGCTCAACGTGATGCGCACCGTTCGGGAACTCGAGGAGGCAGGCGCCGCAGCCATCCAGATCGAGGACCAGCAGATCCCGAAGAAATGCGGACACCTCAACGACAAGAGGCTGATACCGGCGGAGGATATGTGCCGCAAGATCGCCGCTGCGCGCCGGGCGGCATCGAGCGTCGTGATCTGCGCTCGGACGGATGCGGCGGCACACTCGCTCGACGAGGCGATCCAGCGTGCGAACGCCTATCATAAGGCCGGGGCCGATCTGTTGTTCGTGGAAGCGCTATCGTCTACGGCGGCGATCGAGCGCGTGCGCGGCGACGTCAGCGCACCCCTGCTCGCCAACATGACTGAATTCGGCAGGACGCCGCAGATCCCGCTCACCGCGTGGGCGCAGTACGGCTACGAAATCGTGATCTATCCGGTATCGTCGTTTCGCATCGCAGCCCGATCGATTGCGGCGTTCTATACAGAGCTTCGCACGCACGGAGATGCTTCGGCGGCGCTTTCGAGCATGATGACGCGGGCGGAACTGTACGACCGCATCGGATATTACGATTACGAAGCGCTCGATTCATCCATCGCCCGCACGGTGCTCGAATGACAGCTCCGGCCGATCCGGTATCGACAGCAGGAGCATCAAGCACAGCATGAGCAAACACGATCAGCCAACGTCTTCGCCCACTTCGGCTGACATAAGCTATTGGTCGCTCGTGCGAGCCGAACCGATGCTCGTCATCATCATGGGCACCGTTGCCGGGCACCTGATGATCATGGGCCTCCTGCTCCCAGTGCTGCCACTTTACGCGAAGACCTTCGGTGTCGGCGATGCCATGCTCGGTCTCGTCATCACGGCATTCGGCATCGGACGCCTGCTGATCGATATCCCGGCCGGCCTGCTGGCTGAGCGTGTCGGACGCAAATTGCTCATGTTCGGCGGTCCGCTGCTGATCGCGGTCGCATCGATCGGCTGTGCACTGACCGAAAGCTATTTCTGGCTGATCGTCTTTCGATTCCTGCAAGGTGTCGGCGCCGGGGCCTACATGACCGCGGCCATGGTGGTGTGCGCGGACCTTTCCACACCCGAAACGCGCGGGCGCATCATGGCTCTTTACCAATCTGCGCTGCTGGTCGGCGCCGGTGCCGGACCTGCTGTCGGCGGCCTGCTCGCGGCACGCCTCGGCTACGAATCCGTGTTCTGGCTTTCGATGGTCATCGGCCTCGTCTCCGCCACGTACACACTTCTGCGCGCGAGAGAGACAAAGCAATCAGACCGGCACGGCGAGAGCCATTCGCTGCGTCTGTTCGTGCCGATCCTGAAATCACCCGCACTCATGATCGCGCTGCTCGTCAGCCTTGGCGTATTCATGACGCGCTCGAGCGCATTCATGCAGTTGATGCCGCTTCTCGGCAACGAGCGCTACCAACTGGGACCGGAGCACATCGGCTACGGCTTCGTGCTGCTGGCGGCCGCCAACTTCCTGATGCTGCCGACAGCCGGGCGGATGGTGGTGCGCTATGGCACAATGCCGCTCGTGGTCGGCGCTTGCGTGGGGCTCGCCATCGGCATGAGCCTCGCGGCGCTTGCCAACTCCGTCGTCATGTTTTTCGTGGCGATGACGATCCTGGGACTTGCCTCCGGGCTGGAGGGCCCATCGCTATCGTCGTATGCAGCCGCTCACGCGCCCGATGGGCGGTTCGGCCCGACCATGGGCGCGATGCGATTTACAGGCGATATCGGCTATGTGCTGGGCCCGGTGCTGCTCGGCGCCCTGGTCGATCATACGACGCTGGGCTACAGCGGCGCGCTACTCGTTGCGGCCGCATTGCTTATCCTCATCGGCGCCGTATTCGCGCTGATGGCGCAGGATCACGGACGTTAAAGGCCTGCGGCCTGGTCCGCTAACCGGCTTTCTCGTGGAATCGCAGGCGGGCCCGCAGTTCCTCAATCTCATCAAGCAGCTCAAGCGCAAGTGCAATGCCCGGCGGATTGAGGCTCAGGTCGCGCTCGAGACGCCGGGCGCGGGCAATCCGTACAACCGCAAGAGAGCTGAATTGCCATTCCGACGGTTGCCGGCCGGTGGGTTCGATCACGCCGTACTCCACCAGCGTCGCGACCCAATCGGCGTCGACTTTGCATGAAACGCAGAGTTCGGAGAGCGTGCAGCTCGGGCCGATCGTTACGATCTCAGTTGTCTGGTCTTCAGATGCAGATGCGCCCATCGTCAGACTCCCAGGTGCGCGCGTGGATTGAAGGACAGCTCCCGAGCCATGTCTTCGTAGACTTTCCTGGCCTGGTCGGTGTCCGCCGGCGGCAGCACGATTTGGACGACCGCATAGAGATCGCCCGGTTCCGACGACGGAATTCCGCGGCCCTTGATGCGCAGCTCACGGCCTTGAAATGACCCGGCGGGTATTCGCAGCATGATCGGTCCGGCCGGCGTCGGCACCTTGACGCTTGCGCCAAGCGCAGCCTCCCATGGCGCAACGGGCAGGTCAAAATGCAAATCCCGGCCGGATACGCGATAGAGACGATCCGGCTTGAACTGAACCTCGAGGTAGAGATCGCCCGCCGGCAAGTTGCCGATTCCGGGCGCGCCCTGGCCTTTCAGGCGGATGTGCTGGCCTTCCGTGAGGCCCTTTGGAATCTTGACGTTGAGTGTCCGGTCCCTGATCGCGAGATGGCCGGTCGAATCGACTTCAGGGATGCGCAGCGAGATAGTACGCGTGGCCCCCTCGAACACATCCTGCAAATCCACGAGGATCCGGGCATGATGGTCCTCGCCCCGGGCATGAAATTCGGGCTGTGCGCGCGCGGTCCTTTGACGCCGCCCCATGTTCGCGAACAGCGACTCGAAGAAATCGCTGAAATCATGGGTCGCGCCATGCTCGGCGGCACCGGACGCGCCTGAGAACTCGAAGCCCGCATCCCAATCAGGCGGTGGGCGGAATTCCTCGCCCGGCTTCCACTCCTTGCCAAGCTGATCGTAGGCAGCGCGCTTTTCAGGATCGCCGAGCACCTCGTAGGCCTCGCCCGCCTCCTTGAACTTGTCTTCTGCCCCGGCTTCCTTGTTGATGTCGGGGTGATACTTGCGCGCAAATTTGCGATAGGCCCGCTTGATGTCATCCTGCGTCGCGTTTCTTTCGACGCCGAGGATCTGATAGTAGTCCTTGAATTCCATGAGGGCTCACGGTCAATGCCTGGGCACTGTCTTACGGCCGGCGGGAACCTAGCTTACAATTCTCATAGACGACCGCCCGTTCCATCAGTCTCGCTGGATTGCCGACATCGTTAAATCCGAGCACCGGGCCGTGCCTCACACCCCTTCATTCGGGTCGTGGTAAAGCTCTCCGACAATGCCCGTCTGGCCGGGCTTTGCATCGGCCAAATGGTAGCGACCGTCCTTGTCCCGGCCGAGCTTACCCTTCTGACGCAAATCATCCAGGGCCAAAGCCACATCGCGGCCATCCTTGCTGCCGACCGCTTCGACGAGGTGCGAATAGAACAGCGGGCCGGCCTGCAATGCCTGCTCGATGGTCTGGAACCGTGCCGGGCCGCCGAATGTCTTTGCGGCCGATCGCGTGTGGACGATGTCCGTCTGACGTCCCAGCGGACGGGTGCAGTCGAATCCGGCCTTGGCGCCGGTGCGACGGCCCTGCAGCGACGGATCCATGGTCATGCCCATGATCCCGGTGAGCATGACGATGTCCTGATCGGCCTGGAAGCGGGTTCCGAACGCCCAGTCGACCTGGTCCTCGTTGCGGATGTCGATGTCCTCGTCGAACACCCATATGTGCTTGAAGACACGGACCTGGCCGAGCAATGCCGCGATCGCCATGCGGGCTTCACCCGGCATGTGCTGGCGGATCTTCACACGCAGTGCGTTTGAGCCGCCTGCCGTAGGGCGCGAGTAGACCTCGAGCGGCTCACGGATCGCACCCTTGAGAATCTGCATGGCCTGCGCCTCGAACCGCAGCGCGGACAGGCACGCCGCATCAGTCTGGTGCAGCACGAAGGCCGAGCCATGCTGCAGGGATTGATACATGACGTCCCGGCGCATGGTGATCGCGGTGCAGGTGAATACGGGGTCCATGTGGATCGAGCCGTAATAGCCCATATACTCACCATACGGACCTTCCGGCTCGCAATAGCCGCGTTCGTCGAGATATCCCTCAAGAACGATCTCCGCGTCGGCAGGCACCCTGATGTCGTTGGTCAGACTTTTGACAAAGGCGGTCGGCTCGCCGCGCATGCGCGCCACATACTGAAGCTCGTCGCCGGGCAAGCGGGTCGTAGCGGCAAACATGTCGAGCGGATGCGCGCCGATCGTGAAGGTAACCGGCAACTTCTCGCCCCGGGCAACACAGCCCTGGTAGATGCGTTTCAGATCCGACGGGGCGGTGACGTTGGTGCCGGTCTGATAGCGATTGCGCAGGGACAGTCTGCGGCTGCCGACGTTGGTGCGTCCGGTGGCCGGGTCAATCACGTAATCGATGCCGCTGCTGAGGTAGCAACTCCCGTCAAGCTCGTGCTGCGGATAGAACGGCAACTTCGATAGATCCACGTCCTTTCCGGTGATCTTGACCTGGTGCACAGGCGCCTCGTCCGACGGCACCTCGACGATCTCCTGCGGCGTGGCAATGCGCTTCTGCAGCGCCTCGTAGACTTTGTCCTCGGTGGAATCGAGCGCAGCGACGAGGCGTTTGCGGCTCGCCATCGCCTTCGAGATCATTTCCAGCCGGTCCGGACCTGCTTGCCTGAACAGCACAGCCTTCGGCGTGCGCTCGACGATTGCGCCAACGTCCGTCAGGGGCGTCGGCTCTGCGTGTATCTCAACCTCATCAATCTCGATCAAGCGATCGACGAAACGCCTGAGGCGGAATTTCTCGAGATCGATCTTGTGTGCCGTGCCGTTGTCCTTGGCCATCCCGGTCTGCTCCATCCCATCGCGCTTGGCGTCCAGCTTGGGCCGACGCTGGCATGAGGGGCTTCGAATGGTCAAGCCGCAACGATGCCGGTTTCAGTATTCGCTTATCTGGCCGCGGATTCCGTCGTCGGTCCGGCGCTGCCGCGGTCATGAAACAGCTTGATGATGGATGCCGCCGTCTCTTCGACCGAGCGCCGCGTGACGTCGATCACCGGCCAGCCGTGCTTGGCGCAAAGGCGCCGGGTATAGGCGATCTCAGCCGCGATCTCGTCCGGATCGACGTAGGTGTCGAGCCGGCGCTCCGACATCAGCCGCACGCGGTTGCGGCGAATTTCAGCGATACGTTCCACCGATGCGACAAGACCGACGACAAAAGCGGTGTGCTCGGCCGTAAGCTGGGGCGGAAGAGCAATCGAAGGGACAAGCGGAAGGTTGGCGGTCTTGAAGCCACGCTGCGCCAGGTAGATCGATGTCGGCGTTTTCGATGTCCGGGAGATGCCCACAATCACAATGTCGGCCTGGTTCAGATCGGTGGGCAGCTTGCCGTCATCGTGGGCCATGGAGAAATTGAGAGCGTCGATGCGCCGGAAATATTCCTGGTCGAGCACGTGCTGGCCGGCGACGATCGGTGTTGACGGCGCGCCCAGATAGCTTTCGAACATCTTCATGATCGGCTCGAGCACGTAAAGGCAGGGCACACCGATCTCCCGGCACCGGCGCTCCAGGATCTCGGTCAGGTCCTTATTCACGATCGTGTAGAGGACGATGCCCGGAGCGGAGGCGATCTCCTGCAGCACGCGGTCCATCTGACGTCGCGTACGGATCAGGGGGTAGACGTGGTCTATCGGCCTCCTTTCGGCGTACTGGACCGCCGCGGCCTTGGCGATCGTGGTCAGAGTCTCGCCCGTGGAGTCTGAGACGAGATGGAGATGGAAGTAGCTCGGGAGCATGTTGGCCATGTGTGGAAAAACCGGTCTCGTTGTCCCAAGGAGAGGGGCTGGCCGGTCGGGAATGGTCAAGCCCACAAGCCTATCCACACGGCCGTACCTGCCCGGGCCGACAGTTGGTGGTTCAGTCCATTCTTAACACAGGTGGGATGATTGTGCTTGTGGGGTCGCCGTACCCGAAATATCAACCGGTTATCCATAGCCTACGGCCGATGTTCGATTGTTCTAAATCATTGACATTCCATTGCAATGCCGAGCCTAGTGGGTTCGGCTGCCGTGCCGCACAATGTCTTGTGGTTGTCGGGCAGCAGCGGGCTAACCTGGGGATAACGAGAGGACACAGGACAATCCCCACAATCCAGCTCCCTAAGAGTCAAAATAGAAACCCTTAGACTCTTGAATCTTTATTCATTGGCAGCCAAGCCAACGATAGGAAAACATGCCGATACGCAGACCAGCCCGTATGGATCAATGTGCATTCCTGAAGCCGTTCTCCGGCGTCACCGTGACCCCTCCACCCATCTGGCTGATGCGTCAGGCCGGCAGATACCTGCCCGAATATCGGACGGTGCGAGCGGAAGCGGGGAGCTTTCTGGATCTTTGCTATTCGCCGAAACTGGCGGCGGAGGTGACGCTACAGCCGATCCGGCGGTTCGGCTTCGATGCTGCTATCTTGTTTTCAGATATCCTGGTGGTGCCGCATGCGCTCGGCCAGCAGGTCTCGTTTGCGGAAGGCGAGGGGCCGGTACTCGAGCCGATCCGATCGATCGTGGATCTTTCGAGGTTGGATCAGGCACGGACACCTGAGCGGTTCGGGCTCGTGTTCGAGACGGTGGCGCGGGTGAGGGACAAGCTGCCCGCGGAGACCGCACTGATCGGGTTCTGCGGCGGGCCATGGACCGTGGCGACCTATATGGTGGGGGGCAGAGGCAGCCCGGATCAAGCGGATGCGCGTTTATGGGCCTACCGTGATCCGGTGGGGTTTGCGCGGCTGATCGATCTCGTGACCGAGGTGTCGATCGCGTATCTGTCCGGGCAGATTCTTGCCGGTGCCGATACGGTTCAACTGTTCGATAGCTGGGCGGGGTCGTTGCCGGGCGATGAGCTCGAGCGGTGGGTGATTGCGCCGACCAGGCGAATCGTGGACGAGATCTCGCGGCGGCATCCGCAGGTGCCGATCATCGGGTTTCCACGCGGGGCCGGGGTGCATGTTCCACACTATGTCGACTCGACCGGTGTCGATGGCATCGGATGCGATACGACGATGCCGTTGCCGGAGCTCAAGGAGCGTATCGCCGACCTGGGCGTCGTGATGCAGGGCAACCTCGATCCGCTGCTGCTGGTAGCGGGCGGCGAGGCCATGGAGCGGCGCGTGCGCGAGATATTGAGCGAAGCGGCGGGTGCACCGTTCATCTTCAATCTCGGTCACGGCATTGTTCCGCAGACACCGCCTCAGAATGTCGCGCGGCTGGTCGAAATCGTACGGAGTGAAAGAATCGGTCGGGGATGAACTGGCTGCTTTGGCTGAAGGCTTTGCATGTCATCGCCGTGATCGCCTGGGTGGCCGGGCTGCTCTATCTGCCGCGGCTCATGGTCTATCATGCCGATGCGGAGCCGGGCTCGAAGCAGTCCGAGACGTTCAAGGTGATGGAGCGTCGGCTGCTGCGGGCGATCATGAACCCGGCAATGATCGTCGTCTGGATCACCGGTCCGCTGTTGGCGTGGCAGTTCGGCTATTATCACGAGGGATGGATGATCGCGAAGTTCATGCTGGTCGTGTTGCTGAGCGGGTATCATCATGCGCTGGCGAGATGGCGCAAAGATTTTGCGGAGGACCGGAATGCGAAGTCGGTGCGTTTTTATCGGATTGCGAATGAAGTGCCGACACTGCTGATGATCGGCATTGTCGTGCTGGTTAGCGTGATGCCGTTCTGAGCTTCCGCTTCGGCAAAGCTTGTTCATGACGGAAAAAAGCTGCTTAATCGAGCGCGAGGCGGTTATTGGAGGATTGCACGATGCCACGCACAGCTTTGATTTTCGGTGCAGGCAACGGCATCAGCGCATCGTTCGCGCGCCTGCTTGCGCAAAGGGATTATCGCGTGGCGCTGGTCGCACGAAACGCTGATAAGCTTTCCGCGCTGGCAAAAGAGATCAGCGGGATCGCGATATCGGCGGATAGCACGATTGCCAGTCAGGTTGCTGCGGCATTCGATGAGACCGAAACGAAGCTCGGGCCGCTCGATTGCGTGCTCTACAATGCGTCGCAACGCGTGCGTGGACCGATTCAGGACCTCGATCCGGCTGCTGTTGCGCAAGCCATCAACGTTACGGCGTTCGGGGGATTTCTGACGGCGCGTGAAGCGGCAAGACGGATGCTGCCACGGGGCTCCGGCACGATCATGTTCACGGGAGCATCAGCGAGCGTTAAGGGCTATCCGCAGTCGGCTACGTTTGCGATGGGGAAGTTTGCATTGCGCGGTCTTGCGCAATCAATGGCGCGCGAACTTCATCCTCACGGCATTCACGTCGCTCATTTCGTTATCGATGGCGGTGTCAGAAATGAATCTCGCGGCCGCGTCGAGGGCCGAGACGACACGCCGGACAGTCTGCTTGATCCGGATGCCATTGCGGGAACCTACTTGCACATCCTGGAACAACCACGCTCGGCGTGGTCCTGGGAAATAGAAATGCGGCCGTGGACCGAGCGTTTCTGAATATCGATAGAATAGAAAAAGCCCGCGGCCGGGGGGGAGGCCGCGGGCGGCAACAGTGGCGCCGCGGGGGGGTGCATTGGCGCCACGTCGGACGCTTCTATCTATCCCTGGCGCCGTGCGGACTGCAAGCTCGACTTGGCGGGAGAATTGCCATTTCGTAAATTTCCGGATTACAGAGTTACTGACCTTTCCAATTTCAGGTCAATTTTTAATATTTTCTGCTAATTGCGCTCGGCTGCCAGGATTGCAGTTTCCGACATTTCGGTTCCACGGATAAACCTGATCATGACCGATCGGGCGATACGAGAGCTGTCGAGCAGGCGCGCGATATCGTCGATGCCGGTCAGCGGAATATCGTCGAGCGTTACGACGATGTCGCCGGCTTGCAGCCCAGCAGTCGCGGCCGGACCGCGCGCAACGACCTCGCGGATCAGGATGCCGCTCGTCTGAGTTGCAAGACCATGTCTGTCCCTCAGCCGGCGAGGAAGCGGAATCTGCTCAGCCACGATTCCGATCTGGGCCCGGCGGACGCGGCCGTGGGCAAGTATTTGGGTGAGCACGTGCAAGGCCGTATTGGCGGCGACGGAGAAGCAGATGCCCTGCGCGCCGGCGATCATGGCGGTGTTGATGCCGATGACTTCGCCGGCCGAATTGGCCAGTGGCCCGCCGGAGTTGCCGGGGTTCAGGGCGGCGTCGGTCTGGATCACATCTCCGATCATGCGGCCGCTGCTGGCACGCAGAGACCGGCCGACCGCACTGACGATGCCGGCGGTCACCGTGCTCTGGAAGCCGAGCGGGTTGCCGATGGCGATCGCGATCTGGCCCGGTCTGACGGCCTTCGAGTTTGCGAGACGCGCCGATGGCAAGGTCTCCGTCGTCTCGCTGCGCAGGACGGCCAAATCGGTGTCGGCGTCCCTGCCGAGAACACGCGCGTGGAAGGACCTGCCATCGGGCAACGTCAGCCCGATCTGGCTGGCGCCATCGATGACATGGTTATTGGTCAGCACGAGACCATCCGGCGAGATGATCACGCCGCTGCCCGAACCGCCGACCGACCTGCCATTGTGCTCACGGCCGACCTGGACATGAGCCACGGCGGGAGAGACCGTCTCCACGACTTCCACGACAGCTTGCGAGTAGGCATCCAGGAGCTGGCTGTCAGAAGCGGCTGTGGCGGGTTCAATGCCTGCGGCCCGCCGATCCGCACTGTCCTGAAGACGGATCACGTTGTGTGTGAATCCAAATCGCATTTCTCACCCATTTCTCGCTGACGCACGCCGTTGCGGTGTGGCCGGATGCAGCGTGCAGAGCAGCGATATGGGGGGTGATGCCGTCGATTTTAAGACGTCTGTCCCACCGGCTCGTCGGGGCGGGTTCTTGCCGGGGAAGCCGTACCTGGCAAGTTCCAGTCCCAGCCGGTGGAGATGGAGCTGCCCGTAAGTCGCAGGGGCAGTTCTCTGCGTTGCATGACGAGAGGAAATAGCGTTTCATGCCGCGCCCCTGGGAGGTGACGGCGGGGGCGGAGGAGCGGGGCGAGAGGCCTTGGTTCTCGCCCCGGAAAAGGCGAATCGCGACACCGTCTGGAGGTCTCTTGCTTGGGATCGCGTTCTCGCTGCTGTCTGCTGCTTTCTTCGCGTTGAATGCAACGGCAGCACGCAGGGCAGTGCTGTTCGGTTCAGTGCTCATGGGGCTCGCGATCACCGTGCCGCTGGGCGTGCCGCTATTCTATCTGCTGGCGTTGCTGACGGGCGAAGGTCATCTGGTCTTTGGACTGCCGCCCGAGGCCGTAGCCTGGTTTTCAGCCGCCGGGATCATTCACTTCGTTTGCGGCCGTTACTGCAACTACTCCGCTGCCGGCGCCATAGGCACCAACCTCTCAGCGCCGATCATGCAATCGGAGGTACTGGTCACGCTGGTCCTCGCCATCGTAGTGCTGGGCGAATATCTCACTCCATTGCGGATCCTCGGGATCGCGTTGCTGATCATCGGTCCCAGCCTGGTGATCAACCGCGATGGTGCCAACGTAGCCAAATCCGGTTTTCAGCCGCGTTATCTGGAAGGCTATACGATGGCGACGCTGGCGGCGGTTGCCTAGGGTTTCAGTCCGATCTTCATCGGGCTGGGCCTCAAGGCAGCGGGGGGAACGGGCGTCATCGCCGGCGGCTTTGTGTCTTATGTCGCGGCATCCATCGTTGTCGGCGT
>JBFWYV010000103.1:0-14956 GCA_050186055.1 Hyphomicrobiaceae bacterium | reverse complement strand
GCCGCGCAGGACGTTCGGTCCCGCCTGGGCCTCGCGTCGGCCGATTGCCAGCTCCTGGCAGGTCAGCTCCTTCTTCCGGCTCTTCATCGCGAACAAGCGAACGCCAGACGCATAAGAAGCCGGTGTCGCCGGCCGGTGGATCCAGCTCCGGGACTTGTCAGCCTTCATGTGTTTGAGGGCCGAGCTCCGAGCGGACACGCAGGCTGGGCTGTCGTCGACGCAGTTCAGGCCGGACGGCACAAGGCCGACGTCGGCGCCAGTCGTGCAGGCGGATACCGCTGTGCTGAGGGCCATCAACAGCATTCCAGGTTTGAGGCGCGCTGAACGCCGCGCCCGCCACGCGGCTGCAATCTTGAGCATCGAAGCCTCTTGTGAACCGAACAGCCAGCCCATAGAAGGCTGTAATGGCGCCCATGTGGCATCTTATGGGGCGCAGCGTTCAAAGCCGATCAAAATCGATCCGGGCGTGCCGGTAGATCAAGCCCCAGGGGAGGCCGGAGATGGTTCACGCGATCCGCATCCATGAATACGGCGGCATCGACAAGATGAAGTGGGAAGAGATCGAGGTCGGCGAGCCCGGACAAGGTCAGATTCGCGTGCGTCACACCGCCGTCGGCTTCAATTATATCGACACATATTTCCGGTCGGGACTCTACAAGGTTCCGGCGCTGCCGGCGATCCTGGGAACCGAGGGCGCCGGAGTAATCGAAGCTGTCGGGCCGGGTGTGACAGACCTCAAGATCGGTGACTGGATCGCGTATGCGAGTCCGATGGGTTCCTACACCGAGGAGCGGCTGATGCCGGCCGACCGCGCCGTCAAGCTGCCCTCATCGATCGATGACAAGACGGCCGCGGCGATGATGCTGCAAGGCATGACCGTGCGCTATCTTCTGCGGCAGACGTATCCGGTGAGCAAGGACACGGTCATGCTGCTGCACTCGGCCGCGGGCGGCATCGGGCTGATTGCCTGCCAGTGGGCGAAGCATCTCGGAGCCACCATCATCGGCACCGTCGGCTCCGACGACAAGGGCGAACTGGCCAAGGCGCACGGCTGCACGCACATCATCAACTATCGGACGGAGGATTTCGTCAAGCGGGTCAAGGAGATCACGGACGGAAGACTGTGCGATGTCGTCTACGACTCGGTGGGCAAGGATACATTCCCCGGTTCTCTGGACTGTCTGCGTCCGCGAGGTCTCTGGGTCAGCTTCGGCAACTCGTCCGGTCCCGTTCCGCCGTTCGAGATCAGCATCCTCAATCCCAAGGGATCGCTGTTCGCCACGCGGCCGTCGCTGTTCCACTACACGGCAACGCACGCCGACCTCCTGGATAGCGCCAACGAGCTGTTCGATGTGGTGGCCAGCGGAGCCGTCAAGATCAACGTCAACCAGACTTATGCTCTGAAGGATGCCGCGCAGGCGCATGTCGACGTCCAAGCGCGCAAGACGACGGGCTCGACGATCCTGATCCCCTAAGCGAGGGCATCCGGAGTCCGAGTCCGGGCGAGTCCCGGTTTCGGATCACTTATCCGTCAACAGCGGCGCAGACCTGTTCGGGTGGGCGCGGCCAGGAGCAGATTTTTCCGGACAACCCGTTCAACCAATCCCTTTCTCGGCTGGAGTTCCGCAGGGAACTGCAGCCGTCCCCGAACCGTTTACAGGTTCGCAACGGTGAGGCTGGAGCGCAGAGATCCAAGATCTCATTGACCGGGAATCACCTTCTGATTGTCACAATTCGGCTCGATTGCCGGATGAGGGTTCAAGTCTGAGCGATGACGTTGGAGTGCGCTCGGACGTGCGTAAAGGGTTGCGTGCCATGTCTGCCCAGGTGATCGATTTCGCCGATGCTGTTCACCGCAAGTCGCGGCCGCTAGCGATGGTGCGGCCTGATCGGCGAAACCCGGCCATGTTCGAGCACGACTTTCTGTTCTGGACGGGTGCGTCGGGCCGGCGCTATGTACATACGATCTATAGCCTGATCGACTGCCCGGAGCTTGCTAAAGCCAATTTCATTCTCGTTCGCAGGACGGCCGAGGGCCAGCGGGACGTGCTCCAGATCGGGCGTCTCGAACACGATGCGCAATCGCTCAACCTGGCGCAGATCCGTCATGTCGGCGCGACGCTGGGTGCCAACGAGGTGCACGTTCATCTGCTGGGTGAGAGTGCTGCCCAGCGTGCGTTCATCGAGCTTGACGTTCGCAGTGCAGTGGACGGCGCCTGCAGTATCGACGGGGCGCAGTCGAGCCGCATGGCAAATTTCTGAACCCAACTCGGCAGAGCGAAACTTAGCTCCGACCGGCAGACGCTGTCAGAGGGCTGGTCGTTTCGCTCGAAGCCTTGCGGACCGCCCTGTTCGAATCGGATGATTCGGTTGCGGCAGGGACAGGCGGTGAACTGTGGCTCTCTCGTCTGTCTTTCCAGGCGGCCTGGCGGAGCATCAGCCAGGAATAGACTCTCAGCAAAAAAGTGAAATGGCGTCCGATCCATATCTCGCGTTGTGTGGCGCCGGGGTCCAGCAGGTTGGTTTCCGGCAGGCTGTCGCCGACCCATTGCAGGATGTCGCCGATGGGTTGGGGCAGTTCGTCCTGGAGCTTGAACAGGCGGGCGTAGAGATCGGCGGCAGGCGAGATGATCGAGCCGAAGCCGTTGCGCGGCTGGTTGGAGCCGACGATGTAGAGGTGCCTCACGCCGGGAGGAAACGCTCCGCTGTAGATCTGGGCAGCATCGTTCTTGACCTCCACCAGGCCGGGCGGGAGGAACGGGAATGTGTTGTGGAACCCCGTGGCGGCGATGATCATGTCGAATTCGGCGCTCGATCCGTCGGTGAACCAGACGCGCGAGCCGTCGTAGCGCGCGATTTCCGGCCGTACCCTGATCAGGCCCTGGCGGACGTAACCCAGTACCTCGGTGCCGAATGTCGAGTGGCGCTCGAACAGTCTGTGGTTCGGGTGCGGCAACCCGTAAGAACGGTAATCGCCGATGATCATCCTGACGATCATCCGCAAGATGATCCGTTGCGCGAACATCGGCATCCACCAGATCGGCAGATCCGTCAGCGGCCGGCCGAATGCCGTCTTGGGCAGGAACCAGTAGCCGCTGCGCAGGCTCCAGTCGCAAGATGTACCGACGCGCGCGGCTTCGCAGGCTACATCGCATGCGGAATTGCCGCCGCCGATGACAAGAACTCGCTTGTCGCGAAGTTGCGCAGGTTCGTAGTAGTCCTTGGAGTGGATCAGCTCGCCGGCGAAGGTGCCGGGATAGCTCGGCATGCGCCGGTTCCAGTGATGGCCGTTGCAGACAACGACGCCCTTGTAGACACGTTGCTCGCCGTTCTCGAATTCGACGCTCCAATTATTGTCGGGGAGAGGCGCAGCCCGCGTGACCTTGCGTTCGCACTCGAGATGCTCAAGCAGTCCGTGGTCGCGCGCGAAACCCTCCAGATAGGCAAGTATTTGCGCGGCGCTGGGAAAATCCGGATAGTCGGCCGGCATCGGATAGTCCGTATAGCCGGTCGAGCGCTTCGACGAGATGATATGCGTGGTCTTGAATACGCCGCGGCGCCAGTTTCCGCCGAGGCCTTCATTGGCGTCGACCTGATCGTAGGCGATGCCATGAGCCTTGAGAGCCTTGGCCATGGCAAGGCCTACCGGTCCGGCGCCGATAATCAGAAGTTTGTCCAATGGCACTCAAACACCCGCGGGATTGCATCGATCGACTGAGGTCCCCCGAGCGCAACACATATCCTGCCCTCACAGGCAAGGAATGAGATGTACCCATGATTAGTTAATCGCAAGGAGCGGGTCGTGTCACTCGGCGCGCGCAGCGACTATTTGCCATCCGGCCGCAGGAAGCGGAAGTCGCAGCCGGCGTCGGCGCCGAGGATCTCGTCGGCAAACAGCTTCGCGTAGCCGCGTGTCGGAAGCGGGACCGTCGATTGGCTGGTTTCGGCGCGCCTATTCCGAAGTTCGGTTTCACCGACGAGAACGTCGATCGAGCGTTTCTCGATCGACAGCCGGATGCGATCGCCGTTGCGGACCAGGCCGAGGGGGCCACCTGAGGCCGCATCGGGCGTGATGTGGAGCACGACGGTGCCGAACGCCGTTCCGCTCATGCGTGCGTCAGAAATTCGCACCATGTCCTTAACGCCGGCGCGCGCCAGCTTCTTCGGGATCGGCAGATATCCTGCCTCGGGCATGCAGTCCGGCGCGTTCGGTCCTGCATTCTGCAGAACCATGATGTCGTCGGGGGTGACGTCGAGATCAGGGTCATCGACACGGGCGGCGAGGTCGGCAAGGGAGGAGAACACCACGGCGCGGCCTTCGTGCTCGAACAGGCGGCGGTCGGCTGCCGAGCGCTTGAGGATGGCACCGCGCGGCGCAAGATTGCCGTAGAGAGCGACGAGGCCCCCTTCAGGCTCGAGTGGCTCGGCACGGGGGGCGATGCAGGTGCGGTCGACCCACGTGTCTGCGGTTTCCGCGAGCCGTTGTTGCAGGGTCTCGCCTGTCACCGTCATACAGTCGAGGTGCAGCAGGTCTTGCAGCTCGCGCAGCAGTGCGCCCATGCCGCCGGCGGCGTGGAAGTCCTCCATATAGCCATTGCCGACGGGCTTGAGGTTCACCAGCACCGGCGTGGTGTCGGAAAGCTCATTGAGCCGTTTCAGGGAGATATCGATACCGGCGCGTCCGGCAATCGCCGTCAGATGGATGATGCCGTTGGTGGAGCCGCCGATGGCGAGGAGCACGCGCAGGGCATTCTCGACTGATTTCCGCGTGACGATACGATCCGGTGTCAGGCCGCCCGATGCAAGACGCACTGCTGCCACGCCCGTCGCCTCGGCTGCGCGGAGCCGGTCGGCGTGGACGGCTGGGATGGCGGCGGTTCCTGGCAGCGTCATGCCAAGCGCCTCGGCGATACAGGCCATCGTAGAGGCGGTCCCCATCACCGCGCATGTTCCGGCCGTCACCGCAAGTTGACCCTCGACCGATGCGATTTCGCCGTCATCGATCTCACCGGCACGATAGCGCGCCCAGAACCGCCGGCAGTCGGTGCATGCACCGAGGCGTTCGCCCTTGTGCCGGCCGGTCATCATCGGTCCACCGATCAATTGGATTGCCGGCCTGTTGGCGGAAATCGCGCCCATCAACTGCGCAGGCACGGTCTTGTCGCAGCCGCCCATCAGAATGACGGCATCCATCGGCTGGGCACGGATCATCTCCTCCGTGTCCATCGACATCAGGTTGCGGAACTTCAGGCTCGTCGGCTCCAGGAACACCTCGCCGAGCGAGATCGTCGGAAATTCCACCGGCAAGGCGCCGGACGCGAGCACACCGCGCTTGACGGCCTCGAGAAGCTCCGGGAAGTGGCGATGGCAGTTGTTGAAACCGGATGGCGTGTAGGCGATGCCGATCACGGGCCTGGACAGCATCTCGCGCGAGTAGCCCATCGATTGGGCGAACGAGCGGCGAAGGTAGAGCGAGAAGTCGCGGTCGCCGTAGTTGGTGAGGCCGTGGGAGAAGCCCGCAGGCTTACTGGTCATGATGTACTCCTGCCGGCTTCGGCCAATCCAGGCGGCTACCGGTCAACTCCAGTCGGATTTGCGTCGCCGCTGCAAAAGCGCAGCAGCATGCGGTCGTCAAAGGTCCTGCGCCAGCCATTCACGCTGCACGTCCTCGCACCAGTTGCCGACGTTCCATTGGCCCCAGGCGCCGAGGCCGGCGAGCTCATTGTCGCCAGAGTAAACAGGAACGTGCACCACGGACAGGCCGCCATAGTCGTGAGCAGCGACGAGCGCCTCCTTGAGGCTGTCGGCGGTGAAGCCCGCGCTGAGCGCGTTGACGCCAGAGACCGCGCCGGCCAAGCGAACGTAGTCGACCGCGACGCTGTCGCTGGTTGCGAACCCTGCACCATACTGGGCGCGCTGCAGACCGGTGATCGCGGCCATGCGCCGGTTGTCGAAGATCACGATCATGCCCTTGACGCCGTGCTCAACGCCGTCGATCAGGATCTGCGGGTTCATCATGAAGCTGCCGTCGCCGCAAAAGGCAATCGTATAGCGCGGGCGGTCGGCGATGGCGGAAGCAAGCAATCCGCTGGCCGAGAAACCCATATAGGATGCGCCGGACTCCGTGTACGTATCGCCGGTCCTGTCATCTTCGACAATCTGGAAGCCGTTGGCCTGCACATCGCCGGCGTCGAACAGTTTCGCAGCGCCGATCCGCTTGGCGAAATCTGCCACGATCTTGATTGCGGCAGGCTGCGCCAGGGCCGGGCGCTGCCACGCTTCATCCGGCATGGGCGTGGCATTGAAGCGCGCTGCCTTGAAGGCATTCCATTCGGCTTTCTTTCCGGCGCAGGCTTTCAGCCAGTCAGCTTTGCCGTCAAGCGCCGCCGATCCCAATGTCCCGAGCCTGTCGGAAATGCGATCCGCAACTGCGGTGATGTCGCCGGTCAACGCCAGCGTGCGGTTGTAGTGAATGGCGTCGGCGATGTCGCCGTTGATGTTGATGACGTGGCGTGCGTTCTTGTAGCCAACTCCCGAGCAGTCGGCCTGGCAGACGGCTCGCGAACCGATGACAATCAGTAATTCCGCGTTGGCGGCGGCGAAGTTCCCGCTGATCGATCCTTTCGATCCGCCGACATGCATGTTCTGAGGATGTGCGTCCGGCAGGACGCCTGTCGAACCAGGCGACAGCACGACCGCGGCGCCGGCGGCTTCGGCAAGTCGACGGACGGCTTTGTCATGGCCGCGTGTACCGCCGCCCGCCTTGATCGCGACACTCCCGGCATCGGCAATCAGGCGCACGGCCTCTTCGATCTCGTCGTCGCCTGCGGGTGCCATTACCGGCAGGCACGGCCGTTGAGGCAGCGCCTTCAGGTTCAGCTCGAGGCGGGCCGGCTGCGTGTTGAGCGGCAGCAGCATGAAGAAGGGTCCGGCGCGGTAAGGGTGATAGACGGTTGCGGCTCCACGGCGCAGCGCGTCGCGGACCGCTTCCGGCGTATGCAGCGTGTAGGAGCGGCCGAGGATGGCCGTCATCCGGCCGAACAGGCCCTGTTCCTCCTTCGGCACCTGCTGCATGTTGTAGCCTTCGCCGAAAGTCGTCTCGTCACCGTAGATGTGATAGACGCCGACGCCGTTCGAGGCCGCCGCGAGGGCGCCGGCATATGCCTGCATCGCGCCTGGCCCGATCGACGTTATGACGGCCGGCGTCTCGCCGTACTGCCATCGCAGAGCCGTGGCGGCATGCGCCATGGCGACCTCGTTGCGGCAATTGTAGGTTCTGGTGACGCCTTCTTCCTGGTAGATGCGCAGGATCTCGCCAAGATCGGTCGATCCGTGTCCGAAGATCGCCAGGTATTTGGAAACGCCCTGCCGGAGCAGTCCCAGCACCAGAGCCTCAGACAACGTCGTTTCGATCACGGGGTCGAGCTGGCCCGATACAAGAGCGACCTCGAAGCCGCCGGCCGCAGCAATTGCGCCTGCACGCCTCCTGACAGCCGCATCGCCACTGACTTTCGCATGTGTCATCTGCCTAGTTCCGCAACAACAGGTGATCGATTGAGTAGGCGCCAGGGCCAGCAATGGCGAGCGCCAACGGGATGAGCGTGTAGAGCAAGCCGATCGACCATGAGTGGCGTGACGGCGCGACGAATGGTTCGTTCGCCATGGTGATCAGCTTCCAGGTTGCCACTGCGTGCACAATTGTGAGAGCAAGTGCGAGCGGCACGGTGAGAAGTCCGAAGATCATGCAACAGGCGCCGGCAATCTGGATCACCGCTACGGTCCAGGCCAACGGCAGCGGCACGGCCCAGATGGTGACGAGATCATCGATATGGCTGAGCTTGCCCCAGCCATGCTTGAACACGCAGATGCCGAACACGATGCGTAGCAAGAGAAGGGCGAGTTCCGTGGTTCCGAGCGGAGAGAGAAACGCGCTCATTGTCCAATCTGCCAATGTTCGTAGTCGGTTTCCCGTGTTGCCAATTCCGCTGCCGGCTATGCCTTGGCTGGTCTCGGCTTAGCGCGCGCCTCCCTGAATTGACCGTAGAAGTGCATGACCAAGACAAGCAGCGTCAGCGCGAACAGAATGGCCGCAGGCGCGGACTGCAGGAAGGTCATGTAGTCACCTTCCGACAAAATCAGCGCTGTGCGGAATTCCTTTTCCATCGTTGGGCCCAGAACAAGACCCAGGACAATCGGGGTAATTGGGATACGGGCACGCATGAGCAGATATCCGATGAGGCCGATAATCGCCATGACGACAATGTCGAGATAGGAATTGCGAATGGCGAAGGTTCCAACGACGCACATGACGAGTATCACCATCGCGAGCACCGGCGGTGGAACACGGAGCAATTTCACGAATGCCCGAATTCCATAGTATTGGATCGAGGTGACGACAATGGTGGCGAGAAGGATGGCCAAATAGATTACGTAGACCTCGGTTTTGTTCTCCGTGAACAGGAGCGGTCCTGGCTGAACGCCGTGAATCAGCAAACCACCCAGCATCACCGCCGTTGCCGCATCTCCCGGAATGCCGAGTGACAGCAGCGGAATCATCGTGCCTCCGGTGACGGCGTTGTTGGCTGCCTCCGGTCCAAACAACCCTTCGACGCGACCCTTGCCGAAGCCTTCTTTGTTGCGGGCGAAACGCTTGGTGTGATCGTAGGCGAGAAATGCGGCGATGGGGCCGCCGGTGCCGGGGATCGCACCTACTATCGTGCCAATGATGGAGCACCGGGTCATAAGGCCGAAGTTCTGGCCAAGCAGGCGAAGGGACGGCAGTTCGTTCTTGACGTCGCGGGCGTCGGCGGCTTGGGCGTGGCCGCGAAAATGGTCCATGAACGTCTGCATGAGCTGCGGCACGGCAAAGAGGCCGACCATGGCGACGACGAGATTGACGCCCTGAAGCAACGGCGTCCAACCAAATGTCAAGCGGGCGACGCCGTCCATCTCATCGAGACCGATGGTCATGACCATCAGGCCGATCACGCCGGCGATCATTCCCTTGAGAAGAGATTTTTCCGCCAGACCACAGATTGTCGACATGCCGAACAGAACGAGGGCGAAGATCTCAACCGGGCCGAATCTGATTGCGAGGCGCGCGACGAGGTCGACGGAAAACATCATGACGACAAGGCTGAACAATCCGCCAAACGCAGACGCCAGAAGCGCGATGCCGAGCGCGAGGCCGGCGCGCCCCTGCCGCGCCATCTGATAGCCGTCGATTACGCTCGCTGCGGCCGACGGCGTGCCTGGAATTCCAATCAGAACGGCAGACACGGAACCGCCGTTCATGCCGCCGATGTAAGTCGAAATCATCATCGCGATCGCGGCTGCAGGCTCAAGCTTGAAAGTCAACGGCAGCACGAGGGCGAGCGCCATCGTATAAGTGAGGCCGGGAATCGCTCCGAATACGATTCCTACAACCGATCCGAGTACAATAGCGAATAGCGAATACGGCTCGGCCAGCAGGGTCACGGCCGTCAACAGTTCGTGCATTGATACCGCCTAGAACGTGAGATCGAACCAGCTTCCGTGCGGAAGGTAGACCCCGAGCACCTTGCCGAACAGAATGTAGATGCCGAGAGCCATGCCGGCGGACAGACCGAGGATCAAGCCCGGTCGCCAGATGCGAAGGACGCCTCCAGTCCCTAACGCGACCGTCAGGAAGGTGGCGGCAATGAAGCCGACGGTATCGAGCAGATAGACATAGACGGCGATCAGAAGGAGGACAGCAGCAATGCCGGCTATCTGCAGCGGCAGCGGCACAATTGCCTCCTCGTCGTCGCTTGGATCATGCGAGGTCTGCTCGCCTTCAGTCGACCGGAACCATGCGCTGGCCAGCAAGGTGAAGCCAAGCAGAAGGAGCAGGAGGCCCATGCCAAGAGGAAAGCCCCTTGCTCCAACCTGTGATGCATCGTCGGCGGCAGGGATCGTATCGATCACGGCCCAGCACCAGGCCACAGCCACCAGCATGATGACAAAGCCTGTGATCCGATCCCTGAGTGTGCCCGACATAGTGCTTACTTCGTTTTCTTGAGGCCGAGGTCCGACATCATGCCGGCGATCTCTTTGTCATCGCGGGCGATCACTTTGCCGAATTCGGCTGCGGGCAGATATGCCGCCTCGAAACCGATCTTCTTGGCTGCGTCCTGGAACTCCTTGGACTGTACGGCCTGGCGGGTCGCGGCCATGATCTTGTCGACCGCCGCTTTCGGCGTTCCCGCAGGAGCGGCAAGGCCACGCCACATCGTCAGGTCGAGACCTTTGGCTCCTGACTGGTCGCAGGTCGGAACGTCCTTGATCTGAGAAACCCGCTGCTTGCTCGTCACGCAGAGAATGCGCAAGGTGCCGGCCTTGGCGTGCGGTATGAACTGGCCAGGCCATTGAACGGCAACATCGACGCGCTTGCCGAGCAGTTCAACCGGAGCCTTGCCGGCATCGTATGGCACGTAGATAACGTGGTCTGCGATTCCCAGCCGCTTGAACAACGCCACCGTCGTCAGGTGCGTGAACGAGCCCTTGCCGGACGCGCCGACCTTGATCTTTTCCTTGGAGGCTTTCACGGCCTTGGCCATGTCGGCCACGGTCTTCCAGCCGGAATCCGTGCGCACTGCAACGGCCGGAACCTCGAGAGAAACGCGGGCGATCGGGGTGAATGCCTTGTAATCGAATTTGACCCGGCCACCGTGGAAGGTGGTCGAAATCGAGTTCGAGTTCCAGACAATATTGTAGCCGTCGGGCTTGGTCGAATGCACGTAGGTATAGCCGATGGCGCCGCCGCCACCGGTCCGGCTCACCGGCACCACCGGCTGCGGCAGGTTCTTCGACATCTGATCGGCGAGCACCTGTCCGATCGTCTGAGCCGTGGAGCCGAACAGCACCGTCATTTCGACAGGTTTTGTCGGAAAGTCCTGTGCGGCTGCGGGACCGGCTGACAGAGCCACAGCGGCGGCGAGCACTCGATATCTGGATTTCATGGCCTTCCTCCTCGTTTGCCGTCCAACTTCACGCCATGACCCAGGCATCGCGGATGACACGCTTCGCATTGGCAATGACGATGTCTGAGATTTCGCCCGCCATCACCGGGCGGACTTCAGCACTCACGATCGGCCGCTCCGGTTTCTCGAAGAAGCCGTTCTTGGCGAGCACCCGGAAATAGTGGGTGACCTGCGGCGTGTCGATCTCGCCTCCGGGCAGGCCGAAACGCGGCTGGATATCGCCGTAGGCCGCGTGCCGGCGTTCGCGGAAGACGCAGTTGCCGAGATGCACGGAGTCCAGATACTGGCGGACCTGCGGAATGCTTTCCTCGGGTTCCTCGTCGAGGAGCGGGAAATGGCTGAGGTCGGTCAGCAGACCGAAATTCGGATAGCTCGACCGCAGTTCCCTTGCCACGTCGGCAGCGTCGCCGATGCGGCCGATCAAATTCTTCTTGTCGATGTCGCGGTCGAACACCTTGAGGGTGAACTTCATCTTGCCGCCGCCTTCCTTGCCGTAGTCGAGAATCTGGGCAAGTGAATCAACGAGCAGCTTCTTGGCTTCGGCGCGCTTGGCGTCGCCGGGGTCCTTGCCGGCGATTATACGTACTACCTCTGCGCCGAGATCGTAAGCTTCGTCGACGCAGCTCTTGATCGAGCTGATAGCGTTGGCCCGCTCTTTTGGGTCGAAGGCGTTGAGGTTGAGTTTCGTCGACAGCGCCTTTGGCTGGGTCGCATAGGCGACGGAGAGGTGGCTCTGATCGAGCAGGCTGCGGGCGGTGTTCTTGACGCGATAGTCCTTCATCCAGCCAACTTCGACAGCGGTCCAGAATTCGTCGGCACAGATTTTCTCCAGGGTCTCGAGTATCGGCCCCTCCCCGGTTTCAATTCCGGGAAATGCCTTGAAATGGACCAGGCCGACGCGCATCTGCCGGTACATGCTTTCCATCATTGCCACGTCCTCCGTTCATTCCGCTTACAAGAGTCCGGTTCGATCCGAATGTTTGCAATACGCGACGCGGCGCACACGCATAATCTTCCGAAAACGTGAACGTCCGAGCGCGCCGGCTTATTCCGCCGCGAGCCGGGTTTTGTTCGATTGCTCCTTATTCTTTGCTCTCAATGCTTCCAGCACCTTTTCCGGTGTGGCGGGCAAGGATGTGATGCGGACGCCAATGGCATCGTATATGGCGTTCATTATGGCGGGAATGGTTGGAACCATCGCTGGCTCGCCTATTCCTTTCACGCCCAGCGGGCCTATCGGATCCGGATCTTCCACGATGACCGAGTTGATTTTCGGAACGTCGAGCGACGTCGGCAGGATGTACTTTGCAAATCCTGGCGTTGTCGTGAAGCCTTTGTCGAGCTTGTAGTCCTCCATGAGGCCCTGGCCGAGCGCCTGGACAACGCCACCTTCGATCTGCCCTTCGACGCCGCGCGGATTTACCGCGCGTCCGACGTCGTGTGCGGCCCAGACGCCGAGCACCTGGACTTCGCCCGTTACGGTGTCGACCTCGACCTCGGCGACCTGTGCGCCGAAGACATAGGCCTGCCAGGGCCGGCCTGCGCCGTCGCCGGGCGCGAGGCCCGTTGTGTCGGTGCCGAACGAGCCGGATCCGACAGGAACGACCCCGCGCGATTTCGACAGATGCACGGCTTCGGCCATCGTCATGCGGTGATTGCTGCCCTCGGCCCAGACCTCGCCGTTGGCGGTCCGCACGCTGGTCGGCGCCACGCCCCATTCCTGGGCGATGACTTCAACCAGCCGGGCGCGCGCTTCGCGGGAGGCGATGGCGACGACATTGCCGATCATGTAGGTCTGGCGGGTCGCGCCAGCGTGCGCGGCTTCAGGGGCTCGCGCGGTATCGTTGTCACCGATGGTGACGTTCTCGGGCCGCACGCCCAGTTCCTCGGCCGCGATCTGGGCAAGCACGGTGAGGATGCCTTCGCCGATCTCGGTCACGCCGGTCACGATCTTGGCAGTGCCGCCGTCATCGATCTCGACCCAGGCTGCTGCCCGGTCGACAGTCGCCGTTCGCGCGATGCCGTACCAGGAGGCTGCCATGCCACGTCCGCGTTTTCTCGCCATGTCAGGCCACCTCGCTCCTGGGGGCCGTTTCCGGAGTCTGTCCGGTATCCTCGAAGCGTGCGCCCAATGTGCAAGCCCGTCGGGCACCTTCGGAATTCAGGTCAGTGCGGGTTGCGCCGCGCGAGGTCGGTGCGCCCTCGTCCCAGCCGGACGCGGTTTCGAGGGCATCGAGAACACGGCCGAGGCTGACCGAGCCGAGCGTCTGCCTGGTGTGTGTCACGGCACCGTCGCGCATCATGTTGATGCGCCGGATCTCGAAGGGATCGAGGCCGAGGCGTTCGGCCGCCATGTCGAGCATCGACTCGGTTGCGAACTGCGTCTGCAATGCCCCGAACGAGCGGAAAGCGCCTGAGGGCGTATTGTTCGTGTATACGCCGATCGTATCGACCTGCAGGTTTTCGATCGCGTACGGACCGGCACCCAGAATTGCGGCCTTGCGCATTACGCCTTCCGTCGACAATCCGTAAGCTCCGCCGTCGCTCACCATGTGCAGCTTGGAGGCAAGGATGCGCCCATCGGCGTCGAAGCCCATCTTGTAGCTGATCCGGGCGGGGTGCCGCTTGGCGGTGACGGCGATGGATTCCTCACGGGTAAAGACAAGTCGCACGGGGCGGCCGGTCTTCATCGCCAGCAGCGCCAGCATGCCCTGATAGATCATGTCCTCCTTGCCGCCGAAGCCGCCGCCGACGGGGCTCATGATGAAGCGCACCTTGTTGATCGGCAGCGCGAGGATTCGCGACAGCATATGGCGGTGATGGGTGATGTTCTGCGACGGGGAGTGGATCGTCACGACATCGTCGTGGTCGACATATGCAAGGCCGGCTTCAGGCTCGAGATAGGCGTGCTCGATGGCTTGCGTCTCGAACGTCTCTTCCAGCACGAAGGCACATTGCCCGAATGCCGCTTCCGCATCGCCCCTCCGGATGGGGATGTGCTTGGTGATATTATCCGGTGCGTCGTCGTGCACGACGGGGGCGCCGGGCTGCATAGCCTGGTGAGGATCGAACACGGGCGGCAGCGGTTCGTAGACCACCTTGATTGCCCTGGCGGCAATGCGCGCCGTCAGCTCGTCCTCGGCCGCAACGGCAGCGACGGCTTCGCCGACATAGCGCACCTTGTCGCGGGCCATGATAGGCTGGTCGTTGACGAACACGCCGAAGCCATCGACGCCGGGAACGTCCGCGGACGTGATCACGCCTTCGACGCCGTCCATCGCTTCGGCCTCCGAGGTATCGATGGAGACGATTCGCGCGTGGGGGTACGGCGAGCGCAGGACGGCGACATGCAGCATGCCTGGCATCACCATGTCACCGGCGTACCTGAGCTTTCCTGTGACTTTCGAGGGTGCATCGATGCGGCGCACGTTGGCGCCGATGAAATGGCCTTCGTCGGCGTCAACCTCCGCCAGCGCCGCTGCCGGCTGTGTGCCGTTCATGACGTCGCGGGCGAGCTCGACGGCCTCGAAAATCTTGGCATAGCCGGTGCAGCGGCAGATGTTGCCGCCGAGCCGCTCGCGGATCTCGTCGTCGGGGACGTTCGGATTGGCGCGGATTGCGGCTGTCGCGGCCATGACCATGCCGGGGATGCAGTAGCCGCACTGACTGGCGCCGGTCTTGTGGAACGCCTTCTGCAGCACGCTGAGCTCGCCGGATCTGGCGAGCCCCTCGACGGTCTCGATGGTGGCGCCTTGCGCTTTGGCTGCCGGCACCAGGCACGTTTTCACCAGCACACCGTCGACGAAGACCGAGCAGGTGCCGCACTCGCCGGCGCCGCATCCTTCCTTGGTGCCGGTCAGGCCGACGTCATCACGCAGGACATCGAGCAGGCGCGCGAACGGCTTGACTCTGCGCTTCACGCGCCGGCCGTTGATCGTCGCCTCCAGTTTGATCTC
>JBFWYV010000102.1:0-15126 GCA_050186055.1 Hyphomicrobiaceae bacterium | reverse complement strand
GCCTTTGGATGTCGGTCATCAGCGCTGACCGGACATTGCAGCCTGTGGTGGAGGCGCCGGGTACCGCCCCCGGGTCCGAAAGGTTTATTACGACCGCGTTTATCGCCATAGCCGGACGAATCCGGCACCCTGAATATATGCGAGCGCGCCGGATTGTTAAAGGCTTTGGTGCCGCGCATGCCAGCCCGGCTCGCCCGCGTGAACAGCATCGGCGAACCTTGACATCGGCTTATATTTCTGTATTTCTGGAAATATGGAAATTAATTCGACGATCGAAACCCTGTCGGCATTGGCGCAGCCTACCCGGCTCGAGGCTTTTCGCACCCTGGTTCGGCACGAGCCGCAGGGACTGGCAGCGGGAGCGCTCGCCGAGACGCTGCGCGTGCCGGCGAATACGCTGTCGGCCCACCTCGGCATCCTGGCGCGCGCCGGGCTCATCACCTCACAGCGCGAGGGCCGCTCCATCGTCTACAGGGCGGAGTTGGAGCGACTGCGCGCGGTCATCTCGTTCCTGCTGAAGGACTGCTGCCAGGGGCGCCCTGAAATCTGTGCGCCATTGCTCACTGAACTGGATTCCTGCTGCACAACTGCTGGAGCATCACGATGAGCGGGTCGATGTCCGAGCGCGTGTACAACGTCTTGTTCCTGTGCACCGGGAACACGGCGCGATCGATCATGGCCGAATCGATCCTGCGGAAGGATGGGACAGGACGGTTTCAGGCGTACTCGGCCGGGAGCCAGCCGAAGGGGACGGTCAATCCCCATGCGCTCAAGGTACTGCAATCTTACGACTATCCGACCGGCTCGCTCAGGTCCAAGAGCTGGAGCGAGTTTGCCCAGCCGGGCGCTCCCCAGCTCGATTTCGTTTTCACGGTCTGTGACAACGCTGCCGGAGAAGCCTGTCCTTATTGGCCTGGTCAGCCGATGACAGCTCACTGGGGCATCGAAGACCCGGCAGCGGTCGAAGGAACTGACATCGAGAAGGAACGGGCTTTCGTTACCGCGTTCCGATACCTGCACCGCCGTATCGAAGCGTTCACGAGCCTGCCTATGGCGGCCATCGACCGGCTCTCCCTGCAGAGCAAGCTTAGCGCGATCGGCCGCATGGAAGGAACGACGATGCCGGATCCTGACGTGGCCTGAGGATTTCTCGCACGGGGGAGAAAGCGCGGATGGCAGGTCCGGATCTCGGCCGCAAGGTGGCGGCGGAAGCGCTTGGAACCGGACTGCTGGTCGCGGCCGTCGTCGGCTCCGGAATCATGGCGGCGAAGCTGGCGGACGGAAACGTTGCCATCGCGCTGCTTGGAAACACGCTTGCCACCGGCGCAATCCTCCATGTCCTGATCACCGTACTCGGACCGGTCTCGGGCGCCCACTTCAATCCGGCCGTGAGCCTCGTGATGTATACGCGCGGCGAAATCGGAGTGGGCCAGACGTTCGCATTCGTCGGTGCGCAGATCGCTGGCGGTTGCATCGGCGCGCTGCTCGCACACGCGATGTTCGGTCTGCCGCTGCTGCAGTTCTCGGAAACCGCGCGCACGGGCCCAGGCCAATGGCTGTCGGAGACGGTCGCCACCTTCGGCCTGCTGCTTACGATCCTGGGATGCGTGCGGTTCCGGCCCGATGCCATCGCCATGGCAGTCGCGCTTTACATCGCGGCAGCCTATTGGTTCACCGCCTCCACATCGTTCGCCAATCCGGCGGTGACGGTCGCGCGGGCGCTGACCGATACATTCTCCGGCATTGCACCGGGCCACGTGGCAGCCTTTCTTGCGGCCCAGGTCGCAGGCGCCCTGGCTGGCCAGGCGCTCGCCGGCTGGCTGTTTGCCGGCGACAGACGCTGAGGCGGCGCTGGCTGGTCCCGGTCTGCGGGCCTCAACCGAGCGGACAGGACTCGATGCAGGCGGCACCTGCGGCGTCGAACACCAGACCCGACAACGCCCGGCCGCGGTTGCTGGCCAGATGCAGGGCGAGCGCGGCAATCTCGGGCTCGCTCGACAACCCCACAGCACCGGACATTGCCCATGACAGGCTTGTATCCACCGGAGCGATGGCGTTGATGCGGACGCCTTGTCCCGCCCAGTGGGCCGCCTCCTGACGCGTCAGGCCGGCCAACGCCGTGCGGGCGATCGAAGCGAAAGCATCTGCGGCCGCTGAATTCGCCCGGCCCTGCGTGACGATGTTGAGGATCAAGCCCTCGGTCCAGGTCAACTGCATGCGGTTGGCGACGACGTGCGTGATGCGAAATGCTGGTCCCAGGGTGTCGTGCACACCCTGCTCTATCTCGGCTGGACTACAGTCGCCGGACAGCCCCTCATCGTCCAGCCGTGCCAGATTGATCACTGCATCCAGGCCGCCATAGGCGCCGACGGCGTTCTGGGCGAATCTCAGCGCTGCCTCGTCGCTATCGACCGGCGCGGAGCTTATGGTAACCTCCTGCGCGGTACAGGCGAGGTCCTCGAGCAGCACATCAAGGGCAGGGCTCATGCAGGGGGTCTGGAGGACCAGGCGGCACTCGGCCGCTGCAAACGCGCGAGCAATATCAACGCCATGGCCGCATTCCAGGCCGGACAGAAGAACGCGCGCTCCACGCAACCCGGGATCGTGCCCTTCCGCTGCCAGGCTCTCGACGACACTCATCACCATTCTACACCCTCCCGGCGCTGCTAAGGTCTGTCCCGTCACGAGCGCCAACTAAGCGACGATTCGACTAACGAGACCTAAATGGCAAGGCGATTCGGGTAGTGCGTGGGCGCCATTACGGCGGGCAATAGGCAATCCAAAGCTTGTGGATCACGTGCGCTGAGAAGGTCGCCGCCACTCAACCGCAGTCTTGCGAGACGGCGTTCACGGCCTGGGTTACGCCACTCAGCGAGTAGGTGTCGAACATCTGGCCGCCGGAGGCGAGCACGCCGCGCACGAGCATCGTGTTGCCCTTCTTCATGGCATCGACCAGCTTCAACTCCATGGTCGGATCATCGACGAACGCGCGGTCACCGTCCGTGAACAGAGTGAATGTATCGCCCTTGATCGTAATCGATACGGAAGAACCACCGCGGAACGGGGCACCGGCGTAAATGCTCGGCTGCGCCTTCACGCCGTGGCGCGGCCAGGCCGACACCATGACGTAGCTGCCGACGCCTTCGGCTGACTGTCCCTGCCGCACTGTCGGCTGCGACAGCGCAAAGCACGTTCTCTCCGCTCCCGCGCCGTGACGATACACGATCCAATCGGCGAAGCTGGCGGCGCGCGTCGCGACCTGGCCGGAGGCGCGCGATGCCGCGAGCATCGCCAGCAGCATCAGTGCCAATGCCGGCGCGGTGCGAAAAATTCTAGCCCACATTCCTGCCTCGCCGCCGGCGGATATCATCCCAGCCGGCCCCCCAATCGAAGCACCCGTCTCGTCGCGTGCTGATTCGTTTCACTTGCGCCGTACGACCGGCCCGCCGTGAACGTCTCGTTCCTCCGACGGCGGTCTGGCGCCCGCCATCACCGGCCGCTCGGCATAACGCGCCATCGACTGTGCCCGATCATACATCACGATCGCTCCCGCGATGGCGACATTGACGCAAAATCGCGTTGGAATTCTCACGACGTGATCACAGCGCGACAGTAGGTTTTCGGAGAGGGATCCCCGTTCCGGCCCGAGGACGTAGGCCGCACGCAGCGGGTGACGGAAGCTCGGCAGGTCGACCGCATCGTCGAGCAACTCAACCCCGACCAGCCGGCAGCCGTTGGGCAGCGCGATCTCGTCCACGCTGCGCCAGTTGTAATGCGGCAGATGCCACTGGCCCTTCGACGTGTCGGCGCGCGCTTCCAACGCCTGATACGTGGCGCCAACGGTGAAGGTGAAACTCGCACCGAAGGCATGGGCGGAGCGCATGAGATTGCCGAGATTGAGCGCTTTCGACATGCGCTCTGCGCCAATGGCGAAATAGCCGCGTTGCGACGGAGGCCATGTCCCCGGCAGGCGTGCGTCGCTGGATGCGTCAGATGGCATGACAGTGGCTCCGGTGCGCCTGGCGGCGGCAACGAGCCGCGAGGCGCCAATACTGAACACTGCCTCTCACATGCGCTGCGGCTTCGCAAGACGGCCGGCCCGGCCGCAACCCGCGTCTTCCCCGTTGCGGCGCGCGCCGGTTTCGGTCCAAAAGGCAGGCTTTCGCGTCCTCTCGGCTCACGATCCAAAGACCACGATGCCACAATCGCTTGCCATGCTCTGTCTCGTTGCCGCCATGGCGATGGGCGGTGCGAACGTCCCGTTCGGCAAGGCCATCGTGTCCGAGATCAGCGTCGAAGCGTTCCTCGTCGTACGCTTCATCATCGCCAGCATTCTGCTGGCGCTGCTGGTGCCGTTCGAGCCGGGGCCGCGGCTGTCCAGCCTCTCGCTGCGGCACTGGGGCGGCCTCGTTGCGCTGGCGTTGCTGGGCTCGGTCCTGTTCACGGTATTCCTGCTGATGGGCGTACAGCGGACGACAGCCACCGATGCCGGCATCATCACAGCGACGCTTCCCGCCGTCATCGTTGCCGCCAGCGCGCTGCTGGGCGAGCGGCCTCGGACCGGAGAGGTCGGCATGGTTGCGCTGGCGGTCCTCGGCGTCGGACTGATCCAGGCGAGCGCGGCGGGCACCGGCGGTCAGCAAAGCTTCGCCGGCAACGTGCTGGTCGGCGTTGCCGTGCTGTGCGAGGCGAGCTTCGTCCTGGTCTCGCGCACGATGAGTGCGCTGGTGCGCCCGGTGCGGCTGTCGTTCGGCGTCTCGGTCATATGCCTGGTGGCGTGCCTGCCTTTGCTGGCAAGCCCGACCGTCTGGTTCGATCCCCGGTCGCTGAGCTGGGAGACCTGGATTCTGATCGGCTGGTATACGGTGACGGCCAGCATCCTTTCGACCGTGCTCTGGTACATGGGAGTCTCGCTCGTACCGGGCTGGGTTGCAGGGTTGGCGACGACGGCGCTGCCGCTCACCGCGCTGGCGGTCTCGGCAGCCTATCTGGGCGAGACGATATCGCAGGCGCAGATGGCCGGCGCTGCACTGGTGATCCTGTCGCTCTGCCTCGGCTCGCTGGCGCAGCGCAGGCGGCGAACGGGCTGACTTGCTTGCGATGCGGCGATGGCGATTGTTGTGACCGGACTGTTCGGCAGATACCGGCGCCGATCGTCTTTTGCGCCAGGAGAGAGGTGAATGACCGCAAGTCGCCACCCCATCGTGCTCATCACCGGGTTCGGCCCGTTTCCCGGCCAGCCGCAGAACGCCTCCGGCCTGCTGGCCGGCCGGCTAGCGGGGCTCGCTGGCGGCCGCATGCCGGAATACGCGTTCATATCGGCGACCTTGCCAACCGAATGGCGTGCCGGGCCGTCGCGGCTGGCGGAGCTGCTGGCCGAGCACGCGCCGGCGATCGCGCTGCATTTCGGCGTTTCGAGTCGGGCAGACGGCTTCGTGATCGAGACGTGCGCACGCAATGTGCGGGCGTCCTTGCTTGACGCGTGCGGCGAGGCGCCCCCTGAGGCCTGCGTGACGGCGGATGGTCCGGATACGCTCGCATGCACGCTTCCCACGAGTGAGATTGCGGCGCGGCTCGATGCACTGTCGTTGCCGACGGAAGTTTCGAGCGATGCGGGTGACTATCTGTGCAACGCCATACTTTATCATTCGTTGTGGGAGGCGAGATCACGGTGCGACGCGCGGGTATCGATGCGCGGGTTCGTGCACATTCCGGATGCGCTGATCGCCGATGCTCCGTATGCCGTTAATCGTGGCTGGCGCCCGGCCGTACCAAGCCGGCTCAACTGGGATCAGGCGGTGACGGGTGGATTGGCGGTGTTGGAAGCATGTGCTGGAGGAAACCGGGATGATGTGGTTCCAATCCCGAACTGACAACAGATGATCCGACCCAACCCGGACATATCCCGGCGGCCGCCGTCGCCATTGTTTTCGAACCTTCCGCGCTTCGTTTCCTGCCGCGCAGTCGCCGGACTGCCGTCACCGCCAATAGTAGGCGCGCCTAAAGCGCCTTCGCGCCACGCCCGCATACGAGAACGGCGTCAACGGTCTTCCGATTATGTCGATGAAAACCGATACATTGGAGCCTTTGGCCGGCATTTCACCTTTCAGCACCTCAATCGAATAGCTCAGCTCATCACCTTTCAGCACCGGATTTCGCAATACGACCACGACCTGCTGCAACCGACCATCCTCCAATATCGAGACATCGGCGTTCGGAGGATCAGACTTGAAGCTGCTCTTACCTTCGCTCCAAAACGGAATAAAATGCGCCGTCTGCATGTTCCCTGCAATTCGCTGCGGGCGATCGGAGAAGAATACCGTGACGGGGCTGACGCCGCCGAGCGTCAATGTCTTCCTGGCCGGATCGAAGGTCATGCCGTTCGCGGTCTGCACAAACAAAAAGTCAGCTTTCTTTGATTGCCCGCCGGCGGGCTGCGCATGCGCCATTCGGTTCAAGCCGAAGGGCGAAGCGACAACAGCGGCGGTGGCAAGAAAACTGCGCCGTGACGTTTTCATGGTTTCCGTCCTGAGTCCTGGCGGGCTTTTTGGGTATCCCATTCGCCGCATGACTTGAGGCGAACGATGCGAGGTCGTCGGAAGCGATCCCGCGTTATTCGCGGTCAACTATGCCTTCGTCACCGGCGGCACGGTCCAGGTTCCATCGATGATCGATGGATTGTTCTCGTCCGGCCAATACATGCGCAGCATGAGTATGAAATCGCCCGGAGGTGCGGGAAGCCAATTGGATTCCTTATCCTTCCCGGGCGATTCATGCTGGATGTAGAGATCCGTCGATCCGTCCGCATTGGCCTGCAAACTCTGACGCGGGCTGATTGAATAGCGGTTGAGCGGATTGTTCACGAAAAAATAGCTGCTGTCGTACATGGTCAGTGACCAGAAACCCTCCACCGGCGGCAGTTGTCCCTTGGTGAAGCGCATGACGTACCTGTTCGCGCCATTGTACTTGTTGCCCGCGGCATCTTTCGTCGATGTCGGATAGACGGCATCCTGCGGGCGATTGGCGCCGAGACCGATGGCCGTGACAAACGCCCGCATCATGTAGTCGCTGCCGTAAGTTCCGGTTTTGGTCGTGAACGCCCAGCCGTTCTCGTCCTTGACGTCCTTGTTGACCTTGAACTGGACCATGATCCGGTCAAACGCGATCTCCGGAATGCGCCTGACGAAATCGGCTCTGAGCTTGCTCGCGTCGAAGTCCCGTCCCGGGACAATGCCGATACGCGCAAACCTCGCCAGATAGGCTGCGTCTTCCGGCCTCGGGGGATTTGTCTTCATCAGGCTGCAGAGCATCGTGAAATACTCCGCTGCGTCCATGCGATTCACCTGATCGCGGACCGGCGTCTTCATATCGATGGATGGATCGACCTTTCCCGGCGGCGGCGTATACGACTTGCCGTACGCGCTCAGCGGGACGAGCCTGAACTGATCCTGCAGCTTGTGGACCTCGGCATAGTCTTCCGGCGTTCCGGTGCAGTAGATGCGGCCCAACAGCCAGACGATGTTGGTCGGCGACTTGTATTCCTTGACGCCTGCCGGCAGCATGCCCGACCAGCCCGGGCCGGTGATCGCGTAGGTCTGCGCCTTGGTCCCGGTGGTCCGCTTGCCGGGCACATCGAATACCGTGGTCCACCCGTCCAGCATCGGCATCAGGGCATAGCGGCCATTCATATCCGGAATCCTGAGCACCCAAGGCTCGTTGCCGACGTCGAAGAATGACGTCGTATAAAGAGTATCCGCGTTCGGCGCCGTGACATCCCGGAACGAGGCGTCAGGATACTTGCGGAGCTTGATGATGTGCCCCATCGGGCCACGCGTTCCAACCGGCTCCACGACGTTGGTGATGACCCGCCGTGTCATTTCCATGGTCACCAGCGGGTAACCGAAGATGTAGGCATCCGTGGCCAGCCAGAAATCCTCAAGCCCTTCACGAATATCAAGGACGGCGCCGAACTCGGCGAAACTCCTTGAACTGATCGATGCTCCTGCAAGCAGACTTAGTCCCCCAACGGCAGCGCTGCGCCGGGTAATGTTCATGCCGTTCCTCCAGGGTGCAAATTGAACCGAGCCGAGGTCATTGGCAGTGACGCCAATGGCCCGTGAATGAATGAAGATCTTCAGTTAAGCGATCATCCGGGCGGATGGTTCGCGGACCAGTTTGTGTTGAAAAAATATCTGCGCACCATTGTACCTAGGTGTAGGTTGGCCGAACTTTTGGTAGCTCACGGCCGCTCGCCAGCCGCCGCTGGGCGGATGCCGAAGCGAGCGGCGGGGTCGGACAACGTCGCCGACTGCCGGAGTTATCTACACGTCCGATTCAAATAGCCGGCATCGCTTATCGGCGGCCCATCGTACAGATCGGTGAAAAACAGCCGAAGATGAGGCGCTTTGGATCGAACAGAACGTCTCCCGTTATTTCGAAGCGCTTGTCGTCCCGCATCTTTTCTTCGGCTCTTTCGACGCTGGCCTTGTCGGGCCACACCTGCCATGAGAACACGATCTTCTCGCCAGCCTTTGCATCGACGGCGCGCCTGAAATCCGTATGCTTACCATCTGGAACGTTGTCCTCCCACGATTCGACGATCTCGATGCAGCCGTACTCCTTGAAGAGCCTGGCACCGTTCTCGGCCCATTGGCGATATGCCTCCATCTTTTCCGCTGGCACGGGGATCACGAACCCTGCAATGTACATGCGTCAATCTCCTCATGGACGGATGTGTGCGAGCGATCGGCGTAGGCGTTGTGCCGGAACGCCCCCCGAGAGACACGGTCAGAGGCCGCGATTCAGGCTGAGAGACCGACTGGTCGTCCAGCATCGCTGTTCCGCAAGGTTCGACGGGCCGGGGTTACCAACATGAGGCCGCTGCGGCGAGGATGACAATGACTGCACAGCTATACTAGAAGGTACCTCGTAACAGAAAGGTTGGAATCGCATGCGTCGCGAGGGCTTCCTGGCGCTATGACTGCTTTGCTTGTCCTGCTCTCGCAGGCCTTCCTCTATTTCGTCGCCATGACGGTGATATTCGCCAAGCGGAAGAGGATCGGTCTGGGCGTGTTCTTCTGCGTCCTCGGTGCGATGCACTTCCTCGAAACCTATCTCGCCGCAGTTTTCTTCATCCAGTTGCCGTTCGGGCTCATCTCACCCGGATCGACCGTCATGTTCGCCGGCAAGCTCGCTCTGCTCCTGCTGCTCTACATCAAGGAAGACGCCGAGGTCATGCGCCAGCCCATCTATGGCCTGCTGGGCGGCAACGTACTGATGGTGGGACTGGCGCTGATGCTGCGCCTCTACAGCGAATCCGCAATACTTCCGGGCTACAATCCAGACCTGCATTTCCTCGACCAGATAGGGCTGCTCATGGTCTGGGGAACCGCCCTGCTGTTTATCGATCTGATCGCCCTCGTGGTCATTTACGAGCGGCTCGGCCAAATCATATCGAATACCATTCCGGGCCGCATCTTCATCAGCCTGGCAATCGTGCTGAGCTTCGATCAGGTGTTTTTCTATGCCGGACTGCATTTTCTCATCGGCGTGCCGGCATCGGCCTTCTACGGCGGGTGGATCGCCAAGATCGGCGCGGCTTGCGTCTTCTCGCTCATGCTCACGTTCTACCTGCGCTTCATAGAACCGGGTCCGCAGCGAGCGCCGTCGCATGGCGTCGCCGACGTTTTCGACCGCCTGACCTATCGTCACCGTTATGAAAGGCTGGTCGAACAGGTCGGCAGGGACGCCCTGACCGGACTCCAGGATCGCGGCCAGTTCGACAAGAAGGGTCCACTTATGCTGGAAGCGGCATCGCAGTCGGGCGTTTCGATGAGCCTGATGATGATCGACATCGACCGCTTCAAGGCGATCAACGACCAGTACGGACATCTGGAAGGAGACCGTGTGATCAAGAAGGTCACGGCGACGATCGCGGCCGCGAAGCGAGAATGCGACGAACTCTTTCGCTATGGCGGGGAGGAGTTCGCGCTGCTTTGCTCTGAAACGCCTCCCGACGCCGTGGCGATGGCCGAACGCATCCGGGCTGCGGTGGCCGACAGCCGGCATCCCGATCTGAAAAGGCCGGTGACGATCAGCATAGGCATCGCGACGTTTCCTGCCCACGCGAGCAACTTTCAGGATCTCCTTCTGAAGGCCGATACGGCGCTCTATGAAGCGAAAATGAGGGGAAGAAACAGGGTCGTCAGCTCATCCGCCCAAGCATCGTGACCTGCTGCCACGCCCGCCCAGCACACCGCAACTTGGGGCGGGAGCCTCCGGCAAGCGGCAGGCGGCTACTTTGTTCGGTGCGCCTTCCATATTGTCAGTTGGCGCCCTGCGCCGTGATCCGCTTGCGGCTGCGATCCCGCCGCCGTTCCAACAGTCCGCGCCCCGCGCCTCAACCCAACTCATGTATTCTGAACGGCAGGCCGCCTTTGGGGCAGAGGGTCACGGTGGCGTGGATGCCCGGCGGCTCGACCCCGACGTACTCGGGACGGAAGCGGCGGAGCAGGATCGATAGCGCGAGCACGTTCTCGACCTGGCTCATGGCGCCGCCGATGCAACTGCGCTTGCCGCCGCCGAACGGCACGTAGGTATAAGGCTTGCGCTTTCGTGCGGCGTCGCCCAGCCAGCGCTCGGGCCGAAACTCCTCCGGCTCATCCCAGAACTTCGAGCTGTGGTGCACGCCGTAGGCGAACATCACGATGCGGTCGCCGGGCCGGATCTCCGTTTCAGCGATCTTGTCGGCCGCGGAGGCGACGCGGATGAGCCCCCAGATCGGCGGATAGAGGCGCATGGTCTCCTGGATCACCGCGCGGGTATAGGCGAGGGCGGAGTAATCCGCCGCGGTCGGATCGCGGTCGCCGCACACGGTCTCGCCCTCGCGGCGGATGCGCTCGGCGGCCTCGGGGTGGCGCGAGCTCAGATAGAGCGCCCACGCCAGGGTCAGCGCAGTGGTCTCGGTGCCGGCCCACAGGTACTGCTTGATCTCGTCGATCGCCTGCTGCCGGTCGAACTCCGGAATCGAGGGGTCGGCCACCGCCGCCTCGATCATCTTGAGCAGGGTCCGCTCGCGATCCTCGCGCGGGTCGGCGGCGAACACTTCGGGCGGCACGCTGGCCCACACCTCCATCGCCTTGGCGGCATCCTCATCGGTCATCTCGACCAGCTCGCCGGCCTGACGGCGCAAGCGGATCGACTTGTGGTTCATGACGTCGGTGTAGGTCTTCACACACTTGAAGACGACGTGCGGGTTGAACGGCATGTCGCGGTCGAACAGCGCCTTGCAGATCATGTCGGCGGCGAGCGTCCAGGTCTGCTCGACCATCTCCACCGTCTCGCCGGACCTGGCGAGCCCGGCCCAGACCTCCATCTTGGTGCGGATGGCGGCCAGGAAGTAGGGAATGTACTCGGCGAACATGTCGGGGTGGAACGCCGGCTGCTGCGGCATGCGGATCTTGTTCCACACAGCGCCGTCATGCGTGATCATGGACTTGCCGAAGATCGGCTTCAGGCCGTCGAAATACTTGATGTAGTTGTCCGCCTTGCCGACCAGCACGTGCTTGAGGTGCTCCGGCTCGGTCAGGAACACCACCCGCTGGTTAGCCATGGTTACCGAGATCACGCCGCCATTCCTGGCGCCATAGCGCTCGGTCATCTCCAGCAGGGTCTGCATCGGGTTGTGCGGGTTGCCACGCAGCAGCGGCGTCAGCTTGAACCAGATGCTCGACTCCTCGCCGAGGCCTTGGGTGTGGGGTGGCGGTTCGATGATAGTCATGCTCATGCTTGCTCCGGATCGGATCGGCCGCCCCGCATCTCGGCCGGATTCCGGGACATTGCAAATCCCGCACCCGACGCTGGCGGTCTTCGTTTTTGGCGCGGAGCAGCCCTCGCCCCCGGGGGCTCTGCGCCCGGTATCGAACGGGCCTGCCGGCAGCTAGCATTTGCGCTTGACAACTGTCCATAGTTGCCAGCGTCGCGCATCTGCAGCATGGCCTTACGATTTCACCGGCGGCATTGGCGAGATTAGACAATCCTCGTGGTTAACCATTTGATATCGGACAATTGCTTGCCCACCCTGCATGACCACGGCCCCGCAGGCAACGAGATCCAGAGCATGTGGGTAAATCTTATGCTCCACCGAAAGAATACGCGCCGCGAGGGAGCCGGGCGTGTCGCCGGGAATCACGGGCACGGCCGCCTGGGCGATGATGGGGCCGGCGTCCATCTCCGGGACCACGAAATGGACGGTGCAGCCGGCAATCCTGACGCCCGCCTCCAGGGCACGCTCATGGGTGTGGAGGCCCTTGAACGCAGGCAGCAGCGAGGGATGGATGTTGAGCATATGGCCGTCCCAGCGCTGGACGAAGGTGGCCGTGAGCACGCGCATGAAACCTGCGAGGCAGACGAGCTCGGCGCCGGTCGCGCTGACGGCGGCATGCAGTTCGTCCTCGAAGGCCTCCCGTGTTGCAAAGGCCTTGTGATCGACCACATGCGTGGCGAGCCCGCGCGCCTCGGCCCAGGCCAGCCCGGCGGCATCCGGGCGATTGGAGACGACGGCCACGATCTCGGCCGCGAATCCCGGAGCCGCGGCAGCCTCGACCAGCGACATCATGTTTGAGCCGCGGCCGGAAATCAGGATGGCTGTGCGCTTTCTGGTCATGGGCCGCAGATAGCATGGCGGGACCGCACGCGAAAACGGAACGATTGCCCGGTCCCCGGCCGATCACCTTTCTATGCGTGATTGCATAATTATGCATTATCGCATAATCTCGGATAATGATCGGATCGCGCTGGCACTATCCCCGCGTCGAGTTTGCCGAGCGGGTCCATGACGTGCTGGCCGGCGGCGCGACGCATGCGCTGAGCATGTTCGGGCCGCGCCGCACCGGGAAATCCCAATTCCTGACGCACGATCTTGCGCCGCTGGCCGAAGCGCGCGGGCACAAGGTCGTCTACGTCGACCTGTGGCAGATGCTGGAGAGCCCGCTGGGCATCCTGCTCTACGAACTGGACCGGACGCTGCGCTCGGGCTCGCTGTGGAGCAACGTGACCGCGGCTGCGCGCGACATCGCGCCCAAGTTCACGCTGAAGGTGCCGGGCGGCGCAGGCGAGATGGAGATCGACCTCGCCGATCTGCGCGGCAAGGCGCCGGAAAGCCACCTCCTGCTGCTCAACCGCTACTGCGCGCGACTGGCAAAGACGCGCAAGCCGGCGTTTCTTCTGCTCGACGAGTTCCAGGAGCTGGCGCGCAATCCGGGCGGCGCGGCTCTGGTCGCAGCCCTGCGCACGAGCCTCGACCGTCATCGCGACGGCATCGTCTCCGTGTTCACCGGCTCCTCGCAGCAGGGCTTGCGGGCGATGTTCACGGCGCGCGATGCGCCGTTCTTCCGGTTCGCAACTCCTGTGGAGCTGCCGCCGCTCGACGAGCGCTTCGTCGATCATCAGCTCAAGGCGTTCAGGACGGCGTCGAAGGCGCGGGTGGCGCGGACGAGCGCAATGGACGTGTTTCAGCGCTTCGACCGCAATCCGATGTTCTTCCGGCGGTGGCTGGCCGAGATCGCGCTGCATCCAGGCATGAGCGAGGCCGATGCCATCGTGAGGGTGCAGGCGCAGTTCGCCGAGGAGTTCGGGTTCAGTGCGCAGTGGCTGGCGCTCAGCAGCGTGCAACGCGTGGTTGCGCGCCTCCTGGCCGAGCGAACCGATCAGATCTACGGTCAGGCGGGCGGTCAGCGCATCGAGGCCCTGACCGGGCGCAGACCGCCCGATTCGTCGGCGATCCAATCTGCGCTGAAGCGTCTCTCGCGGCTGCGGCTCGCGGACAAGTGGGACGAGGTGTGGCGGCTCAACGATCCGATCTTCGAGGCGTGGGTGCGTGACCGGCCGGACAGCGATTTCTGAGCGAGCGACGCTGAGGTTATGCCGGATTATGCGTTGATGCATAACCGCCGGAAGACCAGGCGCCTGGGTATATCGTGCGCTGTCAGGTCGTCACCGGGCGGCCGCATCGCCCTGCAGCGGCGGCTCATCACGCGGCGGCTTGGATGGCCCCGCATCGGCCGGGCCCGGCCGCGTTGCACGCCTGAGGGGTTTAGTCCGCACACGACGGCGGCGCTTCTCCCGCCAGACTTCGAATGAGCTCTTGCCCTGGTTGCGATCGGCATGGCGTTCAGAAAACGAATCCACCGACTTTGCCAACCAGTCGAACACCGGTCCAAGCCAAAGCCAGCGCAGCCAGGGATGACGTCCGATCAGCGCTTTCACCGGCGCCCACTTCTCGACGATGAAGGACGCCAGCGCATCGAGACCCACAAGATGCACTTTCTCGACGATCGTCCAAAGCACGACGGAGGCGCCCAGTCCCCACCATTTCCCGATGTTCTCGCTGATCCAGACGAACAGTCCGACGAAGGCGATGATGACGGTGAGAGCAATTGCGGCCCGGACATTGCGCGACAGGCTGGGCCGGAAATCGACCGCCTGCCTCACAACCTGAGCAAGCCCGACGCGCTTATGTTCCACCCAGGCTTCCGCCCTGTCCCTGCGTGCCTTGCCAATGATGAAGAGTGCCGCCAGCATGATGATCAGCCGCCAAAGCGGTTGCGACAGCTTGCGGATCAACGCTTTCTGGCCGAGCGTCCGCAGCCACGTGGCAAGCGCTCCGGAGAACTTGCCGGCGAACCGTGCGACCAGTTCGACGATGCGAACCCAGAACCAGACGATCAAGCGCCAGATGGCGCCCATGACATCGGTGCCGAAGATGTTGTCCAGCGCCAGCATCCCGCCCGACAGCAGGATCAGCGCCAATCCAATTCGCAGCGCGAGCACAATCATCCCCGCCCCCACGCAGGCCTGAGCCGTTCCAGTTCAAATTGAAGCGTGGGACGGCTCTATCTCTTTGTTTGGCCGTGCTTCTTATCGGAAACCGACTTCCCCGTTTTCCGGAAGCACTCCAGAACGGCCAAACCGGCCGAGACTATACACCTAGCTCAGCAGAAGATCATTCAGCGGGCGATTTGGCATGCGTGGCAGCCTGACCGCGAAGCTCGGCCTCAAGTTGCCTTTCGATCGCGCCGCGCGGCCTAGTCAGCCGCGCCATCAAATCATAGAGCACCAGATCGGAAG
>JBFWYV010000101.1:0-15351 GCA_050186055.1 Hyphomicrobiaceae bacterium | reverse complement strand
CTCGGACATGGTCCGAAGATCGGTTATCAAGCACAGGTCTACATCCTGCCCCGGATCGACGGAACACAGATCGACCTCAAGCCCCGGCTCCACGATCAACCACCAGTTGCGCTGGGATTTCTGCAGGTCGGAATAGATGAACTGGATGACGTTTTTGCTCCGGGGCATCGGGTCCGGATTGATATTGCGGCGAATGTCCCACATCAGCAGGTTGGGATCGAGATTCTTCAGCGTTGCCTCGGTCGAGATCCATTTCTGGCCCCACGTTCCGACGGCCTCGATGACCGGCAGGAGATCCTGTCCTGCCGGCGTGAGTTGATATTCGAAGATCTCCGGCTCATCGGCGACCGGTGATCGGACCACGATCCCGGCTGCTTCGAGATCTCTCAATCGCTTCGACAGCAGCGCCGGCGACATTCTCGGAACCCCGCGCCTGAGCTCGTTGAACCGGCTTGAGCCGACGACCAGCTCGCGAAGCAGCACCATGGTCCAGCGCGTGCAGAGGATCTCCGCCGCCATCGCGACGGGACAGAACTGATTGTAGGTGTTTTCGGACACGGCACTCTCCGCGCCATGAAACTGCTTGAACACGCGGCAGCGTAATCCCGTCCACAAAACCGGACCAGTTCAGAATCTGTATCGGTGCGGATTCAGTTTCTGAACTGGCTGACGGGCATCGTCTCATGGGATCCGCAAGCCCGGCCCCGCCGAGCAAGGCGATCAGGGTCTGCAATAAAGCCGAAAGGATCTCCGCCATGACCACCGCACTCGTCACCCCGGACTACGCAGCGATAAAACAGCGCCAGCAGGCCACGTGGGCAGCCGGTGATTACGCCATCATAGGCAATACGCTTCAGATCGTCGGCGAACGGCTTTGCGAGGCCATCGATCTGTGCGCCGGCACGAAAGTCCTCGATGTGGCCGCCGGCAACGGCAATGCCACGCTGGCCGCCGCCCGCCACTTTGCCGACGTGGTCTCGACGGACTATGTCGATGCTCTGCTTGAACACGGCCGGGCGCGGGCGGCAGCCGAGCGCGTCGATGTCACGTTCCGCAATGCCGATGCCGAGGCGTTGCCGTTCGCCGACGCGAGCTTCGATGCGGCGATCTCGACATTCGGCGTGATGTTCACGCCCAATCAGGAAAAGGCAGCGGCTGAACTCATGCGGGTCGTGCGCAAGGGCGGCGCGATCGGCTTGGCCTGCTGGACGCCGCAGGGTTTCATCGGGCAGCTCCTGGCAACTGTCGGCAAGCATGTGCCGCCGCCGGCGGGCATCAAGCCGCCGACGCTGTGGGGGACCGAAGCGCGGCTTAGCGAGCTGTTCCCCGGCCAGCGTATCGAGTCGGCGAAACGGATCTTCACCTTCCGCTACAAGTCGCCCGAGCATTGGCTGCAGGTCTTCAGGAGCTACTACGGGCCGACCAACCGGGCGTTTGCCGCGCTTGATCCGGTCGGTCAGGCCGCGCTGCAATCCGACATTCTCGGACTTCTCAAGACGTTCAACCGATGCAGCAACGGCTCGCTTCTCGCGCCGGGCGAGTACCTGGAAACGGTGGTTACGAAGTCGTGAGCGCTGACGAACGAGGCTCCGCCGGGCCGAGGCAAGAGTGTCGACGCGTGGCGGCACGTCTCAAGTGAACACGAAGCCGGCGTTCACGGGAATGACCTGTCCGGTCATGGCCAGTGCACCCTTGGTCAGCAGGAAGGCCGCAACCTCGACGATGTCCTCGGGCAACTGCGGCCCCGGCACCGCTCGTCCTGCCTCGTACAGCTGATGACGCGCGGCCGGCACGTACTCGGTTGCCCAGTTCCGCATGATACCCGGTGCGATGGCGGTAATGCCGATGCCCTCCGGACCAAGCTCGCGGGCGAGCGAGCGGGTCATGGAAATGACCGCGCCTTTGCTCGAGGCATAGGCCAGCAGGCGCGGCGCCCCCCACAGAGCCGTATCGGAGGCGAGGTTGACGATCCGGCCGTCTCCGCCTTCGCGCATCAGGGGGACCATGGCGCGGGTCACCAGCCACGTTCCGCGCACGTTGACGGTCATGACCTGGTCCCAAAGCTCGACCGGGATGTCCTCGAATCCCTTGCCGCCGACGTCGGTGGCAATCGCCGCGTTGTTGACGAGGCCGTGCACGAGCCCCTCGTTTGCCCGGAGATCCGCAGCGAATCGCTCGACGGAGGCAGGGTCGGCGAGATCGAGCGGAACGAAGCGGATGCGCGCGCCCGCGCCGGCCATCTCGTCAGCAGTCCGCTGCCCCTCATCAGCCAGGATATCGGCGATGATCAGCCGGGCACCGTGCCTGGCGCAGCATTCAGCGATGGCGCGCCCCACGCCGCGCGCGGCTCCGGTCACAACGATGGTGCGGTTGGCAAGCATGGACCGAACTCAAGGCGCTGCAGGCGCTTCATGCTCGCAGATCGAGGAGCAGACCAGAGGGAATGGCTTGCTTGTAGCCTTTTTCATGCCGGAGCGGCAGCGAAATCGATACGCGGCTCGCTGTGCCACACTCGTCTGCGCAGCTATTGCCCGTCCGGTATTGCCCCTCAGGCCGGTTCGCCCTGCTTCACTCTTTGACGAGGCGCACGATGACGTCGATATGGGCAATCCTCAGTCCCGGCGGCGGCGTCGGCAGGCCCTGCACCCGGACCGGCTCGTTCGGGATGTCATACAACCGGTTCTCGTGCTCGACGTAGAAGTGGTTGTGGTTCGAGGTGTTGGTGTCGAAGTAGGTCCGCGATCCATTCACTGCGAGCTCCCGGAGCAGACCGGCGTCGCAGAACTGGTGCAGCGTGTTGTACACGGTCGCCAGCGAGATGCGTTGACCGCCTGCGAGGGCCTCGGCGTGCAGCTCCTCGGCCGTCACATGCCGGTCGCCATCGAACAACAGCCGGGCCAGCGCCAAGCGCTGACGAGTTGGACGCAGCCCTGCCCTACGCAGCAGCCGCGAATGGTCTTTGACATAAGTCGTAGCTTGTGTCGTCACGGTCGCCATCTGAGATATCTAAGTGTGTAGCTTTATTTGTCCCAACCTGCATGCTGCTGTCAACGTTGATAGTGTTGAATTATTCTAAGTTTACATCATGGTTGCTCAAGATCAAATGCCGCCGGAATTGGCACGAGCGGTCTCGCTGTTCGCCGGCATGCGTGAATTATCCGTGACGGAGCTGCAAGCAAGCCGTCGAACGAGAGCCGATCTGCTGTATCAGCGGGCCGGCGCGATTGCCCGATAAAGCAGTTGTTCATCGAATGAAATGCCGTTTCTCGGTGCACCGCGCGCGGCGTTGAGGCCCGGCTATTTGCTGGACGTCATGCCGGCTGCCGCCCGAGACGTCGCGAGCGAGGGACCGGAGACTTCCGGCGATCGGCAAGCATTTCCGGGTGCTGCTGGCAGCGGTCGGATCGATAGCGTCATTGCGTCGCATGGGGAGAAAGACGCGATCTACCCTCCCGCGCGGTGATCTCCCCTGGGACTGGCATCCCGGCCCGGCTTGACAGTCCGCCAGCCGACCGTTGTCTTGATCTGCCATAGCAGGCCTCGCAATCGATCTTGGAGTGCGCAGCAATGATGAGCGCCGAGCAGAACGAGCGATTGACCCGCGTCTCCTCCGGGACGCCGTGCGGCAACCTCATGCGGCAGTACTGGCATCCCGCTGCGCTGTCGGAGGAGCTCGCATCCGAGCGGCCGGTCGTTCCGGTGCGCCTGCTGGGGCAGAACCTTGTCCTGTTTCGCGACGACAAGGGCAGGCTCGGATTGATCGACCGCGACTGTCCCCACCGCGGCGCCGACCTCGCATTTGGCCGGCTCGAGGACGGCGGCCTGCGCTGCGTCTTCCATGGCTGGCTGTTCGATGTGACCGGCCAGTGCATCGAGATGCCGGCCGAGCCCGCCAGCAGCCGCTTCTGCGAACTGATGCGCCAGAAGAGCTACCCGGTACAGGAACGCAACGGCATCGTGTTTGCCTATCTCGGCGAGGGCGAACCGCCGGCAGTTCCGGCGCTCGACTGCTTCGCGGCGCCCGATGCCTATACCTTCGCGTTCAAAGGGTTGTGGGAATGCAACTGGCTGCAGGCGCTGGAGGTGGGGCTGGATCCGGCGCATGCATCCTATCTGCACCGCTTCTTCGAGGACGAGAAACCTGAAGCCGGCTACGGCCTGCAGTTCCGCGACCGCTCCTCAGGCTCCGACCTCACCATGATCCAGGTGCTGCGCGAGCACGCGCGCCCGGTCATCGAGCCGGAGAAGACCGACTTCGGCATGCGCATCGTCACGACACGCGAAATCAGCGCCGACGATATGCATGTGCGTGTCACCAACTGTATCTTCCCGCACGCCATCAATCTCCCGCTGTCGACCGATATGGTCCTGACCCAGTTCCACGTGCCGATCGACGATGCCAACACCTATTGGTACTCGATGTTCACGAGCTTCTCGCATCAGGTGGACAAGGCGTTGATGCGTGAGCAGCGGATCGGCGTGATAGAGCCCCCGCTCTACAAGTCGAAGTTCAACAAATCGAACGACTACGGCTTCAACGCCCGGGAGCAGGCAACGCGCACCTACACGGGGATGGGCGAGGACATCAACGTGCATGACCAGTTCGCGGTCGAATCGCTGGGGCCGATCCAGAATCGCATGCGCGAGCATCTGGGCCAGTCCGACCGCGCGATTATCGCGTACCGGCGGATGCTGACGGCTGCGATTGCCGACGTCGAAGCGGGCCGCCCGGGTCCGATGCGGCCGGACCTGACGGAAGCTGCCAGGATTTCGGGACCTTCCACGATCGATACGGTGGCGCCGCGCGCGTCCTGGCAAACGCATTGGCCGGCGGCTTACCGGATGATCCGCGATGCGGCGCAGTGGGCAAAGTCGGCAGCCTAGCATCGGCGTGCGGGGGCGGGATGTTGTTCAAGAGGACGAAATCGATGGATGGCCGCGAGGGCTCGGTCGGGCGAACAAACTTCGTTGACACCTATAACCTGTGGACCGCCGAACAGCGGGAGGCCGCGAACCGTGCGCTGGCGCTGATCGACGAGAAGGGAATCGAGCTCGTCCGCTTCTCGTTTCCCGATCAGCACGGCATTCTGCGCGGCAAGACGCTGGTGGCCGGCGAGACCGCATCGGTGTTCCGCAACGGCTGCGCGCTGCCCGTCACGCTGATCGGCAAAGACACGTCCAACAAGACCATCTATCCGGTGTTCACGGCTGACGGCGGTTTCGGTGTCGAAGGAATGGGCGGCGCCGGCGACCTGATCATGGTGCCCGCTCCCGAGACCTTCCGGATTTTGCCATGGGCGCCGAACACGGGCTGGATGCTGTGCGATGCCTACCTCAAGGACGGCCGGCCACTGCCGTTCTCGACACGGCACATCTGCCGCCAGGCGCTGGACCGTCTGGCGGCGGCCGGCTTCGACTATGCCGCCGGGCTGGAGGTCGAGTTCTATGTCATGAAGCTCGAGGGCGACCGCCTGGAAGCGCGCAACGCGACCCAGCCGCCTCCGCCTCCCGGCGCCAGCCTCGTCGCCTACGGCTACCACTACCTGACCGAGATCCGAGTCGATCAGCTCGACCCGGTGATCCAGCTCCTATTGAAGAACCTCAAGGCGCTGGGCTTGCCGCTGAGGTCATTTGAGGGCGAGTTCGGTCCGAGCCAGCTCGAGGTGACGTTTGATCCGGTGCCGGGGCTCGAGGCCGCCGACAACATGATCCTGTTCCGCAATGCGGTGAAGCAGATCTGCCGCCGCGCGGGGTATCATGCGACGTTCATGTGCCGGCCCGGATTGCCGAATTTCTTTGCGTCGGGCTGGCATCTCCACCAGTCCCTTCGCGACCGCAAAACGGGAAACAACGCTTTCGCGCCGTCAACCGCGGATTCCGCCCTGTCCGACGTCGGATTGGCGTTCGTGGCCGGCGTATTGAAGCATGCCCGCGCATCCTGCCTGTTCACGACGCCGACCATCAACGGCTACAAGCGCTACAAGCCGAACTCACTGGCGCCGGACCGTGCGCTGTGGGGGCAGGATCACAAGGGCGCCATGCTGCGGGTGGTCAACGGCGGTCCCGGAGATCCGGCAACGCGCGTCGAGAACAGGGTGGGGGAGCCCGCCGCCAACCCCTACCTTTATCTGGCGTCCCAGATCCTCACTGGTCTCGCCGGCATCGAGGCCGGGATGAAGCCACGGATTGCGTCCGATACGCCGTACGAAACCGAAGCCGAGCCTCTGCCCGCGAGCCTGATGGAGGCGATGCAGGCTTTCCAGGCCGACGACTTCTACCATGCCACGCTCGGACGCCAGTTCACCGACTACATCCTGAAGATCAAGCAGTCCGAGATATCCCGCTTTCTGTCGGAAGTGACCGATTGGGAGCACCGGGAATACTTCGAGATGTTCTAAAGCAACTTTGGACTTGAAATTAACTCCCCGCCCAGCCTCGAACGGAGGTGAATTTCAAGTCCGTTGCTTTAGCGCCGCCCGCCGGCCGCTGTTGCGGGATTCGACTTTGGTTACAATCCAGGAAGGTGTTTTTCTCCTCGCCACGACAATTCCGTGCGGGTAGGCTGATAGCGGTGAACAGGAGAGCGATTTGGGCTCTTCGACCGGCGTTGCGGCATGCTATGTTGCGCCAGCAGGTCGATGAACGATCTGACAGAACTGCTGAGCGGGGCCGAACTCCGCCTCGTTTCGGATGTGTTTGCAAGGGAGGTAACGTCTGATGTTGAAGCGGTTAGCATTGGCTGCGGCACTGAGTGTCGCCGCAGTACAGGCCCAGGCCCAGGAAGTTAAGGTCGGAGTCGTCTATCCATTCTCGGGACCCTCTGCCGAACTTGGTCAGCAGGGCTGGCGCGGCATGGAGCTCTACCTCAAGGAGAATGCCGACCAGATCAAGCCGTACAAGATCACGGTCATCAAGCGCGACACCAAAGGGCCGGGTGGCGCCGACGCCAAGGTCGCCGTGCAGGAGCTGATCACCCAGGACAAGGTCGATATCCTGGCCGGTTTCATCTATTCGCCGAACGCCATCGCATCCGCGTCGCTTCTAACGGCAGCGAAAAAGCCGATGGTCATCGCCAACGCCGGCACCGCCTTTATCACGAATCTGACGCCCTATTACGCGCGCGTTTCGTTCAGCATGTGGCATGCCGCTTATGCGATGGGCAAAGCGGCTGTCGAGCAGCTCAAGGCGAAGACGGCGGTCGTTGCGTATACGGATTTCCCGCCGGGCAAGGACAGCCTGGACGCCTTCAAGAAGAGCTTCGAGGCCGCAGGCGGCAAGGTGATCGACCAGATTCCGATCGGCAGCCCGGCCCAGGTACCGGACATGACGCCGTTCTTTCAGCGTGCGAAAGAGAAGAAGCCGGATGTGCTGTTCGTGTTCGTGCCGGCCGGCGACCACGCCGTGGCCGTGGCCAAGACGTACGCCGCGCTTGGCATGAAAGCGGCCGGCATCAAGCTCATCGGTCCTGGCGATATCACGCAGGACAACAAGCTCCAGGCCATGGGTGACGCCGCCGTCGGTCTGATCACCATGCACCACTACAATGCGGATCTCGATACGCCCGAGAATAAGAAGTTCGTTGCCGCCTACAAGAAGGCATATGGCGCCAATGAGGTGCCCGACTTCGTAGCCGAAGGCGGCTATGTGGCGATGGCAGCCGTTGTCCATGCGGCCAAGGCCACCAAGGGCAAAATGGACTCGGCGAGCGTAATGAAGGCTCTCAAGGGCTGGAAGTACAATGCGCCCCGCGGTCCCATCACCATCGATCCCGAGACTCGCGACATCATCATGAACGAGTACCTGTCGGAGATCGTCAAGAAGGACGGTAGCCTCCATCAGAAGCGGATCGGCATGATCAAGGACGTCAAGGATGGCTGCAAGGAACTGAAGATCGGCCGCTGCGCCAAGGGGCCGTGAGTTCGCGCCAGCGTGCCGGCCGTAGCGATGCGACGGCCGGCACGCCTCGTTTTAGTCCAGGCCGGATTTCCCGAACAGGCTGCGGGAACCCGCCGCTCCACCCGTGTCAGCCTGAAATGCTCGGTCCGTCGCAGTGTTCCAGGATATTGATCTGATCGGCATGCTGCTCGGTGGCATTGCCGCTGGCATGGTGCTGTTCATCGTTTCGGTCGGCTTGTCCGTCACCATGGGGCTGATGGGCTTTGCCAATATGGCGCATGGCAGCTTCGCGATGCTCGGCGGCTACGTCATCGTGCTGTCCATGCGGATATGGGGCGTCCCGTTCGTCCCGGCCATCATGCTCGGCTTCATCACGATCGCGCTGCTCAGCGTTCCCTTCGAGCGGTTCCTCTATCGAAGGCTTTATCGCGCTCAGGAACTGGACCAGGTCCTTTTCACCATCGGACTCGTGTTCGCGCTCGGCGCGCTTGTCACGCTGCTGATCGGGCCCGAAACACAGCCGCTCGTGCTGCCTTCATCGCTGCAAGGCCAGATCGATCTGGGGATCATCAAGTACCGCACTTATTCGATCATGCTGATCGTCGTCGGCTCGCTGATTGCAATCAGCCTCTGGCTGGGCTTTGAGCGCACGCTGTTCGGCGCACGTATCCGCGCGGCGGTCGACAACCGGCGCATGGCGGAGTCGCTGGGCGTCAATGTCGATCGGCTGTTTACCGTCACGTTCGCGCTTGGTAGCGGGATGGCGGCCGTCGGCGGCGGTTTGGGTGCGGAGTTTCTCGGACTGGATCCGCAATATGGTTTGAGATACCTCGTGTACTTCCTGATTGTCGTGTCGGTCGGTGGGCTCGGTGGCGTCACCGGCGTGTTCTGGGCCGCATTGTTGATCGGAACCCTCGACTTCGCAGTCAAGAAGTATATCCCGCAGGGCGGAGTCGCGTTCGTCTACGCCTTCACCATCCTTTTCCTCCTGCTGCGTCCGCAAGGCCTGTTCGGGAGAACGGCGAAATGACCGACCAGGCTGCCAGCACGATGCCGCCGTCTGTCGCCCATGATGCGATGCTGCACCCGGCAGCGAAGGCGCTCGCGGAACGCCATCGGCCACGCGCATGGGAAGCCATTCCGTGGATCCTCGCCATCGCCTACTACTTCATGTTCCCCAATTACCTGGGCTTCGGGGTCGAGCTGCTCGTCACGCTGCTGTTCGCGCTCTCGCTGGAGCTCGCACTCGGCTATGCCGGCATCATCACGCTGGGTCACGCGGCCTTCTTCGGCGTCGGCGCCTATACCGTGGGCATGCTGGCGAACTACGGGATCTGGAATGAGCCGATCAGCGGTCTGGCGCTTGCGGCGTTGGCGGCCGGCGCAGTCGGCCTGATCTCCGGCGCCATCCTGTTGCGCACGCAAGGGCTCACGCTCCTGATGCTGACCTTGTGCACGATGGCGCTGCTGGAAGAGGCGGCCAACCTGGGCCATGCCTACACCGGCGGTTTCGATGGCCTGACCAGCGTCACCATCGATCCGATATTCGGCATATTCGAGTTCAATCCCCTCTACCCGAACACGCAATACGTCTACGCTCTCGTGGTGCTGTTCATCGGTTTCCTGATCGTGCGGACGCTGTCCTACTCCCCGTTCGGGGAAAGCCTGACCGGCATCCGCGAAAACACGCTGCGCATGCAGGCTGTCGGCGCTCCCGTCACCTGGCGGCTGGTCATCTGCTATACGATCTCGGCAGCCTTGGCGGGCGTTGCCGGCGCCGTATGGGCGCAGGCCAATGCCTACGTCAATCTGTCCACCTTCAGTCTCGATCGCGCAGCGACAGTGCTGATCATTCTGGCGATGGGCGGGTACGGCCGGCTCTACGGCGCATTCATCGGCACCGTTGCCTACATGGTCCTCGCCCATTATCTGGCCAAGCTGTATCCGACCGCCTGGCAGCTCGGCCTCGGTCTGCTGCTGATCATGATTGCGCTTTTTGCCCGCAACGGCGTGATCGGAATCTGCGAGGACATCTGGCGTCACTTCCGCAAAGGACGGGTCAGCACATGACGGCCGCGCCCCTGCTTGAGACGCGCGGGCTCACCCGCAACTTCGGCGGCTTCACTGCCGTGAGCGACGTCGACTTCACGCTGGAGGCAGGTGCCCGCAACGCCGTGATCGGGCCGAACGGCGCCGGCAAGACGACGTTCGTCAATCTGCTGACCGGCGTGCTGCAGCCCTCCGCCGGACAGGTCCTGCTCAAGGGGCGTGAAATCACGCGCATATCTCCCGCGATGCGGGTCAAGCGCGGCATCGCACGGACGTTCCAGATCAATCGCCTGTTCCGTGGCCTGACTGTCCTGGAAAATGTCTACATTGCGATCTCGGAACGCGTTGGCGCAGCGAATATCATGCTGCGTCCTGCCGGCAGCCGCAAGGATGTGATCGAGGAAGCGATGGGGCTTCTGGAGATGCTGAAGCTGGCCAACGACGCCAAGAGCCGGATCGTGGAGTTGCCGTATGGCCGTCAGCGGCTTGTGGAGATTGCCATCGCGCTCGGCCTTAGGCCCGAGGTCCTCCTCCTCGACGAGCCGATGGCCGGCGTCCCGAGCGCCGAAAGCCACATCATTCTCGATGCGATCGACCGCCTCCCCTCGGACATCGGCGTCCTGATCATCGAGCACGACATGGACGTCGTCTTCCGTTTCGCCCGGCACATCACGGTGCTGGTGCGCGGAGCAGTGTTTGCAGAAGGCCCGCCGGACCGGATCAGGTCCAACGAGGATGTCCGTGCCGTCTATCTGGGGCAGGCGGCACATGGCTAGCGGCACCACAGGGCGCAATGTCTCGCCGAGCGGGCTGGAACTGCGTCAGGTGACGGCCGGCTACGGTGAGACGGTTGTGCTCGAACGTGTCGATCTCATGCTGAGGCCCGGCGAGAGCGTCAGCGTGATTGGCCGCAACGGTGTCGGCAAGACCACCCTGCTGTCGACGATCATGGGGCACACGACGCTGCATTCCGGCGAGATCCTGCTCGGCGAGAAGCGCATCGATCATCTTCCGATCTTCCGCCGCGCACTGGCCGGCATCGGCTTCGTCCCGCAAGAGCGGGAAATCTTCCCGTCGCTGACGGTCGAGGAGAACATGCGCATTGCGGCGCGGTCGGGCATTTGGACCGAAGAGAAGATCTTCGAGCTGTTCCCCAACCTGGCTGAGCGCCGCTACAATCTCGGCAATCAGCTTTCGGGCGGCGAGCAGCAGATGCTGGCCATCGCGCGCGCGCTGCTGACCAACCCGACGATATTGCTGATGGATGAGCCGACGGAGGGGCTGGCTCCGGTCATCGTCGACACGCTGGTGGCCGTGATGCAGCAACTGCGGCGCGAAAGCGGTCTCACCATGATCCTGGTGGAGCAGAACAGCCGTGTCGCCTTCGAATTCTCGGAACGCACCATCGTGATGGACAAGGGGGCAATCGCCTACGACGGCCTGTCGGCCCAGCTCCGTGCGGACCCTGAACGGCTTTCGCAATTGATCGGCGTGGCAACCTGACGACGTTTGCCACGTTCTCCTGATCGGCCCTCAATCGCCGGCGCCGGCGGTCTCCTGCTCCTTCTTGGATGTCGGCTTCAACTTCTTCTTTGGCGCCGACTTTTTTGCCGGCGCTTTCCTGGCTGGAGCCTTGGCCGCGGCGTCCTTCGCAGCAGCTTTCGTTGCCGGTACCGCCGATGTTTTGCGGCCGCGTTTGGGTTTGCCGCCGCCCTTGGCCGCGCGCGCCGCCAACAACTCGATCGCTTCCGCGACTGAGATGTCGGCCGGTTCCTTGCCCTTGGGCACGTTGGCGTTGACTTTGTTGTGGGAGATATAGGGGCCGTAGCGGCCGTTCAGCACCTCGATCTTCCCGCCTTCAGGGTGCTCGCCGAGGTCCTTGAGCACGGTGGGCTTGGCGCGCTGGAAACGCCCGCCCTTGCCCGACGCCTTGTCGGCGATCAGGCTGACGGCATGATTGAGCCCGATCGTGAACAGGTCCTCCCAGGACGGAAGATTGGCATACGTGCGCTGATGCTTGACGTAGGGGCCGTACTGGCCGAGCGCGGCCGTGATCATCTCTCCCGTGTCGGGATGCGGGCCGATTTCGCGGGGCAGCGACAGCAGCTTCAACGCCAGGCCCAGGCCGACGCTTTCGACGTCCACACCTTTCGGAATGCCCGCCCGTTTCGGCTTGTCCCCTCCCGGCTCTGCTTCTCCGAGCTGCAGATAAGGACCGAACCGCCCCGATTTGACGATCACGTCGAGACCGGTTTCAGGTTCCTGTCCCAGCACTTTGCCATCGATCGCCGCAGCCTTCGACTGCTCGCCGTCGGCGTCGGAGAACTGGCGCGTGTAGCGGCACTCCGGATAGTTGGAGCATCCGATGAAAGCGCCGAACTTTCCCGAGATCTTGAGTGAAAGCTTGCCGCTTCCGCATTTCGGGCATTGCCGCGGATCGGTGCCGTCGCCTTTGTCGGGGAAGATGTGAGGCCCGAGGATTTCGTTCAGCGCCTCCAGCACGTCTCCAACGCGCAGGTCCTTCGTATCCTCGACCGCCCCTGTAAAGTCGCGCCAGAAATCACGCAGCACGTCCTTCCATTCCAGCTTGCCGTCGGAGATGAGATCGAGTTTCTCCTCCAGATCGGCCGTGAAGTCGTACTCGACGTAGCGCTTGAAATAGCTGGCGAGAAATGCTGTGACGAGGCGCCCCTTGTCTTCCGGGATCAGGCGCTTCTTGTCCTCGCGGACGTATTTCCGGTCGTGCAGGACCGCGAGTGTCGAGGCATACGTCGAAGGCCGGCCGATGCCGAGTTCCTCCATCTTCTTGACCAGCGTCGCCTCGGTGTACCTCGGCGGCGGCTGGGTGAAGTGCTGCTCGGCTTCGATCGCCTTGTCCTTCAGGCTGTCGCCTGTGGCCAGCGGCGGCAGGCGGCGATCGGCCACCTCGGTGTCGGCTTGATCCTCCTTGCCCTTCTCGATGATGCGGGACGGCAGATCGCGTCCCTCCTCATAGAGCTTGAGGAAGCCGTCGAACGTCACGACGGAGCCGGTCGCACGCAGCCCATAGTCTTTGCCGTCCCGGCCTTTGATCCCGATGTCGGCAGCGGTCTGCTCGAGCTCGGCCGATGCCATCTGGCTCGCCATCGTGCGCTTCCAGATCAACTCGTAGAGGCGCGCCTGGTCCTTGTCGAGGAAGCGCGTCACGTCGTGTGGGTGGCGCGACGCATCCGTCGGCCGGATCGCCTCGTGTGCTTCCTGTGCATTCTTGGCCTTGGTCTTGTACTCCCGCACGAACGGGGCAACGTAGCGTTTGCCGAACTCGTTCTCGATCTCGTTGCGGATGGCGCTGATGGCCTCCGGCACGATCGTGACGCCATCGGTTCGCATGTAGGTGATCAGGCCCACCGTCTCTCCGCCGAGGTCGACGCCCTCGTAGAGCCGCTGCGCGATCTGCATGGTGCGCGCGGCTGAGAAACCGAGCTTGCGCGAGGCATCCATCTGCAGCGTCGAGGTGGCAAACGGCGGGAATGGATTGCGGCGGGTCGCCTTCTTCTCCACCGACGTGACACGAAACGAGCCGTTCTCGATCGCGGCCTTGATTGCCAGCGCGCTCGCTTCGTCCTTGATGTCGAGACGCTTGAGCGGCGTGCCCCCGATCGACGTCAGCCGGGCGCGTACATCCTCGCCCTTGGCTGTCGCGAGCAGCGCCTCGATGGTCCAGTATTCCTCGGTCTTGAATGCCTCGATCTCGGCCTCGCGATCGCATATGAGGCGCAGGGCCACCGACTGCACGCGTCCGGCCGAGCGGGCGCCGGGGAGCTTGCGCCAGAGCACCGGCGACAGCGTGAAGCCGACGAGATAATCGAGTGCGCGGCGGGCGAGATAGGCGGATACCAGCGGATCGTCGATCCGGCGCGGATGGCGCATCGCCTCCTGGATTGCCTGCCGCGTGATGGCATTGAAGGCGACGCGCTCGACCGGCGTACCCTTCTTCAGCACCTTCTTCTTCTCGAGCAGGCGCAGGATATGCCAGGAGATCGCCTCGCCCTCGCGGTCGGGGTCGGTGGCCAGGATGACCTTGTCGGCCGTTTTGACCGCCTCTGCGATCTCACGCACGATTTTGGCGGACCTGGCGTCCTCCTCCCACTTCATGGCGAAGTCGTTGTCGGGTTCGACCGAGCCGTCCTTGGCCGGCAGGTCGCTGACATGACCGAATGATGCCAGGACCTTGTAGCCCGAGCCCAGGTACTTGTTGATGGTCTTGGCCTTGGCGGCAGATTCGACGATGACGACGTTCATCAAAAAGTGTCCGAGCAATGGGCGATCAGGTCGGAAATGGCAGGGCCGCGCGCTGAGCGGCAACACTGGCCGCCGCATTCCCCGTCCCGGGAACGACGGCGGCAGGAACATGGGTGATCAAAGCTCGACTGTCAAACCGCCATAATATGTATAAATTCCATATTATTGATAAATATCGAATATTGTGTCTCTCCATATTATAGATTAACATCCTTAAAGTTGTATTATTGGCAGGTGATTGATATGAAGTTGAAATCAGGCAAATCCGGATCGATCAAAGCCAAGCCAACGCTTTCCTCCCCGCATGCAGTCCGGGCGACTCCTGCCGAGTGTCTGGATTACCTGGCCGAGATGACCGCCGCGCTGCGGGCGATGGCCAGCGACATCGGCTCACCGAGACTTGCCGTTCTCTTGAAGTTGGCGCAGGACGAAGCCCTGGTGCAGCGGCTCCGGGTCGCGCAGACGACCGATCGAGACCTTGAGAATTACGCGAAGGACAGGGCAGAGCCACCGGTAACCCCACCGGGCCGCTATTCCCGCCCGGTCCGCAGGGAGACGAGCTGATGGCCATGAAATTCGATCACGCAGGCCAGTGACAATTCCATGACTGCAATCTGAACGGCCCTGATCGAAAGGCCGGTCGCGCGGGCGATTTCATCGATGTTGACCGGTGCCGGACCCAGAACGCTCCTGACTGCCGCGAGGACCGCATCGCTCACCAGGACTTCCGGCGCGGTGCTGGACGACGGCGCGCTTGTTTCGCCAATGTCTCCGAGGCCGGATCCATCCAGTGGCGCATCGTCGAACCTTATGGTCCGCGGCATGTCCTGATCGCCGAGGGCCCGCAACACATCGTCGGCCGATGTCGCCATCGTTGCACCGTCCTTGATGAGCTGGTTGGTGCCTTCGGCGCGCGGATCGAGCGGATGGCCCGGGACGGCGAACACCTCGCGTCCCTGCTCGCCTGCCAGCCGCGCGGTGATCAGCGATCCAGAGCGGCGCGCGGCCTCCACGACGACGATGGCGCGTGAGACACCGGAGATCACCCTGTTGCGCCTCGGAAAGTCCTGGGCTCGGGCCTGAAAGCCCATCGGCTGTTCGGCGATGACGCATCCCTCGGCGACA
>JBFWYV010000100.1:0-15579 GCA_050186055.1 Hyphomicrobiaceae bacterium | reverse complement strand
CTGGCGCGCCATGCACAGAGGATCGGCGGCGACTATATCGTCGTGCACGCGCCGACCTTGCATTTTCACAACGCGCACGACGAATGCGTGATGGAATACTATCGCTACATCGCCTCGAAGGTGGATATCGGCATTGCTTTGTGGAGCCATCCCGATAACGGCTACCTGCTGAGCCCGGAGCTCTGCTCCAGGCTTGCCGACATCGAGACCGTGGTGGCGATCAAGTATTCGGTCCCGCGCGAGATGTATGCCAGGCTGACGAAGCTCGCAGGCGACCGGATCCTGGTTTCGACGGCATCCGAGGACGAATGGTTCGACAATATCGTCGAACTCGGCTGGCAGCTCTACCTGTGCTCGTCGCCGCCGTACACGCTGCAAACCGCCGTTGACAAGCGCATGCGTCAGTACACGGATCTGGCGTTTGCCGGAAAGATCGAGGAGGCACGGCGGGTCCGCGACAGTCTCGAGCCGGTGCGTCGGGCGATCCGTCAAACGCGACCGCCGGAGAAGCCCTATTCCCACCAGAAGTACTGGCAGGAGCTGCTGGGGCAGACCGGGGGTGCCGTCCGCCGTCCGCTGCTGGAGCTCACCGAGGCCGAAAGGGCCGCCACGCGAGCAGCATTCGAGAGCGCCGGCTTGACGTTGTCGGACCGAGGCAGGGCGGCTGCCGAATAGCCGACAAAAGCGCCTCGGCGTCTGCCAGGCCGGACCTGAAGGCCAGCGCCGCGAGGCCAACCTCTCCGCCTCCACGCTCGGCCTGAACCGGTATCCACATCCATGAATGTAATTTGAAAGGCCGAGCCATGCCGTCAGCGCGCAGGATCGATGTCCATTTCCACATCATTCCGAAATTCTACCAGGACGCGGTTCTTGCCGCCGGACTCGGGCCGGCCCGCCGTGCTGGTTATCCCGATTATTCGCCGGAGCTGGCGCTGGAGGTGATGGACTGCAACGACATCGAGATCGCGCTGACCTCGGTGGCCCAGCCCGGCGTGCAATTCGCCGAGGCCAAGGAAGGAGCGGTGCTGGCGCGGCGACTGAACGAGTATGCGGCTGACCTCATGGCGCGGTGGCCCAAGCGTTTTGGCGCGTTCGCCATTGTCCCGATGCGCGATACCGGCGATGCGCTCCGCGAGATCGAATACGCGCTCGACACGCTGAAATGCCAGGGCGTGTGCCTGTTCGCGAGCTATGGCGAGAAATTTCTCGGAGATCCCGTATTCGATCCGGTGCTCGATGCGCTGCATGCACGCGGCGCGGTGGTATTCATCCATCCAACCCTGCATCCGTCGAGCCGGAACATCGACCTGCCGTGGCCGGGCATGCTGATGGAGTATCTGTTCGATACGACGCGGGCAGCCGCGAACCTGATGCTCAGCGGCCGGCTGGAGAAATACTCGGCCATCAAGTTCATCCTCGCTCATGCCGGCGGCACGCTGCCCTATTTTGCATGGCGGGTCGCCTCGCTGCCGCAGGTCGACGCAACGCTGCCGGAGTGGTCGCGCGAACAGTATGCGGAAGGGTTCAAGCGGTTCTGGTACGACAACGCGCTGTCGTGCGGCGCTACGACGATGGGCGCGCTGAAAACCGTGGCGTCGCCGGACCGGATCCTGTTCGGAAGCGACTGGCCGTTCGTGCCGCCGAAGCTCGTCGCCGAGGAAGTGGCGACACATGAGACGCCGGGATTGCACACGGCGGACGAGCGGGCGGCGATCGATCGTTCCAACGCCCTGGCGCTGTTTCCGCAGCTTGGCGATTGAGCCTGATACGGAACCTTCGCTGCGCCGCCGCCGGCCGCCGGCTCAATCGATCTTGTCGAGGACGGTGGTCGGCTCGCGCGCGGGATCGATGCGCAACCGCCGGTAGAAACAGGAGCGCGCCCCGGTGTGGCAGGCAACGCCGGCGCCCTCGACGCGAACCTTGAGCTGGACCACATCCTGGTCGCAGTCGGTCAGCGCTTCGACCAGCCTGAGCCGGTTGCCGCTCTCCTCTCCCTTCTGCCAGATCTTGCGACGCGACCGGCTCCAGAAGTGGGCAAATCCGGTCGAAAGCGTGAGCGAGAGCGCATCTGCATTCATCCAGGCGAACATCAGCACCTCGCCGGTGCCGATGTCGGTGACGATCGCCGGCAACAGGCCGTCGCCGTCGAACAGCGGGGCGAACACGTCTCCGTGCTCGACGGCGGCGGTCGATCCGCGCGAGGCTGCGAATTCGGGTTTAGTCGCCAAAGCTGGCTCCATTGCGGATGTCGAGGTGCGGCAGGCTTCCGAAACGGGATGCTGACCCCGCGTCAGCCGCGTGCCATTCGCATGAACCTTTCCTGCAGCGCGGCATCGCTGTCAAACGCGCCGAGGAAGCGGGTGGTGACAGCCGTCAGTCCGTGCTGCTTTGGCCCGCGCGCCGCAATGCAGTGGTGCTCGGCCTCGATCAGGACGGCTACGCCGCTTGGCGCGAGGGCGGCGTCGATCGCCTTGGCGATGTCGTTGGTGAGGTCTTCCTGGGTCTGCAGGCGGCGCGCGTAGGCATCGACAACGCGAGCCAGTCGCGACAATCCCACGGCCTTGCCGGCCGGGATGTAGGCGACGGAGGCGCGGCCCGAAAACGGACTGATGTGATGGGCGCAATGGCTCTCGACCTCGATGCCGCGGAGCAGCACGATATCGTTGAAGCTGCTGATTTCCCCCGGCATCGGCTCCTGCAGCAGAGCAATGGGATCCTGACGATAACCCGAGAAATACTCAGCATAAGCCTCCACCACCCGCTTCGGCGTGTCGCGAAGCTCGTCGCGGTCGGGATCGTCCCCGGCCCAGGCCAGGAGCGTCCGGACCGCCTGCTCGGCCTGTGCACGGGTCGGACGGCGCGGGAAGGGGCTGGCTGCGGCCAATGTGGCGGTCGGATGCTTTCTCAAGGCGTTTCGTCCGTTCGAGCGCGCTGGACTGCCGGTCGTGGCGGCCCTTGTCGCGGGGGCGACCAATCAAAGTCGGGGTAGCTTCGCTATTTTCCCTGGCGCACTATATAGCCTACTGTTGGAGTCGCCAAAGTGCCCGACCCGGTACCACGGCGGATGGCGTTCGATCCGAATGCCGGCATGGAGAACAAGCCCGACAATGACTGCACTCAGCGAGATCTACAATTCACGCATCATCGAGCTGGCGGCCAGCATACCGCACGGCGAGAGGCTCGCTCATCCGGATGCAAGTGCGACGGCGCATTCCAAGCTATGCGGCTCCACGATCACCGTAGACATCAAGATGGAAGACGGCCGGATCTCCGAGTTCGGTCAGCAGGTCAAGGCTTGCCTGCTCGGCCAGGCATCGGCCTCGATCATGGGACGCGAGATCGTCGGCTCGACTCCGGAGGAGTTGCACGAGGTCGCCGCCCGCATGCGGCAGATGCTGAAGGCCGGCGGCCCGCCGCCGGATGGCCGCTGGAAGGACCTGGAAGTGCTGCAGCCGGTCAAGGATTACAAGGCGCGCCATGCGTCGACGCTGCTTGTGTTCGATGCCGTCGAGCGTGCGCTCGAACAGATCGAGGCAGGCGACAAGGCTGATGCCGTCGCGGCGGAAGCAGGGGCTGCAGGCTAGGAGGGAAGAGAGATGCCGGTCGTTCGTGATCCGATGACGGTGACCGGCAATCGCGGGACCGCCTATCCGCCCAGGTATGCGAAGGATCTGGAAGGCCGCGTAAAGCGGCCGCTCACCGATCTGCTCGGGCTCACGCAATTCGGCGTGAACGTCACGACGCTTGAGCCGGGAGCAATGTCCTCGCAGCGCCACTGGCACATGACGGAGGACGAGTTCATCTACGTTCTGGAAGGCGAGATCGCGCTCGTCACCGACGAAGGCGAGCAGGTGCTGACGTCGGGCATGGCGGCGGGATTTCCGAAGGCGGACGGCAACGGGCACCACCTGATCAATCGCAGCTCATCCGTGGCGACGTACCTGGAGATCGGCACGCGCATGCCGGAGGACGACATCGCCTATCCGGATGTCGACATGGTCGGCGAGCGGCGCAACGGCAGCCCGACGCGCTTCATGGACAAGAGCCGAAAGCCGTATGACTGAGTTGGCACGCATGTCCGGAACGATCGCGGCGTTTGTGCTGAAGCTGCCGATTCACGCCTACCGCTGGAGCTTCAAGGCGCTGTTCGGCTTTCACTGCCGGCATCTGCCGACATGTTCGGAGTACGCATTGACGGCCATCGACCGCAATGGCGCGTGGCGCGGGTTGTGGCTGACCGTCTCGCGGCTATGGCGCTGCAGGCCGGGCGGAACATGGGGATACGATCCGGCACCCGACATTTCGAGCGAGCATCATGCGCTGGCGCCGTGGCGCTACGGGCGATGGACAGGCCGGCACCTCAATGATGGATGCAAGGGCCACCATTCGCCGTCGGATGGCGGCAGCGAGCACCGCTGTTCAGCGTCCGCCGATCCGTGACAGCTTTTCGGCCGCCTCTTTGGCGCCAAGCTGATAGGCCCGCTCGTACCATCTGCGCGCTTCCTCATACTCGGGCGTCAGACCGGCAACGGGAAGTTTGGACAGTTCGGCGGGATCATAGGTTGCCGCCAACCGCATCGCCCCCTGAGCAAGGCCGATATCGGTTGCGCGAAGGAAGAACTGTCGCGCAGCGGCAATGTTGCCTTGATGCAGGAACTCCTCGCCGCGCTTCAACATCAGCATGGCCTTCGCCCGGTCCTCTGGGGTCAGCACCGGGGGCTTAGGCGATGAAGCGATGGCGGATGAATTCGGCTCCCTCGCTGAGGGTGCCCCCGTCGGTGCCGACAGCGCTGCAGATGCCGTGGCGTCGGTGGCCGAGCGCAGGCCGGCAGTGGCGTCAGGCGGCAATGCGGCGACTGCCGTGCCCGCCTCCGCCGTCGGCGACGCCGGCCGGGCAGGGCCAGTCGGTCCATGCATCTGCGTCATGACGTTGGCGCGGTTCGCCGGAACCGTCTGCTGCGGGCGGGCGGCACGGCGCGGCGTCGGCGGGGCTATCCTGGCCTCCGCCCTTTCCTCAGCGCTGGCCGGGCGTTTCTTGCCATCGGGCCCCAGCAGCCAAGCCGGTGCGATCACGAGTGACGCACGCGTATCGGCCAGCACGTTGCCGTCCACATTGATCAGCGAGATCGAGATTTCCGAGCGGCCCGAAGCCGAGATTGGCGAAAGCACCTTGAGACTGGCGAGCGCAGAAAGCGGTATCGCCCACGAGCCGGGAGCGACGAGATGGCCCTCCGATAGCTTCGCCGTCGGCGGCAGGCCGCGGATCCGCACGTAGCTCTTCGGGGGAACCGCGCCTTCCGGCTCCACCTGTATGGCGATTGGCGTCTCGGACTGAGGTTCGGCCAGTATGACGGGCGAAACCCGCAATGCGGGCTTGCCTGAGCTTTTCTGCTGTGCGTGGGCAAGGTTGCTTTGCGGCACGAACAACGGAGCCGGCAGACCGCCGACCGCTGTGCACGTCGTAGCCAGCGCGACGGCGGTCTTGGTTGCCCGCAAGGCCCTCGACGATGCCGCCCAGGATAACAGCCTGGTCTGCTTCAACATCACACTCGCCCCCTCCCTGGCCAACACCACCAAGGTTTCCCCTGGGCCTATATATATCTTACCTCCCCGCTGACGGCGGCCACGTGATATTCCCGCTCAGCGGTTTGCGGTCTGCCTTGCATTCTGCTTCTTGGCCCATTCGAGGAAGCGTTGGAAGAGACGTTCCTGCTCGGCCGGATCGCCTGGCGCCACTCTCGCCGCCTGCTGGCGCGCGAGTTCGGTGTCGATCTTGGGCGCCGCCGCCTGAGCACCCATCACCTCCTTGAGCTTCTCCTCTGCCGCAGCGAAGCGGGTCCAGCCGGGAACCTGCGCGGCCAGGTTCACGTCCTTCCACAGGCCGCGATAGCCAGGCCCCTTGAAGCGTTCGAAACGATCGAAGAAGTGGTCGATGAAGCGTGAGACGCGGCGGTAACGGTCGCTTTGTGTCGGCCAGTTGTATACGGCAAGCACTGCGGGCACACCGATCGTTTCAACCTTCTCGCCCGGTTTCAGGAAGTTCGGATATTCCTTTGAGCTGAGCACACCCGGCACATAGAACTCGTCGAACCTGTCGAAGGGGATCTCGATGAAGTGAAAGCCCTCGGTATTCTTGAAGCGCGTCAGCAGCGGATTTGGCTTGCCGCCGTTATGGATCAAGCCGGCGATCTCGCCGGTCTTCATCTTTTCGAGTGCGATTGCGTTGGAGATATAGACCGGCTCCACCTTGACGCCGAGCGTCCGGAACACGATCGGTCCGGTCACCGTCGATCCGGAACCCTTGGTGTGCAGGCTGACTTTCTTGCCCTCGAGGTCCTTGATCGACTTGATCTCCGGGCGAACCAGAAGGTGAACCTCCGACACGTAGAGGGCGGAGATATAGTGCACCCGCTTTTCGATGTTGCGTATCTTCTCGATCGTACGGAAATGCTCGAACACGTCCGTGGCCGTGATGGCGATATCGATGCCCTTGAGATAGAGAAGGTCTCTCACGTTCTCGGTAGCGCCGGGCGTTACGACCGGGAGCAGGCGAAGCTCGTCGCCGGACTTGCTTTCATTGACGTTGCGCGCGATCTCGGCTGCGACGTGCAGATAGGTGCCTTCGGGCAGACCGGCAGCCATCCCGACCGTCCAGGAGTTGATGCGTTCGCGGACGTCGGATTCACCGACTGCTGCGGCCGTCGGGGCCCGGTTGATTCGCTGGGCAACCACAATGTTCGCATCGTCGGCGGATTGTGCGAACGCGCCGACCGGCATGGCGCCCAGGCACATCAGAATTGCCAACGCACGTACGAATAGTCTGAGCATCGCCGTTCCTCACCCCCGTCGACTGAAAAGCGCTCTTCTGCAGCCGTCACCTGGCCTGCAGCGGCCAGCCAGCATGCAGCCGGATATCACTACTAACGGACTGTCGCTTGTTTTCTTCCGGCCGAGACGACGCTAGGCGCAACCGATATGTGGTCCCAGTCGTCGCGATTGCCCGTTCCGGATCGACTACATGATCTATGTCCGCCCCTCGTCCGCTTTGGCGAACGGCACCGCAATATTCCGTCTCTGCTCGTGGCGTTAATGGGGCGCAATCCAGGTATTTTGGCGGCAAACGGCGGGAACGACATCGCAAGGACCGTTCGGCGGCCCCGGAGATCTATTTGGCCCGCCGCCAGACGGATTCGCCGCGCGATCCGCCCGAGCGGGCGGAATTCCTGATCATCAGATCGTCCGGGCTCGCCATGACAATGCTGCGCGTTGCTTCCGTGCCTTTGAATTTTGCGAATGTGCTTGCTTCAAACCGGACCGTTATCGTCTCCGCTTCTTCATCGATCCGGTAGCTGCCGAACATTGCGATGGAACCCAGGACCACGGCGATTGCCTGATCCGCAGTGGTCTGAGTCCGGTTGGGAACGACGGGGAGACCGGAGCGGGTCAGTATTTGCGCGAAGCGCCCGTTGGCGTCGAACATATACGTGCCGAGTGGGTTCTGCCCCCACGTATCGGTGACGGTCCCATCCTTGTCGATGTCGACCGATGAGACCAGCAGCCACGTGCCAACGATCTGTTCTGCAAGCGACATCCCTCACTCCGCACCGTATCTGATCGTCTATTCCCGCTGTCTGTGCCTAGGGGGACGTCTTTGGCCTGACACCGCAATCAGAGATGTCGTCGCAGCCGCACGGCAGGATATAGTTGTGCTGGCTCCGCAATGCTGCTGAGGCTGGATTTGAATGGTACCGCCTCCCCGGATCGAACGGGGGACCTCTAGATCCACAATCTAGCGCTCTAACCATCTGAGCTAAGGCGGCTTACCGGTACAAACCGCTGTCGGACGCCCTGCGGGGCATTCAAATCATCCAAGCGGGCCTGCCCCGCATTCTCCTGTCCGTCGGACGCTCCGACGGTCGCCTGACGTGCGGCAGGCCGGTTCGCACGTGTCTTCGTAGTCGGCAGGCCGGGGCAAAGTCAACACCATCCGCACGGCCCATGCGCACGGCCTTGCCAGTCAGATTCATTTGCCGCACGCTCGTCGGCAACGGCAGGCAGGGAGGACACGCATGAATGGCGCCGGGCTGATCACCGAGATCCTGAAACGGGAAGGGACCGGGTTCCTTGCCTGCTATCCTCGCAACCCATTGATCGAGACCTGTGCGGAGGCCGGTATCAGGCCGATCCTGTGCCGGCAGGAACGTGTCGGGGTCGGTATGGCGGACGGATTCTCGCGGGTCAGGCGAGGCCGCCAGAACGGTGTGTTTGCCGCCCAGCAAGGACCGGGCATCGAAAACGCTTTCCCCGGCATCGCGCAGGCGTTTGCTGAGAACGTGCCGATGCTGGTCATTCCCGCCGCAGTAGGGCTGGATCGTCAGTTCGTGCGGCCGATGTTCAGGGCGGCCGACGTCTATCGCCCCGTCGTCAAATGGTCGGCGCAGGCCCATTCCATCAGGGAGGTGCCGGACCTGATGCGCAGGGCTTACCAGGCCATGCGATCGGGGCGCGGCGGGCCGGTGCTGCTGGAAGTGCCGCCGGAAGTCTGGGAGGCGGAGTTCGATGGCCCGCTTGATTACCAGCCAGTGCCTGTTCAGCGCGGCGCGCCCGACCCTGCCGCCGTGCGACAGGCCGTGCGGCTGCTGCTGGCGGCGAAACATCCGGTGCTGTGGGCCGGGCAGGGGATACATTACGCGGAGGCGGGCGAGCGGCTGGCTGCCCTCGCCGAGTTGATCCCCGCGCCCGTTGTCACCACCAACCCGGGCAAGAGCGCGATAGCCGAGAGCCATCCTCTGGCGCTCGGCGCCTCCACGCGGTCCCGCCCCAAGCAGTTCGCGCATTTCATGGCGCGGTCCGATCTGGTGCTGGCGATCGGCTCAAGCCTGACGCGCACGCCGTTCGGGCCGGGCATGCCTCCCGGCAAGACCCTCATCCACGCCACCAACGAAGCGGGAGACATCAATAAGGACTACGCCGTAGATGCCGCCTTGATCGGGGATGCGGCCCTGGTGATCGAGGCGCTCATCGAGGAGGTCGGCCGCCAGCGGGGCTCGGCGAAGACAGCGCTGCAGACGCTGATCGGAGAAATCGCCGCGGTAAAGCGCGCATGGCTCGAAGAATGGGCGCCGCAGCTCGATTCGGACGAGGAACCGCTCAACCAGTACAGGGTGATCCGGGATTTGATGCGGACGCTCGACAGGGACGAGGTGATCATCACCCACGATTCGGGCGGTCCGCGCGAGCAGCTATTGCCGTTCTGGGAGCCTACGGTGCCCGGCAGCTACCTCGGATGGGGCAAGTCGACCCAGCTCGGCTACGGACTGGGTCTCATCATGGGGGCCAAACTTGCTGCCCCCGACAAGCTCTGCATCAACGTGATGGGAGATTCCTCCTTCGGGATGACCGGCCTCGATATCGAGACGGCGGCCCGCAATCGGATCGCCATCCTGACCATCGTGTTCAACAACGGCATGATGGCCGCGGAACGCGATGTGCTGAAGGTCTCGCAGCGCAAATACGAGTCGCTGGCCGTGGGCGGCAATTATGCAAAGGTTGCCGACGGTCTCGGCGTCGCGGCGCAGCGTATCGAGCGCCCGGCCGACATCGTGCCGGCAATTCGCCAGGCGGTGAGCGTTACCCGCGGCGGCGCACCGTTCCTGCTGGAGTTCGTCGTGAAGGAGGGTACGGCGTTTTCGCGCTACAATCTTCCCGGCCTGTAGACAGCCAGCAGATGGTCTGCCGCGCCGGTCCCGTGGTCACAAGCAGCGTCGTCACAAGCAAAGAGCCGTGCCACACGATGCGGCACGGCTCCGGTCAAGTCTGCAGTGTCTTCCCTTACCGGGCGCGCCTTACCGGGCGCGAACGTCCTCGAAAACCCTGCGGCAGGCGACTTCGGGGTGAACACCCTGGGCCGTCAGGTCCTTGTACTCATGCGCCATCCGCAGCCCATCGGCGATCGACTGCAGCATCAATCTGATCTTTGCCCATACACTGTGGTTGCCCGATCCGGGAAGTAGCCCCATCTGGCCATCTAACGTCTTGACGCTCATGATCTTCTCCTTCTTCTTGCCGGGCGGTCCCACCGGTAGGTTCCGCGCCCGTTGTTGCAATGCAATATGGCATCTATTTCGCAAGAAAGTTAGAGGTCTAATTGCATAGCCGCCGTGCCGCCGCCGCATAGCGCCGTATGCGGTCTATTAATCTGCCTTGCGGTAGCCGCATTCATCGCGGAATGCCGCCCGAATCGGCGGTCGGGCTGCGGACCGGTCGCCGGGATGGATGGGAAGATGGATGGGAAAGGGGGTACGGTTCATGGACGACACAGCGGACCACGCAACCGTCATCGTTCCCTACCTCGAGATCGAGCCCGCGCCCGGCGTCATCGCCGCGCTTGACGAGATCTTCTTCGAGGCGAGTGCGACCAAATCGTTCGCAGACGAGGCGGCTCGTGCTTCGTTCCGCTATCGGTGGCTTGGGAGCTATCTGACGCTGGCTCCCGCCGAAGCCTTCATCGCGCTGGGGCCGAACGGCCTGCCGGTCGGCTATGTCATCGGCGGCCTGGCCGACCCTGCCAGCGACGCGCGCTATCGCGAGCTTGGCTATTTTGCCGTCTTTGCTCCGCTGACCCGGCAGTTTCCGGCCCACCTTCACATCAATCTGGCGCCATCATTCAGATCGCACGGCCTGGGGACCCGTCTGATCGAGCGCTTTGCCCGGCATGCGAAAGAGCAAGGTGCAAAAGGGCTTCACGTCGTCACGGGAAAGGGCATGCGGAACGTCAGTTTCTATCTGAAGAACGGCTTCTCGGAGGTGGCGCAGACGATGTGGAACGGACGGCCGCTGCTCATGCTTGGCCGGAGGCTGGATTGACACGCCGGACGAACCCGAGCCGCCGCAATAGTTCAACTCGATGAACTCCGGCTCTCCTGCGCCAGCGGTTTGCAGCGCTCTATCCCAGGTCTTCCCTCCGCCAGGCGACGAGGGACTGATGGAGACCGCGCCTTCTGGAGGGGATCAGTCAGGCGCGGTCTCCGGCGTTGCACAACGCAGCACTCTCGGGGTGGGAGGCCCGTCGATATGGCACGGCGCGGTGTGCGTCTTGGGGGGCTGGCCGTGCCGAGGGCCGTGGGCTGACGTGCCGAGGGCCGTGGGCTGACCCGATGATGCCAGTCGCGTAATGACCTGCAGGCGAACGCGGTTCCCGCCGTATTCGGTACTGTTTTGTACGAAGCAGACCGCCATGCGCTGCGCAGAATTCCCTCTCCCGCTGATTCGAGGCGACAACATTGAGGCCTCGAGAAAGCCCGTAAGCATGGAAGGTTGTGAGGAGACCACGGCATCGCTTTGATGTCTGCTTTTCCGCACAATAGATGTCCTCGAGGGTTTCGACGAAAAGGTCATTCATCCGATGGCTTTTCCCCGAGCTTTGAGTGACAGGCACAACAAGAAACGCGACGGACTGCACGCTCCCATCGTCGCGCAAACAGTGCGTGATTCCGGAACCTTGTTCCACGAAAAGCAGTTGGTTCCGAAAGGAGACCTGTGCCAGTCCATGAAGATCGGCCCGAACGGGTCAAGGAATACCCTGCGGAACAGGTGCGGGGCGGCGAGATCATTCTGCGGACCCGCGCGCAGCGTGTGATTTTCATTGCCGGCCTCGCTGCCGCAGTGCTGCTGGGGCTGGCTCTCGTGCTTGCGAATTTTCTCTCACGCTGAGAGTGTTGCCATGCTCCGGCCTGCCCGTCGCTTGGACCTGCTCACCGCATCGTCGGCTCGTTCGCCTCGCGAGTTTCGTAGAACTTCACTGAAGGTGACAAAGGCGCCGCGCGTGAGCTTGGACCGTGTCGATAAAGCGTCCAAAACCCTATCCCCAGAGGCGGGATCGCTCTACGCTTGGTCCGGTTTCTCGATCATGTGGATGGTTTGGGCTTGCTTCATCGTGTTCCTGGCGAGCCCACCTTGGAGCGAGCAGTCGTGGCCGCTTCCGACCGTGGACTATCGCGGTTTCGATTTGCATCCGCTCGGCGCTGCGGCGGTGAACGTTGGCCTTATCGCATTGTTCGGCATGCAGCATTCGTTGATGGCGCGGCCGTGGTTCAAGCAGCGTGTCACGAGCCGGTTGCCGCCTGCCTTCGAGCGCTGCACCTATGTTCACGCCGCCAACCTCGCTCTGCTCGCACTCATCCTGTTCTGGCAGCCGATCCCGTCGGTCGTCTGGCACGCGGATGGGCCGGTGCGCGATCTGCTCTGGGTGACCTTCGCAATGGGATGGATCATTCTATTGCTCGGCGCAGTCTCATTCGGCGTTCTTGAATTGCTCGGCATCGAGCAGATGCGTGCATTGACCAGCAAAGCGCCCCCGCCGGTACCGCGGCTCAAGACCGGACATCTGTACAGGGCGGTGCCACATCCGATGTACGTCGGTGTGCTTACGGCCATATGGGTCACACCGCACATGACGCTCGGCCACCTCCTGCTCGCTGCCGGCATGACCGCGTACGTGATTGGCGCCCTGCATTTCGAAGAGCGCGATCTCGCCGCCCGCTTCGGGATTGCCTATCGGCGTTGGCGAGCCATTTGACGAAGCGAGTAATGAGGAGGTGCACATGACAACCGTATATCGCCTGATTCACATCAAAGTCGATCCAAGCCAAATCGAACAGGCCGAAAAGCTATGGAAGGCGGAGTGCTCCCAGTTGATGATCCGGCAGCCCGGTTGCAGATCCGAACGATTGCTCAAGTGCCTCGACGAACCCGGCGAGTACATTTCCTATTCGGAATGGGACGACGAGCAGAGCATCGATCGCTATCGCGGCAGCAATGATCATAAGCAGATCCAACAGCAAGCGATGGCACTGCAGGGAGCGCGGGCAAACGTAAAACGCTATGTGTCCGTCAGCTAGCCCGGCTTCCGAAGCCGGGCATCAGTCTGCATACTGAACCTGCGACGGGGCGCACGCATCGCTTGCATGACGGCAGCCGGCGCATGAATTTGGTCGGCGCTTTCCGCAATGCTGATGGCATCTCAATTCGTCGCGCGACGGGCTCTGCACTGTGCACCGAGTCTTCAAATCGTGCCGGCCGGTCCTGTCCGCATTCACGGACTCTCCGATAGCTGCAAGGGAAGAATGGCGCAGAATGTCGTTGCATTATTCGGCATCAGTATTCCACACCAGTGCGCCTGCCCATCGTCCGAATGCTGTTCATTGATGGATTCGGACGGCACCACGACGACCCGGCCATCGGGGTACATTTCAACCTTGCCGTCGCTTCGATACCGATACTCGACCGGGCGGCAGTCCTGATTATTGCAGCACGATCCGCCGTTCTTCCGTTGAAACCGAGAGTAATCCTGCCCCGAATGCGCCTTGTGGGCCGACGCTTGCGGGGACACCATGACGAGAAAAAGCATCGCAAATATAAGTGCTGAGCCCATCGCATCACCCAGGCGTGAAGTTTCCCCCTTAACAGTCATCGGCCGACTGGGTTCCAGCCCGCGCGAGCATGCTGCTTCGCCGCACCGTGGCCATCCCACCAGGCTTGCTCGGAGACACGCATGCGGCGGGAGCGCCGATCGGCGATGTGAGAGCTTGCAGCGGTCGGCCGGATGACGTAGGCGTGCCGGATTACGGCGTCGTTGGGGGTGAGAGGGTGAAGCAGGTGGCGATCTCGGTGATCGGAGCTATGTGCTCGGCGGCTTTATTTGCCCTTGCATCCGGAGCATCGGCGGCCGCCGAAAAATCCAAACCGGATAATTCGGCAGTGACGCGCTTCGGCCCTTTCGGACCCATGGGGCCGAGAATGTGCGAACAGCTATGGATGCTCCCCGGCGCCAGCGACGAGATCGATCTCCGGGCCACCGTTTTTCGCCCAGGCGCCAGTTGCAGCGATAAAGCCCGCCCCCTGGTGGTGATCAATCACGGCACCGACGCGTCGACAAACGAGTCGGTCTCCATGCCGGTCTTCTATTGGCTGTCACGCTGGTTCGTTTCGCGCGGCTGGGCTGTCGTGCTGCCGCAGCGTCGCGGGCATGGCGCCACCGGGGGCGAGTTGGTCGAAGGACGCGACACTTGTGCGAGACCTGAACATTTTGCGTCGGCACAGGCGGCCGCTGATGATATCGAGGCTGCTGTCCGATATATGGCGCATCAGACATTCGTGCTGCCTGATACCATCGTTGTCGCCGGAATATCGAGCGGTGGCTGGGCCAGCCTGGCCTTGAGCGGGCGCGACATTCCCGGGTTGCGGGGTGTCGTTAATTTCGCAGGCGGGCGTGGCGGCCATGCGGGCGGAAGGGCGAATGCAATTTGCGGCCGCAAACGACTGGTGAGCGACGCGGGCCGCCTGGGTTCGGCAAGCCGCGTCCCGTCCTTATGGCTTTATGCACAAAACGACAGCTACTTCTCGCCTCGGCTCGCCACGACAATGTTTCGTGCATTTGTATCGGCAGGCGCCCGCGCCCGATTGCAGATCACTCCAGCTTATGGCCGCGAGGGACATTACCTCGCAAACGATCAAGCCGGCTGGTCATTATGGAGTGAAAAGCTTGCAGCATTTTTGAGCGACATAAAAGAAAACAAGGGGGATCACTACGCCGTAGGCATGCGAAAACCGCCGGTATCTCCGGCCGGATACGAGGGCTCGTTCACGGCACAGCAAAGCAATTGACCATATCTTCCCCCGTGCTTTTGGATCGCCGCATCGGCAACACTCGTTGAAGCGCACCAAATCTTCGTACTGATCGCGGACATTCTGCGTCCCGCCGTAAATTGCGAAATGCCGCCAGGTTGGAACCAAACAAGCTCTACCCCGTATTGACTCCAGTGCGCGCTACGCGCCGAGCGATAACGGAGGAGCAGAACATGAAACATCTCATTCTAGCCGCGGCGACCAGCTTGACATTCGCAGTTCCGTCGATGGCGCTCGCCGAGGGACAGCCCAATCCTTCCTCGGAAGGGACAACGCAACAGCAGCCGATGATGAAGGACAAAAACGCCGGCTCTCAGAATCAGTCGCCGGCAATTGATCATTCGCAACTGAACAGGGATCAGATCCGGCGAATCCAGAGGGGCCTTAACAAAGCCGGGTTCGACGCAAAGGGCGTGGACGGAATCTGGGGCAACAATACAAGAGAAGCTCTCAGGAGCTACCAACAGGAAAAGAACCTGCCGGGTAATGGCGATCTCAACCAGCAGACCCTGGCGGCTCTGGGCGTACAGTTTGCAGATCAAGGCGCGGCCGGGGCCAGAGGCGGGACATCCGCGACCGGCGAAGGAACCGGGGAAAGCGGCTCGAGAGCAACGCCGAACGCTGATCCGGACACCAACAACAGCAAGCAGTAGACGGCGCGCTTGAATGCACGCGCCAGTCACCGGGCGGTCGGATTCGGTGTCCAGGCCTGCCGCAACAACGCAGGCATGCCCTCAGGCTTTGTCCTGGCGAAGCCATCGTGAATCGAAGCCATCATGAATCGACACGCAGTTCGCCCGGACTATGACGAATGGAGTAAACAGATGCGTAGAACATTACTTCCGATATCGGTCGCGCTTGTGATGGGAGTATCGACGTCCGCCATGGCGGCCA
>JBFWYV010000099.1:0-15609 GCA_050186055.1 Hyphomicrobiaceae bacterium | reverse complement strand
CAAGCTGCTTTATGTGAGCGGCAGGAACGGCCCCGCCAACCAGACCCGGCTGTGCGTAAAAGGCCGTTTCGGCTTCGACTACGTGCACAATCCGCAGCGGCTCGTGAAGCCGATGATCCGCAAGGACGGCGTGCCGAAGGTGCCGCACGAGGCGATCGACCCGGCAAACCCGTGGACGCATTTCCGCGAGGCCACGTGGGAGGAGGCGCTCGACCGGGCCGCCGCCGGCCTGAAGAAGATCCGCGACCGCGACGGCTCCGGCGCGCTCGCCGGCTTCGGCTCGGCCAAGGGCTCCAACGAAGAGGCGTACCTGTTCCAGAAGCTCGTGCGCACTGGCTTCGGCACCAACAACGTCGATCACTGTACGCGGCTGTGTCACGCCTCGTCGGTGGCAGCGCTGATGGAGGGCGTGGGCTCGGGCGCGGTGTCGGCCACCTTCAATGAATGCAAGAACTCGGAAGTCATCGTGGTGATCGGCGCCAACCCGACCGAGAACCATCCCGTCGCCGCGACCTTCTTCAAGCAGGCGGCCAAGCGCGGGGCACAGCTCATTGTCATGGACCCACGCGGGCACGCGCTCAAGCGCCATGCCTCGCACATGCTGCAATTCAAGAACGGCACCGACGTTGCGATGCTCAACGGCATCCTCAACACCATCGTCACCGAGGGACTCTACGACGAGCAGTATATCCAGACCTACGTCGAAGGCTTCCCGGCTTTCGCCGAGAGCATCAAGGAGTTCACGCCCGAGGAAATGGCGCCGATCTGCGGTATCGAGGCCGACGAACTGCGCATCGTGGCGCGCAAGTTCGCGCGCGCCAGGTCGGCGATCATCTTCTGGGGCATGGGCGTGTCGCAGCACACCCACGGCACCGACAACGCCCGCTGCCTGATCGCGCTCTCCCTGATCACCGGCCAGATCGGCAGGCCCGGCACCGGCCTGCATCCGCTGCGCGGCCAGAACAACGTGCAGGGCGCCTCCGACGCTGGGCTCATTCCGATGTTCTTCCCCGACTACAAGTCGGTCGAGAACGAGGAGATCCGTGCCAAGTACGAGACAGCCTGGGGCACCAGGCTCGATCCCAAGTGCGGCCTCACCGTCGTCGAGATCATGGACGCGATCCACGCCGATCAGATCAAGGGCATGTACATCATGGGGGAGAACCCCGCGATGTCGGATCCCGACCTCAACCATGCCCGCGAGGCGCTGGCGCACCTGGAGCATCTCGTGGTGCAGGACCTGTTCCTCACCGAGACCGCGATCTACGCCGACGTGGTGCTGCCGGCCTCGGCCTGGCCGGAGAAGGACGGCACGGTGACCAACACGAATCGACAAGTCCAGATGGGGCGGCAGGCGCTGCCGCTACCGGGGGAGGCCAGATGCGACTGGTGGATCATCCAGGAGATCGGCCGGCGCATCGGCCTGCCCTGGAACTATACGCATCCGAGCGAAATCTACGCAGAGATGGCTGCGCTGATGCCCTCGCTCGACAACATCTCCTGGGAGCGCGTGGCGCGTGAGGATGCCGTCACCTATCCGTGCGACGCACCGGACAAGCCGGGCCGCGACGTGGTGTTCGACAAGGGCTTCCCGCGGCCCGGCGGCGTCGGCAAGCTCGTGGCGGCGAAGCTCATTCCGCCAGACGAGGTGCCGGACGACGAGTATCCGTTCATTCTCACGACCGGCCGACAGCTTGAGCACTGGCATACCGGTGCCATGACGCGGCGCGCCTCGACGCTCGACGCGCTCGAGCCCAGTCCGATCGCGGCGGTCTCGCGCGGCACCATCGCCAAGCTCGGTATCCGTCCGGGGGACTTCGTGCGGGTGGCGACGCGCCGCGGCGTGGTGGAACTCGCTGCGCGCCAGGACGACGCGGTACCCGACGGCGTGGTGTTCATTCCGTTTGCCTACGTGGAGGCTGCGGCCAATCTGCTTACCAATCCGGCGCTCGATCCGTTCGGCAAAATTCCCGAGTTCAAATACTGTGCTGCGCGTGTCGAGGCCGTACGCCGCGCGAGCGAGGCGGCGGAGTAGCGAGCGCACCCCACCGGTCCCGAACGGCGTTCGCGCTGGACCTCGGGTAAAGCGGTTGCTAGCGTTCTCGCGATGAAACGGATCGCACTCGCGCTTGCCGTTGCTCTGATTTTGGCTGCCCAGCCCGCCGAGGCGCAGCTGCGTGGCCATGGCGGGCCGGTGCGCGCGATCGCAGTTGCGCCTGACGGCGAGACTGTCCTCTCCGGCAGCTTCGATACCTCCGCGATCCGCTGGTCGCTGAAGCGCAATTCAGCAGTCCGGGTGTTGCGGTTCCACGACAGCGCGGTCAACGCCGTCGCGCTCCTGCCGGACAGCCGTGCCGTTACCGGTGGGGAGGACGGCAAGGTCGCGGTCTGGCAGCCCGGCGACACCGCCCCCATGACCGTGTTCGAGGGCCATACCGCGCCAATCGCCGCGCTGGCTGTCTCGCCCGACGGGCGCACGCTGGCCTCGGCATCGTGGGACCGCACGGTGCGGCTATGGCCGCTCGACGGCGGCAAGCCGCGCACGCTCGAAGGCCACCGGCAGAACGTGAACGGGGTCGCTTTCACGCCGGACGGCAACGCCGTGGTCAGCGTCAGTCACGATCCGCAGGTGCGCATCTGGCCGCTCGACGGCGGCGCACCGATCATCGTCACCATGCTTGTGCCGTTCAATTCCGTGACGGTCGCTCCCGACGGCGAGATCGTGGCCGGTGCCGCCGACGGACGGGTGTTCTTCCTGTCGCCCGCGGGCGAACCGCATGGCGAGGTGGCGGCTGCCCAGGTGCCTGTCGTCTCCGTTGCGGTGTCGGGCGACGGCGCGCTGGTCGCGGCGGCGGGCATCCGTGGCTCGGTGGCGGTGATAGAGCGCAAGTCGCGAAAGCTCGTGCGCACGCTGGCCGGGCCGGGATTGCCGGTGTGGTCGGCAGCGTTCCTTCCCGACAACCGCACGCTCGTCACCGGCGGCGGCGACCGCGTGATACGGCGCTGGGATGCGCTCACCGGCGACCACGTCGGCCAAACCGCGATGGCGAGCGCCGAGGATCCGCTCGCCGCCTATGCGGGGGACCGTGGCGCCGAGGTCTACCGCGCCTGCATCGCCTGCCACGCGCTCACGCCGGACGGAGGCAACCGTGCCGGCCCTACGCTCTATGGCATCTTCGGCCGCCGCATCGCGCGGCTGCCCGGCTACGACTTCTCCGAGGCGCTGAGGAAGATGGACATCGTCTGGGCGCCGGAGACGGTGTCGCGGCTGTTCGAAATCGGTCCCATGACGTACACTCCTGGCACCAAGATGCCGGAGCAGATCATCGGTTCGGCAGAAGACCGCAAGGCTCTGATGGAGTTCCTGGCACGCGCCACAACACCGAAATAGCCGTCAACTCTCGTCCTGCTCCTCCCGCTCACGCAGATAATCCTCTGTGGTGCGCGGGTTTGGGCGCGGTGCGCCGTACGGACTGAAATCGTCCTGCGTCACCGCCGCCACGCGGCAGTCCTCGCACATCTTCAGGATCTCGAGCCGCAGTGCCGAGCCTTTGAACATCCAGTGCCGGTCTTCGAGCTTGGCGACGACGCGCTCAATGGTACTGCGCGTGCCGAACGGCTTGCCGCAGGAGACGCACAGGAACGGCTCCTCCTGCTTGATCAGACGAGCGGGCGCGGTCGCGGCGGTGAAGTCGATCCGGGCTTTCAGGCTGATGACCTTTTCCGGACAGGTTGCCTGGCACAGGCCGCACTGTATGCAAGCGTTCTCGGCAAAGCGCAGCGTCGGCCGGTCCGGATCGTCCCGCAATGCGCCGGTCGGACAAGCCGCCACGCAGGCGAGGCAGAGTGTGCAGCCCGCGACCTCGACCTCGACCGTGCCGAACGGCGCGCCCGCCGGCAGCGGCACCACGTCTACCGGCACCGGTGCGACCCGATGCAGCTCCCTCAGTGCGAAGTTCAGCACCTCGCGCTTGCCGCCGACCGGCATGAAGCTCGCGGGATTGCGCACGCCGTCCGCAGGCGCGACGGTGCGCAACGCTTCGCCGAGCGCGTCCGGATCGTCGGTCTCGATCGCGACGGCGCTCTCCGGCGCAAAACCGAGCCCGGTCAGGATCGGCTCGGCCAGCGCCAGCGTCCTCCTCAGCCCCTCGGGATCGTGCCACGGCCGCGCCCGCTGCAGGACGCGCAGCGCGCTCGCCCCATAGGCGAATGCCGCCGCTACCGTCTCAAGCCCGACTTGGGTGACCTCATTGACCGCAAGCGGCAATACGTCGGCCGGCAATCCGTTGCCGTGCCGTGCGAGCGCATCGATCAGCTCGGTGCCGTGCGCCTCGTCGTGGAGGAACACAACCGGGCGCTTGCCGCCGGTCTTGCGATACGTCGTGAGCAGGGTACGCAGGCGCCGCATGAGCGCGTCCGCGGGCGGGAGCGCATAGCCGGCCGCTCCGGAGGGGCAGACAGCAGCACACTGGCCGCAGCCGGCGCAGACGCTGGCATCGATCGCCACGTGGTCGCCTGCGGGCGCGATGGCGCCGGTCGGACATAGGTCGAGACAGCGACGGCAGCCGACGATCCCAGAGCGGGAATGTGCACACAGGCCGGCGTTGAAACTCACGTAGAGCGGCTTGTCGAAGGTGCCGACGAGATCGCGCGCCTTGAACACCGCGCGCAGCAGATCGGCCGGATTGCCTGGATCGGCGCGCAGGTATCCCTCGCGCAGGTCATGGGCGGGGAACAGCGGAGCGTCGCCGGACAAGTCGAGTAGGATATCGCAGCGTGATACTGCCCCGTCGCGGGACGGACCGAACGCAAGAGCCGCGCGCGACGATGGAGCGGGCGCGGCGTAGTCGTCCACCGTAACCTCGAACTCGCCGAGATGCCCCTTGGCCAGGCGGACCTTGCCCTTGACCACGGGGAAGTCGGTGATGCGCGGCGGTGTGATGTCGCGAGGCTTGGCGATCAACTCGGTCACGTCGAGATGCTCGGCAAGCATCCGACCGGCCTCGATCGCCTGCTCGTCACGGCCGTAAATCAGGATCGCGCCCTCGCTTGCGAGGCTGACGAAACGCACCGGTGGCACGGGCTCGGCCGCCGCCGCAAGCAGCGCCGCCATCTTCGGGCCGGCCGCCGCAGCCTCGTCCGACCAACCGCCGGTCTCGCGCAGGTTCGCGAACGACAGCGGCGAATCCGGCGCCACCTCCGTGAACAGCGGTGCCTCCTGGGTGCAGGCCACAGTGAGCGCCATGCCGGTGCCTGCTATCGCACGAAAGCGGTCGAGCTCGGTGCGGCAGAGCTGGCGCGCAGTCAGTACGTCGGCGTCGTGGCAGCCGCGCCGGATCGCGCCTTCGTCGAGTGGCATGGTGTTTTCGCAGGAACACACCAGGATGATGCGCTTGTCCGCCATCTCCCCTCTCGGTTCGGGGCGCGTCCTATTACGCGCGTTTCGGTGCTCGATGACGCGCAGCCCGCGATGCCGATCCTCGCCACGCTGGCGCGTCGAGTCCCGCCGTCTATTCGGCCGGCGTAGCCATCGGCCGGTGCCGCGAGTCGTCCCGGCCCGTGTGGGCCTTCTCTTCTTCAAGCCAGAGGCTGTGATGCTCCTTGGCCCAGTTCACATCGACGCTGCCTTCGCCCATTGCCTCGAACGCCCCCTCCATACCGATGGTGCCGATGTAGATGTGGGCGAGCATTGCTGCGATAAACAGCATGGCGACGATCGAATGCACCATCTGGGCTGTCTGCATCCCTTCAATGCCCGACAGGTAGAACGGGAACATCAGGACATAGCCGGAGGCGGCGACCGCCGTACCGCCGATCACGACAATCCAATAGATCATCTTCTGCCCGGCATTGAAGCGGTAGGCAGGCGGATGGTCATGCCCCACGATGCCGCCGCCACGCTTCAGCCACTCGACGTCAACCCTGTTGGGAATGTTTCCGGCGATCCACATCAGGAAGATGACGACGACGCCCAATGTGAATGGGAAACTGAGGTAGTTGTGCGCATATTTTCCCCATTGCGACCAGGTAGAGAATGCCTCTTCGCCAATCAGCGGCAGCAGCAGGGGGCGACCGAAGGTGATGTTCAGACCAGTGATGGCGAGAATTATGAAACAGGTAGCGGTCATCCAGTGAATGAACCGTTCGAATGCATTGAACCGGACGATCGTACGGCCGGAACGGCCGCTCTCGATCCTCACCATCCCGCGCCATAAATAGAAGGCTACGAGAACTGCCAGAACCCCAAGGATCGCGACGGCGCCGATCCATCGGAGCGTGACGTTATGGAACTGTCGCCAATCGCGCCCGGCCGGCTGCTCGATGGTGTAGGATTTGGTATCAGGGATGGTACCGCGGCCGCTGATGATCTTCAGCTTATCGAGAAGATCCTTTTCAGTCACCGACTGTGCTGTGGGATTGACCGAGGAAGGCTGCTGCTGCGCGCCAGCAGGGGCCGAGACCACCACCGCCAGCATCAGCGCCAGCGCAGCGACAAGCAGCCGGAAGTGCTTTGACAAAATAGCCATTCGCGTTGCTCCGATTTGCCGCCGGGCGGGGTCGCCGCTCCGACGTCACCCAAAATTAGGAGGCAATAGTTTCGCGATACGCCGTCTGCCAGCCCCAGGCTCCGGAGCCATAGCCGCGACGCGTCACCCGCTCCTTGTAGATCTGAGCAATGATCTCGCCATCGCCGGCAAGCAGCGATTTGGTCGAGCACATTTCGGCGCAGAGCGGGAGCTTGCCCTCAGCGAGCCGGTTGGCGCCGTACTTGGCGTATTCGGCCTGACTGCCGTCGGCTTCCGGGCCGCCAGCACAGAAGGTGCATTTGTCCATCTTGCCGCGTGAACCGAAGTTACCGACCTTGGGATACTGCGGCGCGCCGAATGGACAGGCATAGAAGCAATAGCCGCAGCCGATGCAGAGATCTTTCGAGTGCAGCACCACGGCGTCCGCCGTCGTATAGAAGCAGTTCACCGGACATACGGCGGCACACGGCGCGTCGGTGCAATGCATGCAGGCCATCGAGATCGAGCGCTCGCCCGGCTTGCCATCGTTGATGGTGACCACGCGGCGGCGATTGATGCCCCACGGCACTTCGTGTTCGTTCTTACAAGCGGTGACGCATGCGTTGCACTCGATGCAACGATCGGCGTCGCAGAGGAATTTCATCCGGGCCATTGTTGCTGCTCCTTACGCCGCCGCGATCTGGCAGAGTGTCACCTTGGGCTCCTGCATGCCGGTGGCCGGGTCGTAGCCATAGGTGGTGATGGTGTTGGCGCTCTCGCCCAGGACGATCGGGTCGGTGCCCTTCGGGTAATTGGCGCGCATATCGATGCCCTGGAACCATCCGCCGAAATGGAACGGCATCCAGGCGACGCCCTTGCCGACCCGCTCGGTCACCAGCGCCTTCATCTTGGCCTTGGCACCGCTTTCCGCGCCGGTCACCCAGACCCAGCCGCCGTCCCTGATACCGCGCTCGGCGGCGTCAGCCGGACTGATTTCGATGAACATGTCCTGTTGGAGTTCGGCCAGCCAGGGATTGGTCCGTGTTTCTTCGCCGCCGCCTTCGTATTCGACTAGGCGGCCGGACGACAGGATCAGCGGAAACTGCTTCGCGATGCCCTTGTCCACCGCCGCCTTCTGCACCGAGAAGCCGATGTTTGGCAGCCGGAACTGCTTGGCGTCAGGCAGCGTCGGATATTTCGAGACCAACTCGACGCGCGGCGTGTAGATCGGCTCGCGATGCACCGGGACCGGATCGGGCAGATTCCAGGCGACCATGCGCGCCTTGCCGTTGCCGGAGGGGATACAGCCACGCTTCAGCGCGACGCGCTGGATGCCGCCAGACAGGTCGGTCGACCACGACATGCCGTCCGGCTTGTCGCCGCCGATCTTGTTGATCGTGGCAAGTTCCTGCGCCGTCAGGTCGCCGTCCCAGCCGAGCTTCTTCAGCACGCCATAAGTGAACTCCGGATAACCGTCCTTGATCTCCGAGCCCTCCGAGTAGACGCCGTCAGCTAGCAGGCTCACCTTGCGCGTGCTGCCGTCGGGCAGCTTCTCCTCGCGCTCGAGGCCGAAGCGAGGGCGGAACGTGCCGCCGCCGTCCATCGCAGAGCGGAACGGCGCATAAAGCAGCGGCGTGCCCGGATGCCTGACCTCGGGCGCGCCCCAGCACGGCCACGGCAGACCGTAGTAGTCGCCGCCGACCTCCGGATCGTCCTTGGGCGCGCGCGTCGTCACCAGGTCGAACTTGTGCTGGTTCTTCATGTGCGCCTTGAGCCGCTCCGGCGACTGGCCACAATAGCCGGTCGACCAGCTCCCGCGGTTGATTTCGCGCAGGAGATCCTCGGCCAGCGGCAGGTTGTTCTCGACCTTGATGTTCTTGAACATCTTGTCGGCGAAGCCGAGCTTCTTGGCGATCAGATACATGATCTCGAGGTCGTCTTTCGACTCGAAGACCGGCTTGACGATCTGCTCGCCCCACTGCAACTGCCGCCCGGTGGCGACGCGTGAGCCGGTGCATTCGAACTGGGTCGCAACCGGCAGCAGATAGGTGCCGTCCTTGCGGCCGGCCTGCACGGCGAGTGACGCCCAGGTCGTCGGATGCGGGTCGGCGATGACGAGGAGATCGAGCGCCTCCAGCGCCTTCATCGATGCCGGGATGCGAGTGATGCTGTTGCTGGCGTGTCCTTGCACGAACATCGCCTTCAAAGTGTCTTTCTGAGCAACCTGATCTTTCGGCAGCAGAACCGCGTCGAACCACCGCGTCAGCGGAATGCCGGGCGTGTTCATCATCTTCGGGTCGTCGAAGCGCGACTTGAACCACTCGAAGTCCGTCTCCCAGACCCGCGACCAGTGCTTCCACGCGCCTTCGGCAAGACCGTAGTAGAACGGCAGCGTCACGATATCGAGGCCGACGTCCGTGGCGCCCTGGACGTTGTCGTGGCCGCGCAGGATGTTGGCGCCGGTGCCCTGCTTGCCGATGTTGCCGGTCATCAGCAGCGCGATACAGCTCACCCGCACGTTGGCCGTGCCGACCGAATGCTGGGTCTGGCCCATGCACCAGATGATGGTCGCCGGCTTCTCGGTGGCGAACATCCTGGCGATGCGCTCCATCTGCGCGCCCGGCACGCCGGTGACGCGCTCGCACTCCTGCGGATTCCACTTCTCCACTTCCTTGCGGACATCGTCGAAGCCGTAGACGCGCTGGCGAATGAACTCCTTGTCCTCCCAGCCGTTCTTCAGGATGTGCCACATCATCCCGTAGAGCACCGGAATATCGGTGCCGGGACGGAAGCGGGCGTATTCGGTCGCATGCGCCGCGGTGCGGGTCATGCGCGGGTCGAACACGATGAAGTTGCCCTTGTTGAGCTCCTTCGATTCCAGCATGTGCTGCATGCCGACCGGATGCGCCTCGGCGGCGTTGCTGCCGATATAGAGCAGCGTCTTCGAATTACGCATGTCGTTGAGGTTGTTCGTCATCGCGCCGTAGCCCCAGGTATTGGCCACGCCGGTCACGGTCGTTGAATGGCAGATGCGCGCCTGGTGGTCGGTGCTGTTGGTGCCCCAATAGGCGCCGAGCTTACGGAAGAGATACGAACCTTCGTTCGTCATCTTGGCCGAGCCCAGCCAGTACACCGACTCGCTGCCGGACTTCTGACGGACTTGCAGCAGCTTGTCGCCAATTTCGTCGATCGCGGCATCCCATGACGTGCGAGTCCATTCGCCGTTGACGAGCTTCATCGGATAGCGCAGTCGGCGGTCGCTATGGACGAGCTCGCGGACCGAGGCGCCCTTGGCGCAATGCGAGCCGCGATTGATCGGGCTATCCCAGCTCGGCTCCTGGCCAATCCACACGCCGTTCAAAACTTCTGCGGTGACAGTGCAGCCCACCGCGCAATGGGTGCAGATGCTCTTGCGAACCGTGGCGCCGGCGCTGAGCGGCCCTGCCGCGGCCGCTTCGGCCTTGCGGACGCTGCCAAGCGGCAATGCCCCCATGGCGGCAAGTCCGCCGGCGACGACGCCGGAGCGTCGGAGGAACGAACGGCGATCGAGACCTCCTGCTTGCGAAGCCAAAGCTGAAGAAAGCTGACTACGGCGCGCCTGACGCTCGGTTCTCTTGATAAGCACGGAATGCCTCCTTCAGCGCGGCTGAGGATAACGGTTGACCCGGTAGTAAGCCTTCACGTGGTCGGACTCGGTGTAGCGGGCCTTGCGCTTCTCGTCGTTGCTCTCGCTGTCGGCGAGAGCCGGCAGGGCACTGCTGCTGGCGGCCGCGCCGACGCCGAGCGCCCCGGCGCTCAGTGTGCGGAGAAAATCACGACGTCCGACTGCTGCCGTCTTGTCTGTCTTCATCGTCGTCTATCCTCCTGTCCGAACGCCGCACCGCCGGACGTTCATTCGGCGAGCGTGAACGCCTCTGCCTCGATGTCCAGAAACAAGCTTCCGAGAGCGCCGACATGGCGGTAGAACTTTGCGCTGTCCGCGCGCGCCATGTCCGCGAATAAGCGGCCCATCCACGGCTCGATATGTCTGATGAACAAATCGCGGTCGGCGTTTTCCGGAGCCGGGAAGCGGCGCGCAACAAGACCTGCCATGATCTCGCAAAGGGTCGCCGCGTGATCCTCCGGCTCGTGATTGCTTTCTGCGCGCTCGATACCGAACGCAACAAGATCGGACCTCAGCCGGGCCAGCGGCCGCTCGTTGAGAAAACCGGACTGATAGTAGGACGCATAGGGTAGGAACTCACCGCGGCCGAGCCCGATAAAGAGCTCGAAATACTCGCGTTCGATGCTCGAAACATCACCGCCGGCAGCGGCTTGCGCCAGCGCCGTCAGAGCAACGCCGAGCGGCGTCGCATCTCCACGCACTTCGGCAAGCCGCGCAAGGAACGCCGTTGATGGCGCGCGGGCCAGCAAAGTGGCGAGCAATTCGTAATAGCGGGCGCGTTCGGCATCGATCTCGTCGAGGCCGCTGGTACGGCTTTCAGCGAAGAGATCAGGACGGAGAATGACGCGCGAGACTCCCGTGGCGTGCTCGACCGAGGCAACACGTTCAGCGGGAACACGATCCCATTTGGAGACCGACGGCTGCGCGATGCCTATTCTGCGGGCAAGCTCGGTAACACCGCCCGCTGCACGAATGGCTACATCTAGTCCCCGATCGCGCACCTTGTTCGTTCCCGGTTGAGCGCCTCGAGCGCTTCTTCTTTTTAAGAACGAGTCCAAGGTACGCCCGGGAACGGGAGCGGTCAACGGCTTTCGATAGCCATTGGCTATGGAACGCTAGAAAAAGGAGGCGTTAGCGGGGTAATGCACGGCCATGCATGCGACGCACCCTCGGCACGGGCTGCTCATTGTGTGGCGCAGCGCGCTGACGCAAATCTTCGGTTTGGTCGGGTGTGTCGCGGGTGAAGGACGCGATGTGCCCGCCGGTAACGGGAGGCTCAACGGCCGCAGAAGATTGCGAATCGGATGACTGCTCGGCGATTTGCTCGGATTGGCTTTCGGTTGCGTGTTGCGTCAGGCCTTTCTCGAGGCCTTTCTCGTCGGCAGGTGCAGGTCCCTCCATCGCATCGCGCACCCTGCCCACGATCTTTGCGGCCATTTCGCGGACTTGTTCGGGCGTCTGATCGAGTGGACCAAATCCTGACATCGCGTTCGGATCATTGAAGTCCCAGGCGTTCTCGGCTGGCCCGATAAAATCGCGGATCGCCGGATCGGCCTCCCAGGCTCGCCGCAGCGCCGCGCGCCTGAGTTCAAGCGGCACGCCCGGGCGCAAGAACGCGGTGACGTCCGTCGTGGCGGTAATCGATTCGATCGGCGGGAGACTTGCGAGGTCAAATTCGTCTTCCGCCGTTGCCGGTCGTGCTTCGGGAGGGGTGACCGATGCATTGTCCCCAGATGAAGGTACGCCGGGCCCTGCCGAAGTTGCAGGCTGCGCCGTGCTCCGGACAGGCTGGGCGGCTTCTCGCTTGCGGCGCGACCAGCGGCTGAGAAAGTCCTCGTCGCTCATGATTTGCGATCCCGTGTCGTGCCAGACGAAGGCCGACGCTGCGCGAGTGCCTCTGGATCGGCGCGCGTCCGCCTGCGCTTGATGAAGCCCTCTTCGACATAGTGTTCGTTGACGAAGTGCTCGACGACCTCGCGGATTGCCTCCGGCATCGGCACCTGCTCCACGATATAGGTCGCGGTTTCGTTGAAGCCCTCGCCCTCCGCCGGATCGGCTGTGACGACGGCGATGGTGTAGGGATGCTCGCCGTCGGACGGGCTCAGCGCAATCCAAATGCCCGGCGCGCCGGTCATCAGGTTCTGGCGATAATGTGAGGATTCCGACCGGTAGAGATCGACCGTTGCGCTGCCGATATAGAACGACTCCACCTCGTCCTCCTGACGCAGTGTCGTCCAGGGCGCCATATCAGGTTCATCGGGCAACACGCCGATAGGTCGCCAGATAAAATCGCCCCACTGCGAAGCGGCTTTACGGCGCTCGATGACGACGCCGACAGGAATGCGGACAAGGGGCGCGGCAGCGGGGCTCAATTCACCGTCTCCAGATGCTTGACCGGCAAGCCGGTGACGAGGTTCTGCGGCTTCAACCGAAGGAGCTTGTTCTCGTTCATCGCCATGATCAGATAAACCGGTTCTCCCTTGACTTCATCCTCCACCGCCACATGGCCGACAAAGGTCAGCCTGAACAGGCCCGTGATGCGGCCTTGGATTGTTTCATCGAGCGGCTCACCGTTCCAGAGGCGGTCTCCGATTTGGGTGGCCTCCGCGTCGAGACCCACATACCAGGTGAATTTCGCATCGTGCAGTTCCCGGATCGGTTCGATCGAGACGTCGACCGACAGAAGATGAAAGATCCAGCGCGTCAACGCCGTTGCGAGACCTTCCAGACCGCGGCGCCCGGAGGTGAGGTCGAGCGCCATGTCGAACATGTCACTGCGCTCCCAGTATGTTTCGGCATTGTCTTCGGTCATCACGTCAATCTCGGCTTGCGCCGGCACGCCGAGCATCGAGACCAGCGGCGAAAGGGGCACCGGGCTTGCGCCTGCGATCTTCTCCTCGTCGGCTGCAAGCAGCGACTGGTCGTGAAGCGTCAGGCGCTGAGGCCGGTACAGCAGTTCCGCGGCGCGCAGCACAAACGGGTCCTCAATGCCATCGAGCGCGTTGCGCAGAATCACATGAGCGAGCTGACTGACGAACAGCGGCGGCAGCCGCATCGCGCCGCTCCTTATCAGCGCGAGATAAGCTGCCTCCAGCGTGGCATGGCGGAGCAACAGGTCGCGGAATTCGAGCACGAACTGCCAATTCTCGCGGGCGTCTGCGTCGGCGATTTCAGCGACCTCCGCAGCCGGGACGATGCGGCGCGGTGTGGCCAGAAGGGCGGCGTGGAGCGCGCGCTCAACCGTGCATGCGTCAGGCGGCGGCCGAAGCTCGGGCCTCACGAAATAGGCCTTCAGGAACTCGTCGGTCACGACGAGACCGCCGCCCGCGTCACGGTCGAGCAGGTGATGGCCGCAGGAAATCCAAAAGTCCTTCATCTGCGTTCACGTTTCGATGCCATGCCGATGAGGTCTACGCGATCAACAGGCTCTTCTTCACCTTCGGCCGCCAGGAAGGAGAAAGCCCGCAACGGTTTCGGTCCGCCGCGCGGACGGAGCGTGCGGAACGTCTCGCGCACCTCGCCGTCCTCAGCGGTGCGGTGGACCGCGATCAGCGTATCGGCGGGATGATCGCAGAGAGATTCCACGAACGAGACTTCCTCTTCCGCGGCCTTACGGGCGATCTCGATATCCGGCGCACCGAGCCTGTCGACAAGCTGGCGCGCCAGGAGAGCGACCACAGCCGAACGATCCGCTTCTGTCGCCTCCACGACTTGCACCAAGGTCGACCAGCCCCAAGACTGCAGGCCGAGAAAGCCGGCGCGGAATGCCGAGCGCGATTTGCCCTCGAATTTGGCCGGATCGTCGTTCCAAAAGCGGAAGCCACCCGAGACTGCCCACTCACCGGGCTCCGCCGGCGGATCGAATACGAATGTGTCCGAGGGATCGAGCGCGATGGTGCGAAGAAGCTTCATGATCTGCGCTCGTACGGCTTGGGCACGGACAGCTTGGGTGCGCGCGTATCCGTATCGAGCCACGAGGGCGTGGCGAGTGCGGGCAGGAAGGCGTAGCGGCGGGTCTCGGCCTTGCCGGCGCGGCGGATCAACAAATCACCGTTGTCGTCAAGCTTGCGGATGATGCCGTTCTCACGCGGCAGGCGTGCCAGCAACTCCCGTTCCACTTCGGCGAACTCTCCAGACTGCCAAGCGTCGACCGCGACCATCAGATGACGCGCAAAGCTTGCAGCGATCTTCGCCGCGCCGGCGTCCTCGAAGCCTTCCTGGTCGAGCGCCGTTGCAAGCGGATGCACGCCTGGCTCTACGCCAGTCATGGACACCATCCGGATCATGGCGCCGAACACCAACCACGCCGGCGGTTCGTCTTCGCTGGCGTCGTGCGGCCAGCCGAGGCGACCGCCGCCGATCAGCCCGCCATCGATGTGGATGGCGTCGGGCCAATCAACAGTCACGGCTTTCTCCGGCGGGGCAAAAGCGAGCAACGCATCGGCCAGCGCGATCATGCCGGCATAGTGCGCGCGGCGCGCGGTCCAGAGCGGCTCATCGGGTTGCAACACGACCGCAAACTCGGCGAGGTCGAAGCGCCCTACAAAGACCAAGGTCCCGGCGCCGGCGGCCGATGCAATGGCCGTTGCATGCGCGAAGGCGTCCCCAGCCTCCCGCAGCGTGACCGACGTGAAGGGCGGGGGCAGATCGAGAACCCGGTCGAAGGTGGCGGGCGCATGCGTAGGCAAATCAAGCTCCCGTTTCCTGCTTTGGATTGACTATAATATACGGGGAGCCAGATTTGCGAAATGGAGCCTGGAATGGCGGACTGGCCGCAGAAGACCTGATCTGCTCACGCGCGAGCACCGGCGCACAGCGGCACGCTACTCCAGCGGAACAGGTTGATCGTCCCGCAGGTCGGAAGTGAGTCACCAACCAGCCGGCCGCCGGGCCGCCCGTTTCTCATTCCATCGAGCTGCCATCAGCAGCCTGTCTTCGTCCACCGGCGTCAGAGACGCACCCCGGTCGGCGACACGAACGCGGTCTCGGCCGGTTCCTGATAGGCCTCGAGCAAGTAGACTGAGGCTACGGCGATCACGAGGGCCGCAACACAAGCGACGATGAAGCTGCGCATGGGTCTTCTCCAGCCTCCATAGTCCCGTACTATGGATTTAGAATAATTAAGATGCGAGTCGAGCCGGGATCAAGAAGCACTGCGATTACTTATCGGGGGCGGCTTGGACGGCCCTATCTCCTCCGGTCAGTGACCGCGTTCAAACACATCCGAGACAGTAGCGGGCCGCATCAGGGATCTCCGTGGCTGGCCCGCGCAACGCAGGGCGAACGTCCCGCCTGTCCGGTGCGAAGTCCCCAAGTTTCCGGGTGGGCTTGCTGTGACCTGGGCGAGCCTCTACCCTCCGGGGTCTTGGCAATTGGATCGGACATGAAGATCGTGGACCTTGCCGGCTGGAGCGGCGCGGGCAGGACGACACTGCCAGT
>JBFWYV010000098.1:0-15678 GCA_050186055.1 Hyphomicrobiaceae bacterium | reverse complement strand
GGTATCGACGGTCGCGTCGATCTCCGGTCCGAGCAATGCGCTCAGCGGCTTTTTTGTCGGCTGCGACGCCATGATGACAGGGCCTTGAAACCATCTGCCCGCGCATGGCGCGGGAAATTCGACCGTTCTTAGGGTGCGTCGCGATTGTCGTCAAACAGCGGCGTCGCTCGCTCCATCCGGCGCAGTGCCGAAGGATGGACCAGAACTTGTCAGGCAGAGTAAGCGGCAGACGATTGAGCGCCAAATTCAACAAGCGCAATGATTTTTCTTGCACGCGCTGTCAACGCTTTGTCCCACACAGGCGCTGAATTGCTGCACTTGCTCAGCAAGCAAACGGGGAAAAACCTGCAGGCTCCAGGACGACCTCGATTTATGACTCGCCAAGCGACATCCCTTGAGGTATTGGCACATGCCAATCTCATTGACTGTTCCCGTTCACCCATACCCGTTTTACTTTAAGCGCATACTTTTGGAGGTTTTTTTTTGCAGTTGTCGCCATTGCCGCGTGCCCAGATGCTGTGGATTGAAGGGCATCTTTCCATCATCGAGAAATTATCGATGCGATCCTGGTTGGCCAACGGCCACGAGGTGATCCTCTACCATTACCGACCGCTGTCGGGTGTCCCCGACGGCGTGACTCTGCGGGACGCCCGCGAGATTGTGCCTGAAAACGTCTTGGATCGCTCGCCAAGACATCTGTGGGGCGTGTTCAGTGACATCTTCAGGTATCACCTTCTCTACCAGAAGGGCGGCATCTGGTGTGACGCCGATATCGTACTGCTGAAGCCTTTGGAGATTGACGCGGTCGCGATCGCGTCGGAATTGTCAGAAAGCGGTGGCGCACAAGCAACGGGCTGCCTTCTCGCTCTGCCCAAAGAGCACTGGATCGCGAAAGCCTGCATTGCAGCGTGCCGCCGGATCAAATGGGACAAGGACATCTGGGGGACGACAGGACCGGCCCTTCTGTCAGAGATGACTGACAGGCATGATCTCTATCGCCATCTACTGCACCCGGATGCGATCTGTCCGATCCCGACGTGGCAGATTTCCAATGTGGTGAGGAATGAACCGATCCTGTTGCCCAACAGCTCCGGCGTACATCTCTACAACGAGTGTTGGCGACGTGCCGGTCTTGATCCGAATGCAGAGCACCACCCCAACAGCCTGTTCGAGCGCCTGAAACGGCGTTACCTCAGTTGATCGAACCCGGCGCGGCGATCGCCGCAAGGTCAGTTACGCCATCCTGTAGCAATCCGAGCCCACTTCTCCTCACAGCGAGAGTAACGGCCTAGCCTGGGAAGTTGAAGCGACAAGGCTTGTCCTCGGTCTGCCAGTCTGAGCGACCGCTAAATCTCGGGCCGGTAACCGAGATCACGCTCTACAATCTGCTTATCTTTGGGCGTCAGCTTATTCCACCACGACACCAGATCACTGTCATCAAAACCCGGCTTTGCTGCAGCCGGGGGCGTCTCTCCAACATCATCATAGTGAGCACGCCACATCGTCCTATAGTTCACGGTCGTCTTCTTTACAGATGCGAACGAGAGTCCTTCCGATCGCAGATAGTTGCCATAAACAATATCACAATATCTTTTCAACGGATGCGGCTGCGTCAACCATTGACGGATGGTGTAAAACGCTCCCCGCAAAAGAAAGAAACAGCTCGTATCAGTAAAATCCTCGACAATGTTTTTCAGAGGAGGGAGCGGGGTTCCATCTGGCCTCACCAGGCGGCGTTTGGCTATAACGTAGTCTGCACCCGGCCGACTTCGTGCTGCGTTCTCACACTCTTTGATGTGTATTGGATCGAACCAGTTATCAGCATCCAAGAAACATATACTATCCGGATTTTGCTCGACCTGCCCAAGCATGGCGCCGATGGATCGCGGTGTATTTCCGAAATCATTGTGAGATCGATCCAACTTAATATGTCGAACTCGATTGGGCGCCTTCCTGGCTCTCTCTTCGATTAGGCCGCTTGGATAACCGTCAGAGACAAGATAATGAACACACTCCTTTGTTTGATCAAAAACGCTATTGATGCATTGCAACAGCAATTCATCACTCTCACGATAGTACGGTGTAACAACTACGACTTTCACGTACCGACCCCTAATATCTTCGCAGTTGAGCAATGGGCACCATCCAGCTCACTCCATCATATCGGCTACATCCCACTCCGTCATGTCAAACCAGAGGCTATTTTCTGATATCGCCGCCGGTGATGCAGAGCACCACCCCAACAGCCTGTTCGAGCGTTTGAAGCGACGTTACTTGGCTTGATTGGGCTGGAGCCCACCAGCGCGTCTTACCAGGTTCAAGCTTGTTGCTGCTCTCGCTACTCGGCTGAAACGTCTCGAATACAGCTATGGGTTCGAGCCCGTCAGGTTGCGCGACGCGCGACCGAGGCCCAGCGTGGCAACCAGCCCCGCATCGCTGCTCTCCAGGACGAGTTCGCCGTTCCACGCATCGGCAATGTCCTGCACGATCGCGAGTCCCAGACCGGCGCCGGACGCCGACGCATCCAGTCGGACGCCACGCCTCCGAACGTCCTGCAAGGACTCCGCGGGAAGCCCCGGACCGTCATCGGCCACACGAACCAGAACGCGCTCGGCATCCCGCCGCGCCGAAATGTCGATACGCCGGCGCGCATGCCTCGAAGCGTTCTCCACCAGATTGCCCAGCGCCTCGACCAGGTCGTCGGGATCGATATGGACGCTCATGCCGGCAGGGATATCGACCTGCCAATCGATTTCGGCGCCTCTGGGCGAATGCTGCATGATTCTCACCACCTGATCGACCGACGTTGCGAGATCCGCGCTTCGATTGCCGCTGCCGCCGCCAAGTCGCGCCCGCACCATCTGCCGCTCGACATGCCGCGTCATCACCGCGACGAGTTCCTCCAGCGTGGCGGCGGCTTCGCTTTCTCCCCGGTCGGCGAGCCGGCTGGCTTCCGCCCGGATCACCTGAAGCGGCGTCTTGAGGCCGTGCGCCAGATCGGCCGCCCGCGCCTGGGCCATGGCCACCCGCTTTTCGTGCGCTTCCAGCAGCGTATCGATCTCGCCGACCAGCGGCTGGATTTCACGCGGCCACCCGGCGCCCATCCTGGGACTTCTGCCTTGCCTGATCGCCGTCAGCCGCGTCTGGATTCCCTCCAGCGGCCCAAGACCGACACGCACCTGGATCCAGGCAGCCAGCACCAGCAGCCCGCCGATGACGAGAAGGAACGGCACCAGCACGGTGGCAAAGTCCCAGACCGCGCGGCGCACTTCCTGATCGTCGATCGCGACGGCGACCCGCGCCACCTGCCCCCCGAGCCGCTCCGGCAGGATCACCCGGCGCTGCAGCGTGTAGAGCGCTTCGCCGCGCGGCCCCGCCAGCATGTAGTGCTGGAGACCGCTGTCGCTGTCTGCCGGCGGAGGGAGCCTGATCTCCTGGTCCCATAGCGAGCGCGAGCGCAGGATGCGGCCGCCTCCTTCCAGCGACACCTCCCAGTAGAGACCCGAAAACGGCTGCTGAAACCGGGGATCTGCCGGTTGTGCGCCGACCGTCACCTGACCATCGGCTCCCGGTCCCAGCCCGGCGATGAGCTGCACGATATGTGTATCGAGCTGCTTGTCGATCCAGCTATCGACGTGTTGACGGAAAAGGAACGTCAGGCCGAACGCCGAAAGTGTGACCGCTGACAGAATGGCAACCGTCCCTGCCAGCAGCAGGCGCAGCCGCAGCGACGAGACCCATGGCAACGTCATTGCTCGCGCCCATCGTCCCCGGACGATGTCACGATCTTGTAGCCGAACCCGCGGCGCGTCTCGATGCGGTCGGCGCCGAGCTTCCGTCTCAATCGGACCACAAGCGCTTCCAGAGTGTTGATGTCACGGGCATCGTCGTCGCCGTAGATATGCTCGATAAGCTCGGTGGCTGGCACCACCCGATCATGGTGATGCATCAGATAGGAAATCAGCCGGTACTCCAGCGGCGACAGTTGCAGCGGCTTGCCGTTAAGCCGAGCTTGCATCTGGCGCGTGTCGATGCTGAGCGCCCCCGCTGTGATCACCGCGCTTGCGCGGCCCGCCGCACGTCGGATGATCGCCCGGACCCGCGCGACCAGTTCGTCGATCTGAAACGGCTTGGTGAGATAGTCGTCGGCACCCGCATCGATACCTTCCACGCGTTCGGTCCAGGCCCCGCGCGCCGTCAGGATGAGCACGGGAACGTCATGCCCCGCTTGCCGCCACCGCTTGAGCACGACCAGCCCATCGAGCCGCGGCAACCCAAGGTCCAGCACGACGAGATCATAGTTGCCCGTCTCGCCGAGAAACCACGCGTCCTCGCCATCGGCAACCGCATCGCAGTTGAAACCGGAACGCTCGAGCGCCTCGACAATGCCGGTGCGGATCCGCATCTCGTCCTCGGCGACCAGCACGCGCATCAGTCGTCTTCCTCCACCTCCAGAACGTCACCCGTTCTGGCATCGACCTCGACCTCGAGCACTCTCCCATTTTCCGACAGGATCTTGAATTCGTACGCCACGCGCCCCTTTTTCTGTTCCAGGTCGACGCCGATCATCCGCCCCGGAAACCGTTTCAGCACCAGGCTCTGAAGCTCCTCCAGCGGTAGGATGTGTTGATTGAGAAGCAGGCCGCGCGCCCTCTCATGATCGTCACCGTCGTCGGCCCGCCCCGGCGCGCAAACGGCCGCAAGTGCGATCGCAAGATACGACAGGACGGCAAGGCATTTGGTTCGGGCACCGGTCATCCGGTCAGTTTTGACGAAGCGTCCTGACATTTCCCTGACGGCCCTCCTCAGCGGCCCGTCAGCGGGCTTTTGCAACGATGCGGTCGCCGGCCTCGAGCAGGGGCCGTAGCCATCACATAGGAGATCCATGAATGAACCGCTCGCTTATGTATTCGATTTTCGCCGCCGCAGCCGTCGCCGCCTCGCCTGCGCTCGCGGATGATGGTCCCGCCCGGAGCCAGCAGCGACAAGGCGTCGAAAACCCCGTCCGCAAGTCAACCGACGGCTGGCTGTCCCTTGACGACGTCAGGTCCAGGCTGACCGCGCAAGGCTATCGCATCCGGGAAATCGAGCTGGATGACGGTCTCTACGAGGTAGAGGCGCGCAACGCCGAGGGGAGGAAAGTCGAGCTTAAGATCGACCCCAGGTCGGGGAAGATCGTCGGTCGCGACGACTGACCGCTGTCGCAGGCGGCAGGCTCGACCCTGCCGCCTGTCTGCCGGCTCACAACGGCTATTTCCTGATCTCTCCGCCGGTGACGCGCTTCACCTCAGCGATCACCTTCGAGGCCACCGCCTCGATCTCCGCATCGGTCAGCGTCTTGTCCTTCGGCTGCAGCGTCACCTCGATGGCGAGCGACTTCTTGCCTTCGCCCAGGCTCTTGCCTTCGAACACGTCGAACACGGAGACATCCGCAATCAGCCCCTTGTCCGCGTTCGAGGCAGCCCGCACCACGTCCGCCGCAGGCACCTTCGCTTCGAGCACGAATGCAAAGTCGCGCCGGACAGGCAGCAGATCTCCCGCCGTCAAAGCCTGCCGCGCCCGCGCCTTGCGTTTCTCCGCAGGCAGCGCATTGAGGAAAATCTCGAATGCCGCAACGGGCCCCTCCACATCGATGGCCTTCAATGCGTTGGGATGAAGCTCGCCGAAATGTGCAAGCGCAATCTTGGGGCCGAGACGCAGCGTGCCCGACCGGCCCGGATGGAACCATGCAGGCGCGTCCCGGGTAACAGGTGCGCGTGAGAGATCGAGCCCAAGTGCCGCCAGCGTCGCCATCACGTCGGCCTTGACGTCGAACACGTCGGCGACCTCCGTGTTGCCACTCCAGTGCCTCCCGGCCCCCTCGAGACGGACACGGCCGGCCCGTACGCCCGATGCCAGCAGCAACTGCTGATCCGCCAGGACGCCCGAGTAGGCTTGTCCGATCTCGTACAATCCGACGTCTGCAAATCCACGGTTTCGGTTGCGCTGAGCCGCCGTCAGCAGCCCCGGCAGCAGGCTCGGCCGCATCGACGACATCTCGCTCGATATCGGGTTCATCAGCTCCAGCGCCTCGCCGCCGCCGCCAAACGCCATCGACTGCGCCCGAGGAATGAATGACCACGTCACCGCCTCGACGAGGCCGCGGCCTGCCAGCACCCGGCGCGCCCGGCGTGAGCGCTTCTGGCGGTCGGTCAGCACCGGACGCGCAACGCCGGCGCTGCGTGGCATCGGAGCCGACGGGATATTGTCGAGCCCCACGATCCGCACCACTTCCTCGACCAGGTCCGCCGGACCGTGCACGTCCGGCCTCCACGTCGGCACCATCACGTTGACTGCCGTCCCAGGCTTCAGCGCCGCCTTACCCTCCGCCTCGAATCCCAGCGTCGCCAGGATGCGGCGCACGTCGGCCTCCGCCGGCTTTATGCCCGCAAGCTTCTCGATTCTCGCGATGTCGAACGCGATCGTCCCTTGTTCGATCGGCGGGCAGCCTGCCACTTTCGCTTTCGACGGCGCCCCACCTGCCAGCTTCAGGATCATGTCGGTCGCCATGTCGAGCCCGGGCAGGACGAAAGCCGGATCGACCCCACGCTCGAACCGGTAGCGCGCATCCGATACGATTCCCGTCCGCCGTCCCGTCGCAGCCGTACGCAGCGGATCGAAATACGCGCTTTCGATCAGCACGTTGGTCGTCGCCGCTGTGCAGCCCGAGGCTTCTCCCCCCATGATACCGCCGAACCCCAGCGGCCCCGCGTCGTCGGCGATCACGCACATGTCCGGCTCGACCTGATACGTCTTGCCGTCGAGCGCAACGAACTGCTCGCCCGCCTTGCCGAGCCGCGCGCGTACCGCCCCGGTCAGCTTGTCGGCGTCGTAGACGTGCAGCGGACGGCCGCGATCGATCGAGATGTAGTTGGTGATGTCGACCAGAGAGCTGATCGGTCTCAGCCCCACCGCCCTCAAGCGCTTCTGCAGCCAGTCGGGCGAAGGGCTGTTGTTGACGCCCTTGACGTAGCGCCCGGCAAACACCGGGCACGCATCGGCGGTGTCGGCCGAGAATTCAAGCAGGATGTCGACAGGACACGGATAGTCTCCCTCCACCGGCCCCAGCGCCGGTTCCGGCTTGAGCGTGCCGAGCCCCGCCGCCGCCAGATCCCTCGCGATACCGCGCACACCGGTACAGTCAGGCCGGTTGGGCGTGAGCTTGACCTCGATGACGGGATCGTTGAGTCCCATCACGTCGACGTAGCGCTTGCCGATATCGCCGGCATGGCGCTCGCCAAGGTCGACGATCCCGACGTGATCGTCGGAAAGCTGCATCTCGCGCTCGGAGCACAGCATGCCGTTGGACGCAACACCGCGGACCGGCTTGCGCTCCAGTGTAATCCCGGTGCCCGGGATATAGGTCCCGATCGGCGCGAACACACCGATCATGCCGGTCCGGCAGTTCGGCGCACCGCATACAACCTCCACCGGCGGCTTCCCCGGCGCGAACTCGACCTGCGCCACGCGCAGCCGGTCCGCGTTCGGATGCTGCTTCGCCTCCACCACCCGCGCGATCGTGAAATCCGCCAGCGCGGCCGCGGGGTTCTCGACACTTTCCACCTCCAGCCCGATGGCCGACAAGGTCGTCGTCAGCTCATCCAGCGAGGCTTCGGTATCGAGATGGTCGCGCAGCCAGGACAGTGTGAATTTCATCTGGTGATCTCAGGTGACTTGCCGGGACGGGCCGGAACGGGGGACATGCCTTTTAGACCCGAATAACTGCCGATTTCCATCGTCATTTGCCGGGACCGGTCGTTCACTTGAACAGATTGGACTGCGTCACGCCGCCGTTCTCCGATGCGCGGCGCTGCGCCTGCCGGTTGAACCTGATCTTCCCGTAGATCCAGAGGAACGAGAACAGGATCTTGAACATGGTCAGGCCATAGAACATGCGGAACACGAACGAATACCACACGAACCAGCGCATGCCGCGGTTCATCTCGACATGGCTCAGTCTCAAGTCGAAATGCTGCATGAAATCGAAAAAGCCGCCCCGCAGGACGAGATCGAGCGTGAACAGCGCCACACCGATCGGGCTCGCGTGAACGGTCTGGCCGTGCATCGAGAATATCGGGTAGCCCGCCGCCTGCAGCCAAACCAGGCTCGACGTGAACAGCACATAGGCGAACAGCATCGATACGGCGAAAAGGCGATAATAGCCGATCGCACCGCGCAGCGTTTCGTTGTTGAACGAGAAATCGACCCAGGACTCGAACTTCTCGTGATTGCGGTCATGCGCGACAAGGATATAAGTCACGACACTGATCATCGCGCTCGCGACGCCGAGCGCGAACAAGACCGACAGCGACAGGCCTGCGAGCAGCATCCCGACGTCCCTAGAGTGCTTCCGGAAAAGTGGGAACCGGCTTTTCCGATAAGAAGCACGACAAAACAAAGATCTAGGGCCTTTCTGGTATTCAACCAAAACCAGAAAGGTCCTAGCCTGGCAAGACCGTGCGCAGGCGTGCCGCGCATCGGCTCGCAACGGCGGACAGCATCCGCACAGCACGACTGTCCCGGTTCTGAAGCTCGCCACAGCCCGATGCTGATCGCATGCGAACTTCAGGACGACATCCCGCCCGAGATCGTCGGCATGTCGAGCGGCAGGAATCCGTAATGGCGCATCCAGCGCAGATCGGCCGCGAACATGTCGCGCAGGTCTGGAATGCCATATTTGAGCATGGCGATGCGATCGAGCCCCATGCCGAAAGCAAACCCCTGATATTTGTCCGGATCGAGGCCGCAGTTGCGGATCACGTTGGGGTGCACCATGCCGCTGCCGAGGATCTCCAGCCAGCGCCCCGGCTTGCCGATCGCGGCGGCATCGATGTCGACCTCCATCGACGGCTCGGTGAAGGGGAAATGCGACGCGCGAAACCGCATCTTCACCTCCTCCACCTCGAAGAACGCTTTGCAGAACTCCTCCAGGCACCACTTGAGATGGCCCAGGTGGGTCTCCTCGTCGATCACCAGGGCCTCGACCTGATGAAACATTGGAGTATGGGTCTGGTCGGAATCGCAGCGATAGACGCGGCCTGGCGCAATGATGCGGATCGGCGGCTTCTGCGACATCATCGTGCGGATCTGCACCGGGCTCGTGTGCGTGCGCAACAGCATCCGCGCGTTGGAGCCGGCAGCGTTCAGATAGAAGGTGTCGTGCTCCTGGCGCGCCGGATGCTCGGGCGGAATGTTGAGCTTGGTGAAGTTGAGATCGTCGCTCTCGATATCGGGCCCTTCCGCAACCGCAAACCCCATGTCGGCGAAGATCTCGGCCACCTCGTCGAACACCTGCGAGACCGGGTGAATGCGCCCCTCAGCCAGCGGACCTGGCCTGACCGGAAGCGTCACGTCGGCTTGCTCCGTCGCTAGGCGCCGGGCAACATCCTCGCTTTCCAGCACCGCCTTTCGCTTGTCGAGCGCGTCGGAGATTTGGACCTTGATGGCATTGACGCCGGCCCCATAGGCTTTGCGCTCTTCGGGAGCGAGCTTGCCGATCTGCTGCATCAGCTCGGACACCCGCCCCTTGCGCCCGAGCGCGGCCACGCGCACCTCCTCGAGCGCTCCGAGCGACGTGGCGCTATCGATCTGCTTGAGGAGATCAGCTTCAAGCGCGCTGAGATCGGCGGTCTCTGCCATGGTCGCGCCCCATATGCCGTTGTGTCCACGCGGCCAAGATGGCGCACCGCACGCCCATCCTGCCGACACCGTGTCTCGTCGAGCGTTGCGGCGGGTCCTGACGACCCGGCGTCCTGGTCAGCCCGCGGCCGCAGCCTGGGCCTGTCCGACCAGAGCCTTGAACGCGGCCGCATCCTTGACGGCGATATCGGCCAGCACCTTGCGGTCGACTTCGATGCCCGCCTTGGCGAGACCATGGATAAACGTGCCGTAGGTCATGCCGCACTCGCGCGCTGCCGCGTTGATACGCTGGATCCACAGCGCGCGGAACGTGCGCTTGCGCCGCTTGCGATCGCGGTAGGCGTACTGATTGGCCTTTTCGACTGCCTGCTTGGCGACGCGGATCGTATTCTTGCGCCGGCCATAATAGCCTTTGGCAGCCTTCAGGACCTTCTTGTGCTTGGCATGGGCGGTAACGCCGCGTTTGACGCGTGCCATGAGGAACCTCCATCGATGTCTCGATGCAGCCGGGCCGGATCGTTCGGAACTTTGCGACCGGACTGCTGACAATTCACCTGCAACGCAGGACTTCGAGCGAAATTTGCCGCAACCGAACTAGCGATGATAGGGCATGTACTTGCGTACCAGCCCGGCATCGCTCTCGTTCAGCACCATCGTCCCGCGCGCCTGCCGGATGAACTTCGACGTCCGCTTGATCATGCCGTGCCGCTTGCCTTGCGCAGCGGCCTTGATCTTCCCGGTGCCGGTGCGCTTGAAGCGCTTTTTGGCACCGCTCTTGGTCTTCAACTTGGGCATTTTGCTTTATCCTTTCTGCGCATACCGCGCAATTTCGCGCACCCGCGGTCCGTCGGCCGACACCGTTCTCACCACGCGCAATCGCGCCCGGAGAAACAACGGATGCAGGAGGACATCTATTGGTGCCAAAGCATCATGAGCCGCCACGGCATGCCCCGCCGGGCGGCTCGAAGCCCGTCTCATAATCCGAAAGGCGCGATTGTGCAACGCCAAACCACGGGCGGATGCCCGCCACGGACGGGGCATTCAGACGAGCCGCCGGATCGGAAGCGAAGGTTAATGCCGGAGCACCGCTGCCCCGGGGCGGCCTGCCTCCGCTTGAGCGAAGGTTCGCTCGCGACCTGCGAGGTCGCTCGCCTGGCGCTCAGCCTGCCGCCGCTTTCGCCTTCGCAGCGCGAGCGGCACCCGCCTGCTTCTTCAGGCGCTTGCGAACGCCCGCCGTGTTGCCTTGCGGCCTGGTGACCTTGCTGCGCGGAATGGCGCGGCGCGCCTTTTTCTTGCGCGTCTCGATATTGCGCGGCGAGCGCGCACCCTTGTCGCTCATGGCGAACCCTCGAATGATATGGCCGGCAGCGCATCCGCAGCCCGGACCGGATAACGGCAGACCGCCGATGTATGCGAAAGCTGCTGGACGCGCAAGCGCTTCGCGGCAAGACGATCGAGCGGTCGCGAACCAGGATCTTCGCCTCGGCCCCGGTGCACCCGCCCGAACCCGCAGCGCTCGCGCGAAACCGGTTACTTCCGCCGGCGCGCCGAGCGCGACAGCGGCCGGCATGGCCGGGCCTCGTTGCTGCAGTTCCAGCCCGTGGTGCCCTTTTCGCATTTCATGCTGCGGCTCGCAGCCAAACGCCAGCTGCCCCACGAGTCGCCGTATTCCCATGCCGTGAAGCCTGCCCAGGAACCGATCGCATCCCGTTCGGCCAGCGCCCGCGTGGAGCCTGTGCCGGTGCCATAGTGGAAGTGATCCGACATGCACCAGCGCCCGCCTTCCCGGCGCTGATCGTGCAGCCCGTCAAGCCCCATCTGCGCCGAAGCCGGAAGGCCGAACGCACAAACACAGCAGGTGAATGTAAGCGCTGCGGAGAGGGTTCTGATCATGGGAATACCTTCGCAAATCATCAGCCTGAATCACCCGCGTATACGATCACCGGTTAATACCGAAAGAACGATAATCATCGCATCCGCCGAATACGTGAAAACCGTTGCAGCACGGCGACAATCTGGAAGGTTGCAATCGCATTTGACGCAGACGCATGCGTTGTGCGTAGCGTCGCATGCGCAACTGCCGAGGATTTGAACAAGTTCCAGGACGCAGGCCCCGCCGTGGCGCCGCAGCGCGCCTCCGGCGTGCTACAGAATGACCGCGCTCGCTGGCCGCACTGCGATGATGGTTGTATTGTCCTGGTGGGGATCTCGCACCCCTTCTACAGCACGCATCAGCGCCGATGCGACGGCCTGCGCGCCGTCCTTGGCATAGGCAGTGACGATGCGCGCGATCTCGCCGGTCTCCAGCGCATGGATTCCATCGCTGGCCAGGAGCACATAATCACCCGCCTCCAGCGTCAGCGGCTTCTGCGAGATGTCGACCAGGTCCAGTTCCTCGCCGGTCACAGCCGATCGCAGCATATGCCGCCGCGGGTCGGACCGGGCCTGCTCCACCGTGATTTTGCCGGATGCAGCCAGCTCGTCCAAAGCAGGCGCCAGCGAATGGTCTTCGTTGAGCAGGGCGATCTCCCCGCGCCTGAACAGATAGAGCGGACTGTCGCCGACGCTCACCCATTCCAATCCCTCTGGCCCGAAAGACGCACCGACGAGCGTCGAGCCCATACCGCTGAGAGAGGGCTTCTTCTCGACCTTCAATCCGATCGCCCGGTTGGCCGCCACCAGCCCGGCACGCAATCGATCACGGATATCGGAGCGCTCGTTCGCATAGCCGTCAAGGAAACTGACGCACGCTGTCTGACTCGCCAGCGCCCCCCCGGCGTGTCCGCCCATGCCGTCCGCCAGCACGGCGATAAGATGGCCCTCGCCGGCAAGCTCGTCGGAAGGAGCCTCGATGTCCTCTGATCCCGGCCAGATGACAGCAGCGTCCTCCTGGTAGGGCCGAGCCCCCTTGCTCGCCGTGCGACCGGTCTCGAAAGCTACGTTCATTCAGTGTTTTCGCTGATTTCCGACCAATCGAAGTCAGACCCGCAGAACGGGACGAACACGAGTTGCGTGCGTCCCATCATGATGACATCCATCGCCTGCAATGTCACGGCTGAGGTTGGCCGCTTGTCGTTGACGGCGACGACGTTCGTTTTCGACAGGTTCGGCACGAACAGGAATGCGCGGTCCGCCGAGTCGTAGCGAATGTAGGCCTGCTCCTCGCCCGAGATCGCATCATCTCCGAAATCGATCGGGACCCGCTGCGATGCCGCGCGGCCGATGGTGTTGTTGCCCTCGAAGATGGGGCGGTAGCTGCCAAGCCCCGGTCCGCCGACGACCACCAGCCAGCCGACCACCGGGTCCTGATGGAACTGTTGACGCTGAATTTTCTGACGGCCGCGGACCAACCGTGTTCGCGCCGGCGCATCCTCCTCGCCGGCAGGCTTGGCATTGCGCACCACCCGCGTCGTCGGCGGGGCGTCGAACTCCACATGACGATCGGCTGGCGGGATGTTGGGCGTGCCGCCACGCGCCTCCCGCGCGGCCTCGGCGGCACTTGGCCCCAGCGTCGTGCCGGAATCGCCGGAACTCCCATCGTCGGCTATCGCGGTCATCGTAAGCTCTCTCTGCGGTGGAGGCAGCGCATGCGTCGCCTTGTCGGCCGGCAGCGCAATCGCCGGCTGGCTCTTGGTCGGATCGTCCTTGCTCGCGGCCAGCAGCGCATCGCGCAGCGAGCCCAGAAACCGCGGCGACTGCTTGTCTGCACCCGCTCGCTCCCGCCCATCGCCCATCTGCCCGTTCTCCTTCTCCCGTCCTCCAGGCGCGCCCGAAGGACCATGCCGTGCAATGCCCGGACCGGCGCTGTAACCGGACCGGCCCTTCACTCACGCTGCCGTCGCAAACCGAAGCCGCACTTTCCCGAGTTCGACCACGTCGCCATCGACCAGCGCCCGCCGCTGCCACCGTTCGCCATTGACGCGCACGCCATTGCCGTTTGGCCCGCTCATGTCGATGATGACGAACTCCTCGTCGCCCATACGCTCAATCACTGCATGATAGCGATGCACCGTTGCATCGGACAGACAGATGTCGTTGTCCTCCTGGCGGCCGATCTGAACCAGGTCGCGATCGAGAACTATGCCTTGCGACGTTTCACCTCCAGCAATCAGCCATGCGCTCCGGATCGGCTCCGGACAAGCGCGATCAGATAGGGCCTCCATGTCCGCCAGGTAAGCATTGCGACTGGCCCGATTTTTCAGGATCAGGCCGAGCAACGCCAACGGCGGCAGCAGCACCAGGCCTGACAATCCGATCATGATCGCTGGGCTCCGGCGGTAGTTTTCCACAGCCCACGTCGAGACCCCGGAGCCAATCCGGTTTACCGCTGCCCACACCGTGCTCATCGTCTCCGCGAGGCTGCCTTGTGCGAAGACTGGAACACTTTCGAGTCGAAACCCCGCACTGCCTGCCTCGCCTGCAGACGGCAGCAGCACAATGGCGAGGATCATGGCGGCGACTGCCTGAGCGGCGCGAAGCATGGCGAATCTCGAATCGCTGTTGTCGAAATGTTACGACCCAACGCGGCAGGAACATGGCCGATGCAAGCGCGGCACATCTGCAGCCTGTTTGCGAGCGCACGTCTTCCGCTCCGCTTCTTCCCACCGCTTCACCGCCACTTGACGCTCCTTGGGGATTGGAACAAACGAAGTCGCTATGAGCACGCACACTCCGCAAAGCTGGCTTTGGGGGACCTGGTCCCGGTTCGGCCTGGCTGTGGCATTGGCCACGATCGCAATCGACCAGTGCCACAAGCTGTGGATGCTGATGATCTATCAGATTCAGGACAAGGGCCGCATTTCCGTGCTGCCGTTTCTTGATCTGGTCTACGTCAAGAACCTCGGCATCAGTTATGGGCTCGGCGCCGGCCATCTCGGACAGCCGCTTCTTGCCATGTTCGCCATTGCGGCAGCGATTGTCCTTACGATCTGGCTGGCCCGCGGTGCAACCGGCCGGATTATGGCAGGGAGCATCGGCTTGATCATCGGCGGCGCCATCGGCAACGCCATCGACCGGCTCCATCTTGGCGGGGTTGCAGACTTCTTCTCCCTCCACGCCTTTGGCTACTACTGGTACGTGTTCAATGTCGCCGATGTAGCCATAGTTGCCGGGGTACTGGGTCTGTTGTACGACTCATTCGGCGCGAGTCGCGGCAATGCCGCAAATGCGCCTTAGAGGGGCGTCAAATCAGTGGGGTAGCGGATCGGGCGCGCACAAATTCTGCGGGCGCTTGGTTGTGGCCGTATGCACGGCCCCGGGGCTGTGCTGGACATGCCCGATAAGCGGGCACGGAGCTTCATCGATGCCGGCAATGAATAGTTTTTCCAGGCTGTTGGCGGTTACCTCGATTTCGTCGACACTGCTGCTTGCAGGCTGCGGCATCGGTGGCATCGACGGTATCGAGCTTCAGGGCGGCGTTTTTGACGCTCTCGGACTGACCAACCAGGACAAGACAACCAACAAGAACGTCAAGGTCGCTGCGCGCCCCGGCTTGGTTCTGCCGCCAACGGAACAGCGCTTGCCCCCGCCGACGGACGCACCGCCTGTGCCCGCGACGGTTGAAGCTTGGCCTGTCGATCCCGAGACCCGACGCGTCCAGCAGGCCGCCGAGCTCGACCGCCGACATAAGGAAGTCTGCGAGCGCGAGATGGCGAGCGCCCAGGCACGCGGCGAGGATACCAGCGCCGTCAAGGGACCGAAGGGTCTCTGCCAAGTTGGCATCTTTGGCTCGCTCACCGAGGCGGTCGAAGGCAAAAAGAAATAGGCGAGCGGCCGCGCGCCTCTCGTCGATACGGTTCGAGGCGGCGCCGATGCTCTCGCGCTCATCCGGGTTCGCGGGTCAGCGAGAACCCGGGAAGCCATGCCGCGACTATACCGTGCCGCTCCGCCGGCAATCCACAGGTAGCAGTCGTTTCGATTGCCGTATTGCAACAAATAATGTCCTTCATATAGTCGCAGTGGTGAGCGCCGGATCGTTCGCTCCCCTTTGGCGTCGCAGTT
>JBFWYV010000097.1:0-15737 GCA_050186055.1 Hyphomicrobiaceae bacterium | reverse complement strand
GCGGAAGCGGGTTTCCTCTCCGACCGCGTGTTCGTGTTCACCGCGCGTCCCGGCCGGATCAATTCGGTCATCCGCATCGACGTACCGCAGCCGCGGCGGCCCGAGTTCATGACCTCCGACAAATTCAACAAGCTCCGGAACACGATCTACGAACTGCTGAGAGAAGAGGTGCTCAGCGCGATGGACAGCGACATGTCGATCGGCAGCGCGGCGACCGGAGGCTAAGGATATGGCTGGAGCCGGTCGACCATCCGGAGGCAGCGCAACGCGATCGGAGCGCCTGGCCCGCTGGGGCGTGCAGGCTGCCTTCGTGGGGCTGCTCCTGCTCTCCTGGCACCTGGCGACCGCCGGCGGGATGGTGAGCCCGCTGTTCCTGCCGAAGCCGGCAGACGTCTTCGCTTCATTCGTGGAGATCCTGGTCACCGGCGCGTTCGTCCGCGACCTTCAGGTCACACTCTACGAGTTCGCGATGGCTGCGCCGATCGCCATCGTGCTGGGAACCGCCGTCGGCTATCTGATCAGCCGGACACGCTATTCGACGCTTGTCTTCGAGCCGGTGGTGGCGAGCCTCTATGCCGTTCCGATCATCGTATTCTACCCGATCTCGGTGCTGGTGTTCGGCGTCGGAGCGGAGTCGAAGATCGCGCACGGCGCCATGTTCGGATTCTTCCCGGTCTGCCTGAACACGGCGCAAGGCTTCGCGCGCGTCGATCAGGGCTACCTCCGGCTGGCAAAATCGATGGGCGCGAACGACCGTCAGATCCTGAGACGAATCCTCATCCCCGCCGCCCTGCCCACCATCCTGTCCGGCTGGCGCATGGGACTGACGTTGTCGTTTCTCGCCATCATCGGCTCGGAGACAATCGCATCGCTGGAGGGGCTTGGACACCGCATCGTCTGGTATGCGGAAGGCATGCGCACGGTTCCGATGTTTGCCTTCATCCTGTTCGTGATCGCCATCGTGGTGGTCGTGAACGCACTGTTGTCGAAGCTCGAAAGCATGGGCCGGCGCGAATGAGGCGGAATTCGAAATGAGACAACCGGGCCGGGCATTGCCGCATCCGATCCTTGCGCGCATCGCGTTCATTGCGTTGCTGCTCGTACTCTGGGAGGTGTTCGGCCGGATCGGCAGCGACCTGTTCATCGCGCCGGTGTCCAAGGTCATCGGAAGCGGCTCCGCCATCTTTGAGGATCCGGCCGTGCGCAATGCCCTGCTGACGACGGCCTGGGAGCTTGCGCTGGCGTTCGCGCTGTCCGTCGCCATCGGCCTGTGCATCGGCCTCGCCGTGGCCTCCAGCGGCTTCACGTTGCGATCGTTCTACCCGCTGGTCCTGCTGATCTACGCAATCCCGCAGGTGACGGTGTTGCCGCTGTTCATTCTGTATTTCGGCTCGGGGCCGGCGTCCAAGATCGCCTTCGGCGTCAGCCACGGGCTGTTTCCAATCGCCATCAACGTCGTCTCCGGCGTTCAAGGCATCCCGTCCGTCCTGCTGGCCAGCGCGCGGTCCATGGGCGCATCGCGATGGCTCGTATTCCGGCGCATCACGCTGCCCTATCTCATCCCGAGCCTGTTCACCGGAATGCGCCTGGCCACCAGCGCGACCCTGCTCGGCGTCCTGCTCGCAGAGCTCTACGTCTCCTCCGGCGGCATCGGCCACTACACGAGCCTCTACAGCGAGAATTTCCAGCCCGACAGACTGTTCGCGCTGATCGGCGCGCTCGCACTGATGGCGATCATGATCAACGAGACCATGCGGTCTCTCGAACGGCGGTCAAGCTCCTGGCGTCAGCAATGATCTTCATCGCCGGGAGGACGTGCTACGCCGTCTGATCGGCGATGCGGGCCATGGCCTCCTCGCGGCCCAGCGCGACCATCACGTCGAACACGGGTGGTGAGACGGTGGATCCGGTCAGCGCGGCGCGCAGCGGCTGAGCGACGTGGCCGAGCTTGCGTCCGTGCTTCTCGGCAAATGCACGCACGAGCAGCTCCAGCGCCTGCGGCTGCCAGTCCGCCGACTCGAACTCGCCTGCGAGCAGGCGCAACGTCTCGCGGCCGTTGGCGTCCAGCAGCCTGGCGGCCTTGCCGTCGAGCTTCAATGGCCGGCTCGCCACAAGGAAACGCGAGGCATCGGCGATATCCTCCAGTGTCTTCGCCCGTTCCATCATCGCGGGCAGGAGCGTATCGAAGCCTTGCCAACCGATCCTGTCGAGCTTTTCAGCCAGCTCGGGGCCTCCTTCCATTTCAGGGAGGGCCTCCTTGAGACGGGTCCGGATCTCGGCGGGATCCGACTTGCGGATATAGTGGCCATTGAGATCGGCGAGCTTGGCAAAGTCGAAGCGCGCCGCGCTCCTGCCGATGCCATCGAGGTCGAACCATTCGATCATCTGCTCGGTGGAGATGATCTCGTCGTTGCCGTGGCTCCAGCCAAGCCGCACCAGATAGTTCCGCAGAGCGACGGGAAGATAGCCCATCGCCCGGTATTCCTCGGTGCCTTGTGCGCCGTGCCGCTTCGACAGCTTGGCGCCGTCCGGCCCATGGATCAGCGGCACATGCGCGAACACGGGGACGTCCCAGCCGAGCGCCCGATAGACCTGGGTCTGGCGGGCGGCGTTGTTGAGGTGATCGACGCCGCGGATGACATGGGTGATGCCCATGTCATGGTCATCCGCCACGACGGCGAAATTGTAGGTCGGAGAGGCGTCGCTGCGCAGGATGATGAGGTCGTCCAGCTCCTTGTTCTGGAACACGACCCGGCCCTGCACCTTGTCGTCGACGGCGGTCTCGCCCTCGCGCGGGGTCCTCAGCCGGACGGCCGGCTCGATGCCCGGCGGGGCCTCGGCGGGATCGCGGTCGCGCCACATGCCGTTGTAGGTCGGCGGCCGACCTTCGGCGCGGGCGGTTTCCCGCATGGCTTCGAGCTCGGCCGGCGTGCAGTAGCAGCGATATGCGAGACCGCGCGCCAGCAGGTCGCCGGCAAGCTCCCGGTGACGGTCGGCGCGGCTGGCCTGGAACACCGGCTCGCCGTCCCAGTCGAGCCCGAGCCATTTGAGGCTGCCGAGAATGGCGTCGACGTGCTCCTGCCTGGAGCGCTCGCGGTCCGTGTCCTCGATCCGGAGCAGGAACCTGCCGCCGGTGTGGCGGGCATAGAGCCAGTTGAACAGGGCTGTACGGGCGCCGCCGATATGCAGCGTCCCCGTCGGCGAAGGTGCGAAACGGGTAACGACTTTCGAGTCTGGGATCTTGCTCATCGTGATGTTTATTTGGTTGAGAAGGGTGCATTCGCCGTGCGGTCTAGCACAGCCTTTGCCGGTCCGACACCTTGCAGCGGCTGCCCGTCGGCGGTAGCTATGGCGGCAGGCGTTCCGGAAAATGGCGAGGCACGATGGCGACAGGAGCCAATCTCAGCGTGGCATTGATCGGGCTTGGCGAAGTCGGGCAGGCGCTGGCCGGCGATCTGCAGGCCGCCGGGGTGCGATCGATCAGCGCCTACGACATCGCATTTGCCGACGAGGCCAGCCGGCAGCTTGCCGCCGCCCGCGCCCTCGATCTGGCAATTGCGGCCTCGGCCGCCGATGCAGCGCGCCGGGCGACGCTGGCGATCAGTGCCGTCACTGCCGGCTCTGCGCTCGATGCCGCCCGCGCGGCGGCGCCCGGACTGTCCGGCGGGACCATGTTCCTTGACGTCAACTCCGTCGCGCCGTCCACCAAGCAGGAAGCGGCGAAGATCGTGGAACATGCCGGCGGCCGCTATGTCGAGGCTGCCGTGATGTCGCCGATCCATCCCAAGCGGATCGGGACGCCAATCCTGCTCGGCGGACCGCATGCACAGTCGTTCCTCGATGTCGCGGCCCCGCTGGGGTTCAACGCCAAGCCGTATTCGGACCGGATCGGGGCTGCGTCCTCGGTCAAGATGTGCCGCAGCGTGATGATCAAGGGCATCGAGTCGCTGGTCGCGGAGTGCCTGCTGTCGAGCCACCACTACGGGGTGACCGACGATGTGCTGGCTTCGCTCAAGGACATGTTTCCCGGCCAGGACTGGGACAGGACGGCGCGCTATATGCTCTCGCGCACGCTGCAACATGGCCGCCGCCGTTCGGAGGAGATGGAGGAGGTGGCCAAGACGGTGGCGGACGCGGGGCTCGATCCGGTCATGTCGGAGGCCATCGTGGTGCGTCAGCGCTGGGCCGGCGAGCTTGGCAAGCTGGTCGATGATCCGGGCAACGCGAACGAGCCGCGGGGCGAGCGTCTCGACAAGCTCAGCAGGCTGATCGAGGGACAGAAGGCGTAGGTCTGGTCAGGCCAGCTTCTCCAGGATCGCCGGCAGCTCCGTGAGTGCCGTGATCTCGTGCTGCGGGGCGCCGCCTTCAGCCGTCTGCGCGCGATGATGGATACGCTGGTCGCGGTGAATCTGCACGCTGATCCAGCCCCGCTTGTTGGGCGCCACGAAGTCCTTCGACGGGTTATCTCCGACATAAAGGAACCGGTCGCCGGGTCCGCCGAGCGCCTGCTCCATCAGCTCGAACGCGCGGGGATTCGGCTTCGAGAAGCTGCGGCCGCCGAGGGCGTGCGTGTAGATGATGTGAGCGAAGCGCGGCTCCAGCTCGAGCGCGCGGACCTTGCTCGACTGAACCTCCTCCTGCCCGTCCGTGATCAGGCCGATCGGACCCAGGGCCTCGAAATGGTCGAGGGCGGGGGCGGCGTCGTCGTAGAGAGAGATCTCGGGCGGATGCAGGCGGTAGATGTCGATGAATGATTCGAGCAGGCTGTCGTCATAGGGGCCGAGGTGTTTGCGTAAAGTGATCTCGAACAGAGACCGCATATGGCCGTCGTCGAGCATGCGGGTCATATCGTCGACGATGCCGTTGACACCGTAGCGTTGTTCGAGCCAGCGTTCGCAGGCGCGGAACCCGGATATCGCGAACTGCCGCTCGGGATAGAGCGTGTCGTCAAGATCGAAGACGATGTGCAGCCGGGACATTGTGATCTGCGGGCTTACGGGCTGTACTGGGCGAATGCGGCGCGCACCATAGCCTGGAACGCGCCGGACGTGCACCCCCGACGGCATCGAGGAGTTGACGCGAGAATGGCAGGCCCGACCCTGAAGAATGCGCCGGTCCGCGTTTCGCGCGTGGCCGTCGGTGCCGAGGTACTGGTGGACTCCGGCTTTGCCGCGCTCGCCGGCCGGACGGTCGGCCTTATCACCAACCAAACCGGACTGGCGCACGGCAGGCATCTCGTCGATCATCTGCATGCCGCGCCGAATGTGAAGCTGGCCGGAATCTTCGCGCCGGAGCACGGCTTTCGCGGTGCGGCCGAGGCAGGAGAGAAGGTCGGCGACGAGCGGGATGCGAAGACCGGCGTGCGGGTGTTCAGCCTCTATGGAGCGACGCGCAAACCGCGTCAGTCGATGCTGCGGGGCATCGACGCACTCGTATTCGACATCCAGGACATCGGCGCGCGCTATTACACGTACATCTCGACCATGGGGCTCGCCATGCAGGCCGCAGCCCAGGCGCGGATACCGTTCGTCGTGCTCGACCGGCCGAACCCGCTGGGCGGCACGTATGTCTCGGGCTTCGGGCTGGAGCCGTCGCTGACGTCGTTCGTCGGCCAATATCCGATCCCGATCGTGCATGGGCTGACGGTGGGCGAGCTTGCGCGCATGATCAAAGCGGAAGGCTGGATGCCGGGTCTCGGGACGCTGCAGCTTTCAGTGATCCAGGCGCGCGGCTGGAAGCGCGGCACGCGGTGGCCCGGCACCGGGCGCCAATGGGTGGCGACCAGTCCCAATATCCCGGCCTTCGAATCGGCGCTTGCATATCCCGGGATCGGTTTCGTCGGCGAACTTGACATCAACGAAGGCCGGGGTACGCCGATGCCGTTCATGCAGTTCGGCGCGCCCTGGCTCGACGGGAGAAAGGCGGCGGCGCATCTCAACGGTCTTCGGCTGCCGGGGGTTCGTTTCGAGGCCGTCCGCTATCGCCCGCGGGCGATCCCCGGGGTGGCGAGCGATCCGCGCTTCGATGGCCGCACGATCGGGGGCGTGCGTCTGGTCTTTGCCGACATCGACCGGTTCCAGCCGCTGGAGGCGGGCATGCACGTGATGGCCATGCTGATGGCGGATCCGGGCGCGGGGCCACCGTCCGGATTGTTCCGCAATCTGAAGATGTTCCACTTGCTGGCGGGGACGCGCCGGCTTCACCGGATGCTGGTGAGGCGGGAGAGCGGGAGCGCCATTGTCTCAGCCTGGGCGGACGAGGTCGATCGCTTCAAGCGTCTGCGTGCGCCATACCTGATCTATTGAGCGGCCAAAGCGTCGGACCTCAAATGCGACCCACGCTTTAACGACCGCCTACAGGGCGGCCCAGCCTTCCGGCGGCTGCTTGCCGGGATGCACGGTCCCGCACTCCTTGCATGTCCGTGCGGCTGGATTGGAATAGAACGCATCGAACAGCGGCGGCAGGTCCTTGACGATGTCCTTCACCTGGACCTCGACGCGGTGCACCTTGCCGCCGCACTTGAAACAGAACCACTCGAAGCCATCGATGTCATCATCGCGCCTGGTCCCTTCGACGACCAGACCGACCGAGCCGGCGACCGGGCGCTGCGGGGAGTGGCGGGCATGCGGCGGCAGCAGGAAGACTTCGCCTTCGCGGATCGGCACGTCGTAGATCCTGCTGCGCTCGGCGATCTTCAGCAGCATGTCGCCCTTGAGCTGGTAGAAGAACTCTTCCACCGGGTCGTCATGGAAATCGACGCGCTGGTTGGGACCGCCGACGATCATGACCACCATGCCGCTGGTCTGGTCGAACAACTGCTTGTTGCCGACGGGCGGTTTCAGCAGGTGCTGATTGTCGGCGATCCAGCGCTGGAAATTGAAAGGCTTGAACGTCGCGTGCGGGATCACGGTCTATTCTCCTTGGCGCGAGCTTGTCTGGCCGACAGCATGCACCCGGGATGCATATGGCGCAAGAAAGGACCATCCCAGTCACCTGACGGCTCCGGGGCGTTGCTCGGCGAGAGCGATCAGAGCGGGGCCTGAGCCGGGGGCGGCGGCCTCAGCATCCATGTCGGCTCCACGCCGAACCCCTTGACCTCCGTGCTGCCGCAAGGTACCGGCGCAAGCGTCCCTTCGATTGCTGCCGCCGTCGTCTTGCACAGGTGCACGGTGCCCGGCTGGGCCAGGCCTTCCAGGCGCGATGCGAGGTTCACGGTGTCACCCCAGACATCATAGGTCAGGCGCTTCGCGCCGATGACGCCTGCCATGACCGGACCGGTGGCAATACCGATTCGCATCGCCAGCGGCACGCCGGTCTTGCCGGCGATGTTCTCCGCCTCGATGAGGAGATCGAGTGCGGTCTGGGCCAGGACGAGGGAAGCGTTCTCGCATTTTTCCGGGACCCCGGCGACGGCCATGTAGGCGTCGCCGATGGTCTTGATCTTCTCGATGCCGTGTCGTTCCGCAACGCGGTCGAACGCATGCATCAGTCGGTTCAGGAGGTCCACGGTTGCAGCCGGCCCGAGGCGCTTGGCGGTCGGCACAAACCCTTGAAGATCCGTGAAGAGAACGGCTGCAACGTCGAAGCTGTCGGCGATGGTGCTGCCGGGGGCCGCCTTCAACCGCTCGACCACGGAACCGGGCAGGATGTTGCGCAACAGGTCCTCGGTTTCGGTCTCGGCTTTGTGGGCGAGATGAAATGCATACCAGACCGTGGCTGCAACAATCGCGAACGTGGTGATCGCCGCATTGAGGTAGATGCCGTTGATCTCGCCCGGCAAGGCGGCGACGATCGCGGTTTCATCGCGGAAATGGAACCAAGACGCGAGATGCAATGCAAAGCCGCCGAGGACCAGCAGCAGCGTCAGACGAATGCGTTCGAGGCCGAGTATGACGAACGGCGCGGCGGCAAATGCCACGAACTGGAGTTGTACGCCGGACGATCGTCCCAGGTACATGGTGATCAGGAACAATCCGGCGAGCTCGGCAACGGCGATGGTGAGACCTCCGACGATCTCGCCGAAGCGGTGGAGGAACGGAATGGTCAAAGCCGTCAGCGCCAGGCAGATATTGACCAGGATCACCGGACGCCAGGCCCTGAAATCCACGAACAGATACTGGACGATGTAGAGCATCGTGAAGAATGCGATCAGGTAGGCGACCACATTCATGATCTTCAGACGGCGCTGCACCGCGCGCGGGTAGCCTTCCGTCCCGAATTCGGCAAGCCGTGTCAGCCGTCTGCGGATTATTGCCATCGGGTCCGGCCGGCACCATGTCGCAAGCCACCGCTGGAACCTGTTCTCCATCGTCCGGTCCTGCTCAATTCAGCCGCGTCATGGCGCGCGCCAAAGCGCAATTCTTCAGGTCGCGACGGTCCCGATGCGGCCCACCTCGTCTTCAGCGGCCGACCAGCCGCTGCAGATGCTCGGGATATCGGTCGCCAATCACGGTGACGTTTGCAAGGGCCTGGTCGATGGCGAGGAGCTCGGCAGGCGACAGATCCAGGGTTCCGCCGCCGAGATTCTCGTCCAGCCGCCGAAGCTTCGTCGTGCCCGGAATTGGGACGATCCACGGCCGCTTTGCGAGCAGCCAGGCAACCGCGATCTGCGCCCTGGTTGCGCCTCTGGCGAGCGCTATCGTACCGATCAAATCGATCAGCGGCTGGTTGGCCCTGCGGGCGTCGGCTGAAAAGCGCGGCACGGCGGTGCGGAAATCGGTGCTGTCGAAGGTCGTGCTTTCGTCGATCGCACCGGTGAGAAAGCCGCGTCCCAGGGGGCTGAACGGGACAAAGCCGATGCCGAGTTGTTCCAGGACCGGCAGCAACTCGGCTTCGGGCTCCCGCCACCACAGGGAATATTCGCTTTGAACCGCCGTGACGGGTTGAACGGCGTGGGCTCGCCGGACCGTATCCGTGCCCGGCTCGGACAGACCGAAGCACCGCACCTTGCCGTCACGGATGAGGTCCTTCACTGCCCCGGCAACATCCTCGATGGGCACGCCGGGATCGACGCGGTGCTGGTAGAAGATGTCGATCACGTCGGTCCGAAGCCGCTTGAGGGCGGCCTCGGCGACCTGCCTGATGTGGTCAGGCCGGCTATTCATGCCGACCGGCGTGCCGTTTGCGTCGAACTCGAAGCCGAACTTGGTCGCGATCACGACCTTGCGGCGAATGCCTGAAAGGGCCTCTCCGAGCAGTTCCTCGTTGGCAAACGGACCATAGGATTCTGCGGTGTCGAACAACGTCACTCCGCGATCCACCGCGGTGAGCACAAGCCGGATTGCCTCGCTCCTGGCAGGCGGCGACCCGTAGCCGTAGCTCAATCCCATGCATCCAAGGCCGATCGCCGAAACTTCGAGCTGATCGGGTCCAAGCCTGCGCTTGCGCATATCGTGAACGTCTCCGTCGCGCTGAACAACGCCCGGGTTCCGATCCGGGCGCGGGCCGTATTGTGCTCAGAGATCGAGCGGCCCGGCCAGCCGATTGCCGACGATACCGCCGCGGTCGCGCCGTCAGCGGAGCGCATTTCGCGCGCAAAAGGAGCAAAAGTACGTAGGGCAAGCCACGGGCAGCGTCCGGAGGACGCTGTACTTCGAAATAATAACGGTGCGTTGGTGCTATTTCGCTGGTGGAGCCGAGGGGAATCGAACCAATTGATGATAATCGCATAAAATATTGATATTTATGGAATTTATTCAAGTTCTCCGCTTCGATTATTGGATGAATTGTTGGATATAAGTTGGCTATCTGTTCTCCTTTCCAGGCAACACCAGAAGTCGCGCATTGCGGGGGCCCTTCGATTGCGGAGTGGGGCGCCATGACTATCGCGCTTCCCATGCTCTACCCATCCTGTCATCGGCGACGCCGCAGCACAGATCACGGACCCGCCAAAGCCCAAGCCAGCCGGACGGGGAATTGCGCGCCGTGCCTATTGAGTTGGTAGGGAGAGATCGCGGCCTTTCTGCTCCTTGCGGGCGTTTGGCACTGCGGCGAGTTTGTGCGCGCTCCATTGGTTCCAAAGGAGGAACTCGATGAGGCAGGCTTTGGCGCATGGGGCAGACGGGGATTGTCCGGGCGTCGCAAGTTCCGACTGCCTGAACGCGATGACTACGAGCTTGAGTTCCTTAGCGACGATTTCGACCCGCATTTCTGCGCCTCACCTAGTTCGGCGCACGATCGGTTGGCATCAGCGATCTCGCGCGCGCTGCACTCCGGCACGCACGAGGACTCGACGCAAGCCGTCCGCGAAGCGCTCTTCTGCCCCTGGCCGCTTCTCAGCAGGAAGCTGGCGAAGCCTGGAATGATGACCGGCAACGGGATGCGCCGCGTATAGAAGCGGTGATAGCCGACATACTCAGCCTCGCCGACCTTGGCGAACAGCGGATAGACGACGATCTGGACAAGCCAGATCTGACCGAGCACCCAGAACACGAGCGCTGCCCACAGCAATAAAAGAAACTCTGACGTTTCCATCTGAACGTCCTTCGTGACAACACCAGCTATTTCAGTTGAGCGTGGGCGAGATAGTGGCTGCCATCGCTAACGATCAGCTCGCACTGCCAGCCGTCGCGCTTCGCAATGCGGGCCAGAGTCTCGTAATCGATATGAAGGACCGAGAACGGAGCGCCGCTGTGGCCCTTGTACTCGAACTGCAGATCGACCTCGCCGAAATAGCGTCCGGCAGCTTCCTTGCGTGCCATATCGGCCAGACGCGCGGCGTCGGCGCCGATCCGCAAGTCGAACGAGTCCGTGATGAGCTGGCCGCCCGGTGCAAGCAGCTCACGCATACGGCCAAGGAACCTCGGTAGATCGGCAAGGCGGCCGACCTTGTCGAGGCCGTTGCACAGGCAGAGAATCATGTCGAAGGGACCGCCGTCGAACGCATAGAGATCGGCGACTTCTGCCTTGCGCACGCCGCGCTCGCGCATGATCACGACGCACTCGGACGCAATGTCGATGGCGGTGACGTCGATGCCCCGGCGCTGCAGCTCGAGCGAATGGACACCGGCACCAGCACCAACGTCGAGCACGCGGCCACGACACAGATTGAGCGCGTGTGCCTCGAGCGGATCGATTGTCTCCCGCAGCCAGAACGCGGCCGGCACGTCGTCGCGTATTCCGTCCTGATAACAGATCAAGGTCGCTGAAGCGTCACCGCGAAAACAATCGAGCAAGGCGGCGCCGTGCGGGCTGTAGCCTTCTTTCATGCCGGTACCTTGCGCCAGTCGGGACCCAGGGCTTTCGCCATCACCTCGGGCGGAAACTTCTGCGAAAAAGCGCCAGCCAGCTTCACCTCGAGGTCGTGCAGCTTGCGATCGAGTGACGCGATGCCTGCAGCCCCGAAGGCTGCGACGTAGCGATCTTTCTCGCCCTTCGCCAGCAGCTCGACGAGGATGGTGCCATCGATCCAGAGCTTGATGATCTTGAACAAACCGGTCTCCACCTCCTCGGTGCGCCAGCGCTCGCGGTCAGCGGTGGCTTTGATCTCTTCTGCGCTCACCGCGGCGCCGACCAGCACATGCGCACTCACCGGCTCGAACGTCGCTGGCCGCTGGCGAATGCCGAGCGGCGCGTCGGGATCGAACACCGACGTGGCCGGAAGGATCTCAAGAAACGAGCCGTGCGCATCTCCGGCAACGACGAGCCAGGCGCCGGACGGAAAGGGCGGCGTCGGAGCCCGCACCGGCGTGGCGTGCGTAAGCGCGGCGAGCACATGCGCGGCACGATGGGGATCGCGGACGCCGAATGAGACGTGATGGATCATGAGGATGCAGACTCCTATGCCGCGGCTGCCTCTTCGTGGCGCGGGTAGTGCTCAAGGTAGAATTCCGGCGGCTTGGCAATGGCGCGCACTGTGCTGCGCTGTGCAACGGCGTCCTGCCATTGCATCAGGCGATTGAGGCCGGACGGCATATGGATGCCGCGAAGCTGCTCCAGAGCTGCGAGTTGCTCGAACCAGGGATAGAACGTCACATCGACGAGACTGAACTCCGGTCCCAGCCAATACGGCCCGTCTGCCGGTCTCTTCGCGAGCGCTTCCGCCTCGATGAATTGCAGCGCCGCTGCGATCTGCTCCAATGCCGGCGACGGGTTCTGTCGATGCGGACCATAGAGCAGGCTTGCCGTCACAGCGAACAGCCGCGCGTTGGCGAAGTCGATCCAGAACCGCGCTCGTGCCCGCCTTGCGGGATCGCGCGGCAGCAAGGGCGGCTCGAGAAAGGTCTCGTCGAGATACTCGTTGATGATCGCGGATTCGCAAATGTGCGTCGTGCCATGCCTGAGCGCCGGGACCTTGCCGTAGGGAGAGACCTTCAGGAACGCCGGTGCCTTGTTCCCGAGGTCGATCTCGGTCAAGCGATAGGTAATGCCCTTTTCCGCCAGGACCAGACGGACACGATGGGCGAACGGACAAAGCGGCATGCTGAAGAGTTCGAGGTCGCTCATGACAGATCCTTTGAAGCTGAGTGTCGCTCTTGGAGAGAGCGAAGCCCGGCTAGCCCTTGAAGCCACCGTTCCCGAGGTAGTGCTGTTCCTCAGGTGTCATGCTCCGCCCAAGGATCGGATTGCGGTGCGGGAAGCGACCGAAGCGGCGGATGATGTCGCGATGACCGAGCGCGTGTGACAGGTCGGGTTCGCCCAGGCGACGGGTCAGCGCCACCGAGCGCTCTTGATCGGCAAGCTGCTCGGAATGGGCGAACGGCAGATAGAAGAACTTCGCCAGCTCACGATCGACCGCGCGATCATGCCCGGCCTTGATCGCAGCATCGGCGACGAGCCGCGCATGGCCATCGGTCGCGTACATCCGCGCCGTGCCGCGGAACGCGTTGCGCGGGAACTGATCGAGCAGGATGACGAGGGCCAGGACGCCGTCGGCGGTGCCGGCCCAGCCTGCCAGCTCACCGCGTGCTGCCGCCTCATGTTGGGTGAGGAAGTGCTTGCGAAAGTGATTGTCGAACGCATCGTCCTTGGCGAACCAGAGGCCTGGGCCAGCCATCCGCCAGAACTCGACAACGGCACGAGCCTCGGTCGGTGCGTTTATCTGTGCCCGAACCGGTTCGGCAAGACCGTTGGCTGTAATGGCCGCGATCAGCGGCATCGCCGCCAATGTCGGCGTGAGGGAAAAACGGCTCATGACCATCTCCAGGATTCTTGAGGCCGGATTGCATTTGTCCGGCTGCGGCGGCATGTATTCACCGCGAACTCGTCTTGAGGCCAGTGATATGTATTCAAGAAGATGCTGAAACCTGCTCAACTTCTGCGCATCGACCTGAACCTGCTCGTGCTTTTCCACGTCGTCTACGAGGAGCGGCACGTCACCCGTGCGGCGGAACGGTTGAGCCTGACACCGTCGGCGGTCAGCCACAGCCTTGGACGCCTGCGTCGCCTGCTCAATGATCCGCTGTTCCTGCGAACGCCCAAGGGCGTGGTGCCCTCAGCACGGGCGGTCGAGCTGGCCGAGCCGATCGCCGACATCATCGTCCAGGCGGGCGCGGTCATTGCCAGCGCCGAGCCTTTCGATGCGGCGCGCTCACAGAGGCGGTTCACGATCGGTGCTCCGGACGCGATCTCAGCCGTGCTGCTGCCGCATCTGCTGGCGGCCCTCGGGAAACAGGCACCTGCCATCGATATCGGCCTCGTCCAGTTGCTGCCGCAGCATCGCGGCCGGCCCACGAGCCAGGTCTGGCACCAGACGCTCACGGAACTCGAGTCGCGTGCACTCGATCTGGCCATCCTGCCGATTGGCGAGGTCTCGCCAAGGTTCGCCTCTCACAAGCTGTTCGATGAGACCTTCGTCGTGACCATGCGCAAGGGACACCCGTTCGCCAGCAAGCCGAGCCTCAAGCGGTACTGCAGCATGAGCCACCTGCTCGTATCGCTGACGGGAGATGCCTATGGTGTCGTCGACGAGGCGCTCAAGCAGCAGGGCCTCAGGCGCCGTGTCGCACTGACGGTGCCCAGCTTCATGATGGCACTGTCGACGCTCTCGCAGACCGATCTGCTCGGCACGCTTCCCCGTCACGTGGTCATGCACTGTGCGAACCAATTCGGATTGGAGACCGTCGATCTTGCCGTGCTCAAGCGGCGTGATCCTGTGCGCGCCGTCGCCACCAGGGCGGCCATCATGGACGCAGGCATCGCTTGGCTGTTTGCGTTGCTGCAGGAGATCCCTTGGGATGGCGACAAGGCACTGCGTTCTTCGCGCACGCGGCGCTAGTTCAACGCAGACCTGCTGGCATCGCGCGGATCTCGCAGTTCAGCGGCGCGGCCGGGAGTGCAACCGTTGCCCCGGCTCAGATGTGCGGCTTGCCAACCAGATGGGCGTCCATTCCCGTCCAACCGCTACCGTGATCGCCTGTCCAGTTCGCCTGCGGATGTATCGCGAAAGAACCGAAGCAAAGCTTGCGCAGGATCGATGTCGGGCGCAGATGCCAGCTTGCCCAGGCAAGCGGCGAGTCGCCGTTCTGGTCGCGCGCGTCCTTCGTGGCCCCGGCAGCCAACAGCAGATCGATCACCGCCTCGCTGGCATAGGCCGCGGCGCGATGAAGCGGTGTTTCACCGCGCGTGCGGCAGTCGCGCATGAAGCAGCTGGTCTCCGCTCCGTGAACCGCTGCGCGATTGGGGTCGGCGCCGGCTGCGACGAGCACCGATACCACGGCCTCGGTGCTCAGCCGATTGGCCTTGGAAAGTGCCGCATGCAGCGGCGTCTCCCCTGTATCAGGCAGGCCGCTGTTCACATCGGCTCCGCTCTCGATCAGGTACTGGCAAAGCTGCCAATGCCCATGGAACGCCGCGCCGTTGAGATCGAAGTTGTGGCCGAGAGAGGCGAGGTGCTCGCCGCTCGCCAAGAGAAAGCGTATCGCGCTGACATCGCCGAAGTAGGCGCACCACCGGATCAGCGAAACACCATTGCCGTCCCGGCTGGATGGAGCGTTGCCGGCAGCGACGTACTCGAACACCAAGTCGGTTCTGCCGTTGGCTATTCGGTCCAGCATGGTACCTCTTGCGAATTGGCTCGCGCCTAGCCCCTCTTCTCGCTTGCAGACGACTTTATCCCGAGCGAACGCAAAAATTAATCAATACGGAAAGTTGACTCGACCCCTCCCCGGATGGCTGCCTTGATGGCATTCGGCTGGCCGATCGGCATTGTTGAATGGGAAGGAAGCCGCGATGTTGGAAAGGCATTCATTCGCGGCAGCCGCTACGGCGGTCCTTTTGTCCGCGAGCATGATCGTTCCGTTTGCGGCGGAAGCCTGCACACGCTTTGTCTACCTTGGCGCCAATGATCAGGTGATCACCGGGCGCTCCATGGACTGGAAGACCGACGTCGGAACGAACCTCTGGGTGTTTCCGCGCGGCATGAAGCGGTCCGGAGAAGCGGGACCGAACTCGATCCAATGGACGTCGAAATACGGCAGCGTCATTGCCTCCGGCTACGACATCTCGACCACGGACGGCATGAACGAGGCCGGTCTGGTCGCCAATGTGCTGTGGCTCGTCGAATCCTCCTACCCGAAGTACGACGGCAAGACGCCAGGTCTGTCGATCGCAGCCTGGGCACAATATGTGCTTGATAATTTTGCGACGGTTCGGGAGGCTGTCGATACGCTGGCAAAGGAGCCTTTCATCATCGTTACCGCCAACGTGCCGGGTGAAGACAAGCTTGCCACCTTGCACCTGTCGCTTTCCGATGCCAGCGGCGACAGCGCGATCATCGAATATATCGACGGCAAGCAGGT
>JBFWYV010000096.1:0-15871 GCA_050186055.1 Hyphomicrobiaceae bacterium | reverse complement strand
ACAGCACCTCCGCATCCGACTTGGTGATGGTCTTCGGCGGAATGCGCGCCATGGTGGCGACAGTGGCCTCCACCTCCTTCACCGTGATCTTCTTCTTGCGCTTGCCTTCCGGCAGCAGCATCTGGCTGGCGCCGGTCTCGTCGATCACGTCGATCGCCTTGTCGGGCAGCTTGCGGTCGTTGATGTACTTTGCCGACAGCTCGACCGCAGTCTTGATCGCGTCATTGGTGTACTTGATCTTGTGGTATTCCTCGAAATAGGGCTTCAGGCCCTTCAGGATCTCGATGGAATCCTCGATCGTCGGCTCGTTGACGTCGATCTTCTGGAACCGGCGCACCAGCGCGCGGTCCTTCTCGAAGTGCTGGCGGTACTCCTTGTACGTCGTCGAGCCGATGCAGCGCACGGTGCCCGACTGCAAGGCCGGCTTCAGCAGATTGGACGCATCCATCGCTCCGCCCGACGTGGCGCCGGCACCGATGACGGTGTGAATCTCGTCGATGAACAGGATCGCGCCGCGATAGTTCTCGATCTCCTTCATCACCGCCTTGAGACGCTCCTCGAAATCGCCGCGATACCGCGTGCCGGCGAGCAGCGCACCCATGTCGAGCGAGAAGATGGTAGAGCCTTTCAGAACCTCGGGCACTTCGCCCTTGATGATCTTGCGCGCCAGACCCTCGGCGATCGCGGTCTTGCCGACGCCGGGATCACCGACCAGAAGCGGGTTGTTCTTCTGGCGCCGGCAAAGAATCTGGATGGTTCTGAGGACCTCGGCCTCACGGCCGATCAGCGGATCGATCCGCCCGTCACGTGCCTTCTTGTTGAGATTGACGCAATAGGCATTGAGCGCATCCTGGCCGCTCTTCTTGCCGCCCTCGCCGTCCGCCTTCTCGTTGGCCTCGTCCTCATCGACGCCGCGCACCGTACGCGGCTCGGACATGCCGGGCCGCTTGGCGATGCCGTGGCTGATGTACTGGACGGCGTCGAACCGCGTCATGTCCTGCTCCTGCAGGAAGAACGCGGCATGGCTCTCGCGCTCGGCGAACATCGCGACCAGGACGTTGGCCCCCGTCACCTCCTCGCGGCCGGACGACTGCACATGCACGACCGCCCGGTGGATCACACGCTGGAAGCTCGTCGTCGGCTGCGCCTCTGCCGGTCCCTTCGACTCCAGCGCACCGAGCTCCGTGTCGACGAACTCCGTGACGCGGCGCCTCAGTTTCTCGATATCGACATTGCAGGCACGCATGACACTGGCCGCATCGCGATCGTCGACCAGAGCGAGCAACAGATGCTCCAGTGTCGCGTACTCGTGGCTACGCTGATTAGCGAGCTCGAGCGCGCGGTGGAGAGCAGCTTCTAGGCTTTGCGAGAAGGACGGCACGTTGGAAGTTCCTCACTCTTTCTCGATGGTGCATTGCAAAGGATGGCCATGCTGACGCGCGAAGTCCATGACCTGCGTCACCTTGGTCTCAGCCACCTCGTAGGTAAAGACACCGCAAATTCCGACTCCTTTGTGGTGGACGTGCAGCATGATCCGCGTGGCCTCGTCCCGTCCCTTGTTGAAATAGCGCTCGAGCACATGCACGACGAATTCCATCGGGGTGTAGTCGTCGTTCAGCAGCAGCACCTTGTACAGACTCGGCTTCTTGGTCTTCGGGCGGGTTTTGGTGACGATGCCGGTCTTGCCCTCTTCATCGCCTTCCCTCCCGGGACCGTTCCTTCCCGCCATCATCCGGATCATGTCACCCACCGCATCCAGCGCTCGTCTTCCAGTATCCGCCACTCCCCCGTCTGGTCCAAACGGGTTGCGCGTAGTTTAGAATAATGATCCTTGTCCCGCGCGGCAATTGCCCCGGAGGGAAGGGCAATCAACCCGGTTCCGGATGCTTTTCAATACTTTCGCAGGAGCACGCCGACCGGAGCAATTCTTCGTGAGCCGGAACTGCGAATCATGACCACTCCCCTGACACGACGCCAGCCGCCGCCCGCCGGCGTGCTGCTGCCGCGGACCGGTTAAGTGGGAGTGCAGGCCGCCAGCTTCAACCCGCAAGGCTCAGTCTGCTCGGTTTGACAGGTCTGTCACTGGCCGCGTTGCGAACTCATGAAGCGCTCCATGGGACGCGATGCTCCCTTCGCGAGATCGACATACATCGTCCCCAGCCGCGACATCTGCTGCATATACTCGTCGTAGCAACGGCGCGCATATTTGGACTGGATGTCGATGGCCTGCTCCACCGTGCGCGCCGCCATCAGCTTCTCCAGAGTCTGCGTGCCGTCCTCGAAAGACCGCTTGGTATAGTCGGTCATCTCCGCTGTGATGGCCTGCCAGCCCTTGCTCCAGTCCCCCCAGATCTTCATCGTATTATCGAAGCCGGCTTGGGCAGCGGCGGCAGCATCGTCGGGTTGCTTCGTCATAATGTCGCCTTTCGCTTTGAACCGTTGGGAAATTTCAGATCGTGACGGCGGCGGACAGGACCTGATCGAACTGTCTGTACCCACTGCTGCGTCGAAGTGGCGGTGGCCCTGCGCCCGGACGGCAATTGTTGCCTATCCAAAACATATGCAGTGCAGCAAGGGGTGGCAAGGATTTCCCGCATTGCAGCAAATGCATGCCCGTGAGCCATTCGGCTTTCTGCGGCCGCGTTTACCCTGATCTAACGCGACCGCCCTACCATGCCGGCCATTCGGACCACCACGACGCCCTATGCCCTAATGCCGCCCAGAATGCGCCCTCAACCGATGCTCATCTGCCGTTTCCGCCAGGCCTCGCGGCTGGTTGTGGCGGCATGCATGCGCGCGGGCTCGCGCGGCGGCACAGCACGGATGGCCAGGATTGCCGGCGGGCTCGGCGCCGGCCGGCCCAGGAGTTCAGGTCTGTTGTTCATCGAACGCGTAAAATCTCTGGTTGCCGGAACAATCCTGCTTTCCGCGTTGTCGCTATCTCAGACCGATGCCGCCGCTGCCGCAGATCGCTACGCCGCCATCGTCATCGATGCCAATACCGGCGCCATTCTGCACGAGCAGGATGCCGACGAACTGCGCTATCCGGCCTCACTCACCAAGATGATGACGCTTTACCTCGTTTTCGAGGGGTTATCGCGCGGCAGCCTGAAACCCACGACACCGATCAGGATGACAGCGGATGCAGCCGCCGCCCCTCCCTCCAAGCTTGGCCTCGATGCCGGCGAGGCGATCCCGCTGATGGATGCCGTCAAGGTGCTGATCACCAAGTCGGCAAATGACGTAGCAGCGGCAATTGCCGATCACGTTGCCGGCAGCGAAGAGAAATTTGCCGCCATGATGACGGCAAAGGCGCGCCGGTTCGGGATGAGCAGGACGACGTTCCGCAACGCGTCCGGTCTGCCCAATCCGGAGCAGACCACGACGGCGCGCGACATGGCGATCCTGGTGCTCAGGCTGCAGGATGACTTTCCGCAATATTATCGACTGTTTTCCACGCGCTACGCCAGCTTCGGGGGCCGCAGGTTCCGCAACCACAACAACCTGCTGTTCAAGTTCCACGGCACGGACGGCGTGAAGACGGGCTACACCCGCGCATCCGGCTTCAATCTGGCCGCTTCGGTGCGGCGGGGGCGGCGTGCCGTTGTCGGCGTCGTGTTCGGCGGCAAGACCGCCGCCCGCCGCGACGATGCCATGCGGCTGCTGATCACGCGCGCACTCTTCAAGGCTTCCACCATCAAGACCCGCAAGCCCAGGCCCGTTCTGGTGGCGACGGCACGGCCGGCCCAACGGCCGCCGTCGGCCCGGCCGCCTGTGCCGGCACCGGCCGGATCACCGGCCTGGACGAAAGCGGCGCAAGTCGCGCTGCGGCCCACCTATCAAGCCGCCGTCCATCCCTCCGCACCGCCGCGTCAAGTCGCGCCTCCGGCGATCAGGCCGCCATCCACGCTGCAGCAGCAAGCCGCGAACCTGCAACACGGGTTCGATCCCCATGTCCCGACACCGGTGACGGTCGCCGTCGTCGGTCCGCAGCATGAATATTCGCCGCAACAGCACAGCGCCTACCGTCGTCAAGGGGACCTGGAGATTCAAATCGGCGCGTTCTCTTCCGCGGCCGATGCTGTCCATGCGTTGTCGACGGCACGGGAAGCGGCCGAGCCGATGCTCGCCGGCAGGCTGCAGCGGACCGAGCCAGTCAATGTCGGCCGGCGCCAACTCGTCAGGGCACGCTTTGGCGGATTCGACGCCGCCGCTGCTACCGCCGCCTGCAACGAGCTTCGCCGCCAGAATTTCGACTGCTTTGTAGCCTCGACTGTGCGCTAGTGGCCCGATTCTGAAGTCCGCCGCATCTCGTCATCGATGTCCGGAGCCAACTTCAGACTCAAAGGGCCGCCTGCTATGGTCATCGCACGAGCTATGAGCCGACTGCCCATGAGACCGCCGTGCCGATGCGCCTGGCTGCCGGCTGGCCTCGATGGCAAAGTCCGGCCGGACGTGTCGCGTGGAGTTGCCCGCAATGTCATCCCTGCTGTGCCGGGTTCTGCTCCTGGCTGTCGCCGGAGCCACCACGCTGTCGCCAGGCGCGCATGCCCAAGGTAACTTCTACCAAGGCAAGGAACTCACGATCCTCGCAAACTTCGCGCTCGGCGGGCCCACATTCTCCGAAGCGCGGCTGCTCGCGCGCCACCTGCCGCGCGTGATCCGCGGCAACCCCGCCGTGATCGTGCGGCAGATGGACGGAGACAACGGTCGGCTGGGAGCCAACTGGCTGGCGACTGAGGCTCCCCCGGACGGCCTGATGCTCGGCTATCTGACCCGGACCGCCGGGCAGGCTGCCCTCGGCGACCCGAAACTCAGCCCCAAGATCGCGAGCCTCGAGTTCGTGGCCTCCAGACTAGGCCTGGCGGTCGCATTCGCATCGACGAAAACCGGCATCGGCCTGAAGAGGCCGGCAGATCTGCTGCGCCAGAAGAAATTCCGGGTCGGCGGTCTGACCGCGGATGACGATCTGGACATTCGACTGCGCATGCAGCTCGATCTCCTCGGTGCGGACTACAGCTATCTGCCCGGCTTTTCCGGCACCACCGAGGCCCGCCTCGCCTTCCAGCGCGGCAATGTCCACGTGCTCGCCGAGATGCTACCTAGCTATACGGCCGGCATCGAACGGTCGTGGGTCGGCTCCGGCCGGGCCATACCGCTGTGGTTCGACCCGATCGACGACGGGACAGCGTTCACGCGATCCGACCGCGCCGACGGCATAGCAGCCCTGACCTTTACCGATTTCATGTTTGCCCGCACGGGCGCGCTGCCGAACTCGGACCTGTTCCCGGCCTGGCGACTGATCAACCAGGTCGGCACGCGCTTCCTGCGCATCATTGCCTTGGCTCCGGGCTCGCCACGGGAAGCCGCTGACGAGATGCGGTCCGCGATCGGCACCCTGGCGCAGGATGCGGATTTCCGGGAGGACGCGCTGAAATCGCTGCGCTTCGTTCCGGAGTTCGCGACCGACCAGCGGACCGGCGGCCTGCTGCGGGAGGTGCTGTCTCCGCCTTCTCGCATCAGGGCAATTCTGCGCAGCTATGCCGAAAGCAACGGACCGGAGAGCCACAGGGCGCCATCGGCCAACTGATCAGAGGAAATACACCAATGGCCTTGCCCGACGTACATGCAAACGGGGCTCAGCTTCCCGCCATCGGACTCGGCACGGCGTGGCTGGAGGGCCGGACCTGCACGGAGGCCGTCGCAGCCGCGCTGCAGGCGGGCGCACGTCTGATCGATACCGCAGCCCGCTATGGCAACGAGCAGGCCGTCGGCGAGGGTCTTCGCGCAAGCGGCCTGCCGCGGCGGGACATGTTCGTCGCGACCAAGGTCTACTGGACGGATCTGGCGCCGAAAGACGTGCTGGCCTCAGTGGAAGGGAGCCTGAAACGGCTCGGCCTGAGCGAGGTGGATCTGCTTTTGATTCACTGGCCCAATCCGAAAATCCCGCTCGCCGACACAATTCCCGCATTCAACGCCGCCAAACGCAGTGGTCTTGCCCGCAATATCGGCGTGGCGAATTTCACCACCCGCCTGCTCGACGAAGCCGCCGCGGCATCCGAGGAGCCGCTGGCCGTGAACCAGTGCGAGTATCATCCCTATCTCGATCAATCGAAACTGCTGTTGGCCTGCCGCAAGCATGGTTTGGCCTTCATGTCGTACAGCCCGCTCCGTCAGGCTGGCCCGGACAGCCCGCTGACGGACCCGGTCGTGGTGGATATTGCGAAGGCCAAAGCCGTGACCCCGGCCCAGGTCGTGCTGCGCTGGCATGTTCAGCAAGGCGTCATCCCGTTACCCCGGTCATCGAGCCCGGCCCGCGTGAAGCTGAACGCCCGACTCGATGACTTCGCACTCGATGCCCATGAAATGGCCGCGATCAGCGCGCTCAGTCGTCCGGACGGGCGCAAAGTCCGGCCGCCGCATGCGCCCGAATGGGATTGAACGGACGGAATTGAAATCGCCGATCCCGCCTATCTAGCTTTGGAGACTGTGGAACCGGGAAACTCGTCATAGGCCACACCCGCAAAAAACAGCCGGAACTTGGCAATGCTCAGATGCCTATCCAGGGTCGCCAGCCTGATCATCTGCGGCGTCGCCGTCGTCATGGCTCCCGCGCCCGCAACAGCGCAGGCCTGCATCCCCAAGCAGATCTATGGTGTCGTCGATCAGACGGGCTCACGCCTGCGGGAGATCCATAACGAGGCGCAGCCTCGAATTCGCGAGCGCCTGCAGCAGCTCGCGGCCAAGCGCGGCTGGAAGGAGAGCGAGATCGATCTCAAGAGCCGGGAGTTCCTGGACGACGACCGCACGCGCGCGTTCGATAAACAGGCAGGCCAGCTTCTCGACAAGCTGAGCCGGCTCGGCGACGACAGCCAGTCCGGCAAAATTCCGACCTGCGACCGTCTCGCCCAGGCACGCACCACGGCGGCGCAGTTGATCGAAGTGACAATGGCGCGCACGGCCCACGTCTCCTCGCGCCTCACAAGCGCATTGCAGCCTCCCGCCGCCACATCGCAGCAGGCGCGTCCCGCTCCGGCACCGAAGATCGCACGGCCGTCCAAGCCGCCGCCCGCCGCCCCAAGGCCGCCTGATGCAACAAGCTGGGACACTGCGACGGTAAAGGAGGTCAAGCCCCGGCCGGAAGTCATGGCCGCGCTGCCACGTCCCATCGACCCTGGTGATCTCGGGTTCACACCGCAGGAAATCCTGGCAGCCGGGCGCGGCCTGTTCGGGTCCATCTCGGCAGGCCTCGCCAGCGTCATCGACTATGCGTTCGCCACCTATGGACGACCCACCGGCTATATTCTCGGCACGGAGGGCGGCGCGGCGTTCCTGGCCGGGTTGCGCTATGGTCATGGCCAGCTCGTGACCAAGAGCGACGGCGGGCGGACAGTCTACTGGCAGGGCCCCTCCGTCGGCTACGATGTCGGCCTCGCCGGCTCACGGGTCATGTTCCTGGTCTACAATCTGAAGGAACACGATCAGATCTATGCGCGCTTCCTCGGCGTCGACGGGTCGGCCTATCTCGTCGGAGGCGTCGGCATGACGTTCCTGAAACGCGGACAACTGGTGCTGGCGCCGATCCGGACCGGACTTGGACTGCGGTTCGGCGCGAACGTGGGCTACCTGAAGTTCACGCCCAATCTGAGCTTCAACCCGTTCTGACGGTCTCCAGCCCCGGCAACGTTGCCAGCGGACGGCGCCTGAGCCCGACCGCCTTGAACCGCGAGCCCATGCCGGCGGGCGACATCAGCCGGGCCACGCCAGCCTCGATCTGACCGGCGTCCTCCGGGTTGGCCGCCATCAGCCGCGAGGCCCGCTCCATGATGCCGAGCCGGCCCAGGAACTCGCTCTGCGTCACCGGACCATCGGCCGAAAGTCCTGCGGCTGCGGCCGCTTCGCGCAACGCCTCGAAGTCCACCTGCGAGGTCAGATCGGCCTCTCCCGGCGAGGCGAGCGGATGCTCGAAGCGGTGATTGCGTACGGCCTGCAGGCTGTCGCCCGCCAGCGAGCGGGCATGTCCATAGTCCACGAACAGGACCGCCATGGACGCCTGGAGGGAAAGCTCTCCAAGCCGACCGATTATCCCGTCCAGCTCCCGGGTTTCGAAGATCTCTCCTGGCCCGGCGGTGATAAGCCGTTCCGGTTCCTTCGCATCCACCCGGCGGCCGGCGACGTATTGCAGCCGGCCTGCGCCATCGATCCCCACCGCCCGCTCGACCCAGCCTTCTTTGGTCAGCATCACCTGCGAGATTGGCAGCACATCGAGGAATTCATTGGCAATCAGGACTGTCGGAGCCGGGGCGAGATTGCGCATTTCTCCCCATCCGAGACGTGCACCTGATCCGGCAAGCGCATCCTGCTGCATTTGCTTGAGTGCGGCATTGCTCTCCACCAGCAGCACATCGGCGGCATCAAGGAACCCCGGCACGATACGCGCTGCGCGCAAGGCGTCGCTAATCAGCGTGCCGCGTCCCGGCCCCAGCTCGACGAGATTGAACCGCCTCGGTGAGCCCATCTGCTGCCAGACGACGGCGCACCACAAACCGACCAGCTCGCCGAAGACCTGCGAGATCTCCGGTGCGGTAATGAAATCGCCGGCCCGTCCGATTGCCGGATGCCGGACGTAATAGCCATGCTCGGGATCGCTGAGGCAGGCACGGATGTAGTCGGCGACCGAGACAGGCCCCTGGCGCCCGATCCGCTGCTTGAGCTTCAGGGCCAACGGCGTATCTCGGCGCTCGGCGACATCGTACTCCATGCCCGAAGCCCATAGCGCCCAGCGGCGGCGGCGGCAATCGGCGGCTTGATCACGATGCCGCGCGATCCCATAACAAGGGCCAGCGGCAACCGAACGGGTCTGCCGCACGATTGGAGCATAACATGACCCAGACCTCGAACCGACTGCTCGACGACCTCGCCCGGCTGATGACGGATGCTGCCGGCGCGGCCCAGGGAGTCCGTCGCGAGATCGACGGGATCGTGCGCGCCCAAGGCGAGAAGTTCCTGGCCGACATGGACATCGTCCGCCGCGAGGAGTTCGAAGCGGTAAAGGCGATGGCACAGAAGGCGCGTGAAGAGAACGAGCAGCTCATGGCCCGCATCGCCGCCCTCGAACGCCGCCTCGCCGGCACACCGTCCGCAGACTGATTGATCGCGGCATCTGCAGACGTCGAGACGGCCGGCCCGGACCTCGCCTTGCTCGTCAACCCGCGGGCGAAGAGATCCCCATCGATCGCTGCGGTTGTCCACAACATGACCGCATCTCGCGCCGCATCCGTCGCCGCCACCCGGGCATCGACACTTTGCTGGTGGACAAGGACGCCGGAGGCTTGCAGCAGGCGTTGGCATCTGGTTTCGTCGCCCCGCTCCGGCAAGTGATTTGCTGTGCCGCCCACGTCGCGGCGACGCTGCGTCTCGATGAAGGGGCCACTGACGGAGACAGGCGGTCGGCAGACCCGATGTTGAAACCGGATCCTGAGGAGTGCGAATGGCAACGGCTCAAGGAGGTTCTCAGCGGACTCCCAACCCGATCGATCTGGTCGAGCGCCTGGCTCACACCCATGACTGGGCTTGCGAGCGCGCCAGCGACGACGAGCTGACCCTGATCGTCGCCGGCACCTGGACAGACTATCACATCTCCCTCAACTGGCGCGACGACCTGGAGACACTGCATCTTGCCTGCGCCTTCGACTTCAAGGTGCCCGACAACCGCCTCGGCGAGATCTATCGCCTGATTGCCCAGATCAACGAGCAGCTCTGGCTCGGCCATTTCGACCTGTGGACCCAGGAAGGCCTGATCATGTTCCGCCTCGGCCTGATGCTGAACGATGCGGTCGCGACAACCGGGCAGTGCGAAGCCCTTCTCAAAACCGCGCTTGAAGCCAGCGAACGCTACTACCAGGCGTTCCAGTTCGTGGTATGGGCAGGCAAGGAGAGCCGCGAGGCGCTGGTCTCCACCATGTTCCAGACCGAGGGGCAGGCCTGAGCCGCCCCTGCAAAGGGGTCCCGCATGACACTGCAGCTCGATGGCCGGCTGGTGCTGGTCGGCGCCGGCAAGATGGGCGGCGCCATGCTCTCAGGCTGGCTCGCGCGCGGTCTTGCCCCTGACAGCGTGATCGCAGTCGATCCCGCGCCGCCGTCCGAGGTCGCCACCGTCCTTGCCACCCATGGCATCCGCCGCGAGGCCGCCGTGCCCGCGCTCGATACGCCACCTGCGGTCATCGTCATCGCCATCAAGCCGCAGATGATGGACCAGGTCTTTCCCCAGGTCGCCAAGATCGCTGGTCCCGGCACACTGGTCATTTCAATCGCCGCGGGGCGCACCATCGCGAGTTTCGAGAAGCACCTGCCGGCGGGTGTCGCCGTAATCCGGACCATGCCGAATACGCCGGCTGCGATCGGCAGAGGCATCACCGTCTGCGTTGCCAACGCCTTGACGAGCGGAACCCAGCGCGCAACCTGCGAATCCCTGCTCGCCGCCGTCGGTGACGTCGGCTGGGTGGAGGACGAGGCCTTGATCGATGCGGTGACGGCGGTGTCGGGCTCCGGGCCGGCCTACGTCTTCCTGCTTGCCGAATGCATGACGGCCGCCGGAGTCGCGGCCGGGCTCGACCCGCAACTGGCGGCCCGCCTCGCCCGCGCCACGGTATCGGGGGCGGGCGAGCTGATGCGGCTCTCAGGCGAAGATCCAGCCCAGCTCCGCACCAACGTGACCTCGCCCGGCGGAACGACAGCCGCAGCACTCTCCGTGCTGATGGCCGGCGACGGCCTGCAGCCGCTGCTCACCAAGGCGATCCTCGCTGCCCGCGACCGTGGCCGGGACCTTGCCGGCTGATCCGGCGCGCACCGTGCCTCAGTTGCCTTTGGCCATATCGATGGCAGCCGACAGCCGCTGCATCACCTTGTCCGGCACAGCCTTGCCGGCGGAGCACGAGCCGGCGCGCAACTGATCGTAGATCGCCTGCAGGTTGCCGCGGAACCCGATGCCTTGCGCGCGGCGGGCAATACCCGTCGCCACCGAGCCGTTGGCATAGCGCGCCTTGCACATCACGCCGGCGAGATAATCGGTCAGCGCCGCGCCGTAGTCCACCTGGGGCGCCGCCTGCGTCGTTGCGACGTATGCCGCCCATGTCTGCCGGTCGGGACTGTTGCCCCACGACTGATTCGGGCTTGAACCCAGCACCGGCGCCATGACCGCCATCACCCGGGCCTTCACCTCACCGCCGCCGATCTGGCCTACCGCATCCTTGACCTGGCTGAGTTCCTCACCGCTGGCAGGGCGCACCTTGAGTTCGCTCAGATCGGCAAGCGCAATCGATTCGCGTGCAGGAGGCGACGTCTCCCAGATCAATGCGCCACGCAGATCGGCCGCGCGGATATTCGCACCCGACATCTGCACCTTCAGCAGGTTGGCATTCCGCAGGTCGGCACCTTCCAGATCCGCATCGCTCAGATTGGCGCCCTCGAGCCGCGCATGGACCAGCACTGCGCCGACCAGACTTGCGGTGGACAGATCCGCCCCTTGCAGCCGGGCGCCGAACAGATCGGCTCCACGCAGCCCGGCAAGCAGCATGTTCGCCCCTTCCAGGTGCACGCCGCCGGTCAGATCGGCCTTCTCCATTTGCGCACTCGAGAAATTCGCCCCCGTCGCCAGCGTGTAGGACAGGTTGGCTCCGGTGAGGTCGGCCTCGTCGAGCCGGGCATCCGTCAGGTCGATGCCCGACATCTGCGCCCCGATCATCTTCGCGCGTGTAAAGACGGCAGCCTTCGCGTTAACGCAATTCGCCTTGCCCCTGCTCTCGGACAGCAGCAGTTCGTTGATGTCGGTGCACGCCAGCCGCGCGCCCTCGAGATTGGCGCCGACCAGGGTCGCGCCCTCCAGATTGACGCCGGTCAGGTCGGCCTTGTGCAGGTCCGATCGATCCAGGCGGGCATACCGCAGGTCCCGATCCCGCAGGCTGATCGAGGCGTCTTCTATACCTGCGGGCTGGTCTTTCACGAGATCCGTATCGGTCACCACGAGATTGCGATGAAAGCGGCCGAACAGGGAGCCGTCAGCCTGGATCGGCAGGAACGGCAGCGAAAATCCGAACTCGGCGTGCCGGCTGGTGCCATGCGCCGACGCCGCCTGCGGCCGGAGCAGCGTCTGCGTCGCACGGTCCAGCATCTCGCCGGGAACCGTCGCGACGAAAAACGAGAAGAACGCGATCGCCGCCAGCACCGCGGTGGTGACCAGGAACGAAACCGGCTTGGTGATCGACGTCCGCCAGAACGCCTTGAAGAACGAGGTCTCGACCCGCATCAGAAAGACGCCGATCAACACCAGCATGGCAATGTCGAGCACGAGGCAGATGCGATGCGCCCACGTGATCGTGACGTCGTGATAGGGCAGGAAGCTGATCTGAATGAACAGCAGCAGCACGACCGGCAGCACGACCAGCGTCAGCCATGTCATGCCGTGCAGGAACGCACCCATCACCGCACTGCGATGAGGTCCGGCCACTGCCTGCACGAAGAAGAAGTTATGCAGCTCAAGCCGGAGCGGGTGGGTGCGCCGGTCAGTCACTTCAAGCGCCCGGACGGCATGGTCGAACTCCAGCGTCTTGCGCGCGAGCAGCACCAGTTGCGACACCACTCCCAGATGGAACAGCATCAGGATCACGGGCGCGAACAGGAAGAACTGCGTCTGCTGGACCGACACCTGCATGATCGGCAGCGTGACCGGCGTTTCCAGCAGCAGGTCCTTGTGCGACACGCCGGCCACGGCGATCGTCAGGTAGGCCATGATCGCCAGGAATATCAGCCAGGCCGTATGCGCAGTCTCACTGGAACTGTTAACCGCTTCCAGGAGACTATAGGGATTGACTGGCGTCTCGCCCTCCGGCTCGACCAGCACGCCTTCCGCCATCGAACGTACGCCCCCTTGATCACACACCCTGCAAAACGCGCCAGACCATATAGGAGAAACTATGGCGATTGAACGTTGGCGGGCTCCGACCGGTGGGAATTCCGCCGTCTATTGCGGGAACGCAGCCGCCTCGGCTAGTGTCCCGATTCTGCAGGTCGCCATACCGTGAGGTTAGCGTCCCGAGCGAACTTCAGACTCAAAAGAGACACTAGAATCATAGACTTGCCAGTGTGCTTCAGATCGAGAAATTCGCTCGCGACCTCGCTGCTTGATATGGCGAATTTCTCGATCATCACACTGGAAACCATCGCAGCGTATTGGCCTCAAACCGCCTAACCGGCAATCTCAGAACGACAGGCAAAACCCGCCGGGCCGGTCGGCCACTTGATCGGAGCAGGCCAGCAGTGAAACGTAACATGGTGAAATACGATTGCCTCAAATGCCCGGGCTATTGCTGCTCCTATCCCGTGATCGAGGTGAAGCCGCGCGACATTACGCGGATTGCCAAGCATCTGGGCATATCCGAGGACGAGGCGCGCAAGAAGTACACGCACAAGGCGCACGGCTACGACTGCGTGCTGCGCCGCAAGCCCGACCGCCATTTCGGCCGCATCTGCCGCTTTTTCGACACCAAGAACCGCCGCTGCGGGATCTACAAGGCGCGCCCCTCCACCTGCCGCTCGTTTCCGGGCGAGGCGCGCTGCGGCTATTACGATTTCCTGGTCTTCGAACGGCGCCACCAGGACGATCCCGACTTCGTGGCGACCACGGACAGCGGCGAGCTCATCTAAAGCGTCGGACGCGTTGCGGGCCAGCGCCGCCTCGTATAACGAGAGTGATGGCCTGACGGCCGGCGCAGGAGAATACCATGCAGGACACCGCAACGACGGCCCCCGAGCCGGCATCCAAACCGGGCAGGCTCATCAAGGGTGCGACCGGCGACTGGGAGATCGTGATCGGCATGGAAGTGCATGCCCAGGTCAGCTCGAACTCCAAGCTGTTCTCGGGCGCCTCCACGGCCTTCGGCGCCGCCCCCAACAGCCATGTCTCGCTGGTCGATGCCGCCATGCCCGGCATGCTGCCCGTCATCAACCAGGAGTGCATCGCCCAGGCCATCCGCACCGGGCTCGGCCTCAAGGCGCAGATCAATCTGAAGAGCGTGTTCGACCGCAAGAACTACTTCTACCCGGACCTGCCGCAGGGCTACCAGATCAGCCAGTACAAGCAGCCGATCGTCGGCGAGGGCGAGGTCGGGATCGAGGTCGACGGCGAGCCCCTGAAAGTCGGAATCGAGCGCCTGCACCTGGAACAGGATGCCGGGAAATCGATCCACGACCAGCACCCCGACTACTCCTATGTCGACCTCAACCGCTCGGGCGTCGCCTTGATGGAGATCGTCTCCAGGCCGGATCTGCGGTCTGCCAGGCAGGCACAGGCTTACGTGACCAAGCTCAGGACCATCCTGCGCTATCTGGGCACCTGCGACGGCGACATGGAGAAGGGCAACCTGCGGGCCGACGTCAACGTCTCCGTCCGCAAGCCGGGCGACCCGCTGGGCACGCGCTGCGAGATCAAGAACGTCAACTCGATCCGCTTCATCGGCCAGGCCATCGAGGCGGAGGCGCGGCGTCAGGTCGACATCATCGAGGATGGCGGGACGATCGAGCAGGAGACGCGGCTGTTCGACAGCGCCAAGGGCGAGACCCGCTCGATGCGGTCGAAAGAAGAAGCGCACGACTACCGCTATTTCCCCGATCCCGACCTGCTGCCGCTGGAATTCACCCAGGCCTATGTCGACGAACTGGCGAAAGCGCTGCCGGAACTGCCCGACGCCAAGCGGGCGCGCTTCATCAAGCAATACGGACTGTCTGCTTACGACGCAGATGTCCTCGTCGCCGAGCGCGAGAGCGCGGATTACTTCGAGGCGGTAGCAACGGGCCGCGACGGCAAGGCCGCCGCCAACTGGGTCATCAACGAGCTGTTCGGCCGCCTCAACAAGGAAGGCCAGGACATCGCGAACTCGCCTGTCTCCGCCGCCCAGCTCGGCTCGATCGTCGATCTGATCTCCTCCGGCAAGATCTCCGGCAAGATCGCCAAGGACCTGTTCGAGATCGTCTGGACGGAAGGCGGCGACCCCGTCGGGATCGTCGAAAAACGGGGCATGAAGCAGGTCACCGATACGGGCGCGATCGAGAAAGCCGTGGACGAGGTGATTGCCGCCAATCCGGACAAGGCCGAGCAGGCGCGGGCGAAGCCGAATCTCGCCGGCTGGTTTGTCGGACAGGTGATGAAGGCGACCGGCGGCAAGGCCAATCCCCAGGCTGTCCAGGCGCTGGTGAAGCAGAAGCTCGGCGTGGAATAGATCCCACCCTCGGGCCTCCCGCACCGAAGGACCTGCCCGGCGCCGGCGGCCCTCCGCGGGTGACAGCCCTGCCTCAAACGGCTTATCATCTGCCGGTCTCACACCATTGGAGCGTCGTCCCATGACCGGCAACGTCAGCAAACGGACTTTCGTGCTCGTGCATGGCGCCTGGCACGGGGGCTGGTGCTGGAGCGGCGTCGCCGACGGATTGCGCGCAGCTGGACACCGCGTCTTCGCTCCGACGCTGACCGGCCTTGCCGACCGCTCGCATCTTATGAGCCGTTCGATCGACCTCGACACCCACATTGCCGACGTCGCAAATCTCTTCGAATGGGAAGACGTCGAGGACGCCGTCCTGGTCGGGCATTCATACGGCGGCTGGGTCGTATCCGGGGCAATCGAGAAGGTGCTGCCCCGCGTCAGCAGCATGGTCTATCTCGATGCATTCGTGCCGGACAGCGGACAAAGAAGCTATGACCTGACGCACGGCGGCAACCGCCGGGGGCTCGACGTGGCGTTGGCAAACGGCGCCGTATCCCGCCCCTCTCCCGGCGCCGCTGCCGTCGGCCTCACGGACCCGGCTGTCTTCGCAGGGGTCG
>JBFWYV010000095.1:0-15884 GCA_050186055.1 Hyphomicrobiaceae bacterium | reverse complement strand
GTGCGCGGCAGTCGAGCAGGCCGAGCAGGTGGCGAACGTCGGTCCCTTGATGCCGAACTCGATGCCGACGTGGGCGGAGGCAGACGAACCGATGATGCGCAGCAGCGTCAGCGGATGGGTGGCGCGCTTGTTCTCGATGAAGAGATCGCGATAGGCCTTCTCGTAGGTCACGAGACCGCCGGCGCCCGAGCCGATGATACAGGCGGTGCGATAGGGATCGCTGACCGGAATCTCGAGACCGGACTGGCGCATGGCCTCATCCGCGGCAGCGGCGGCGAACCATGAATACCGGTCCGCGTGCAGAATGATCTTGTCGCGCTTGAAATGCTTCAGGCGCGCCTTGGGATCGAAATTCTTGATCTGTGCGGCAATCAGGATCTTCAGGTCTTCGAGCGGAAACCCGGTGAGCTCCGATACGCCGCAGCGGCCTTCCTTGATGCCGGCCCAGAACTCGGCCACGTCAAGACCGATCGGCGTGACGACGCCGAGCCCCGTTACGACGACCCGTCGCGCGCCACTATTCGCTGTCATTTGACCTTACCTGCTTGATCTTACCTGTCAGGCGCAACACTGGCGCGCACATCCAAGTCTGCCATCCGTCCAGGGGATCGACTGCGGACGCTACGCTGGGACAAGGGGTCTTGGCGGATGGTCGGTCGGCACAGACTCAGGCTTTTGCGCCTGCAGCAGCCCCCGCCCCCGCGCCCGAAATAAGGACCTTCACCTTCTCGACCACAGATCCCACCGTCTTGAAGTCGCCGGCTTCTTCATTGGCGTTGTACGGAATCTCGATGCCAAAGGCGTCCTCGATGTCGAATACGATCATCGCAAGATCGAGCGATTCGATCTTGAGGTCTGTAAGCTCCGTCGACAAGTTGATGTCGTCGCGGGGCTCCTTCATGTGCTTCTTGAGGATGTCGATAATTTTGCTCGCGACGTCGTCCATTACGCTCTCCCGCCCCGATTAGACCTAAGATCGATGGGCTTGATCATTCGATTGCTTGTGTGCCTGCGCACCTGGGACATGCGCGACCCGGTGAATATGGCAAGCACCCGTTCAGTACAAGCTTGCGCGTCACATAACCGTAAACAGCAAGCAAGTCCAGCGACCAGCATCGCCCCGCATTTCTTGACGCATACAACATCCGATTACAGGGGAACGTGGTGCAAACGGCTTGAAGTTAACCTGGGACAATCCGCTGGTAAGATGTTCTATGCTGAAGTGAGCCCTACGGCAAGAAGAGGGCGGAGCCGGCCGGATACCGGAAGCAGCCTGCCTCCTCGTTCCGGACAGAACATGATCATAGCGGGAACTTTCAAGGAGTCCAGACATGTCGGATGCTCGAGGGGCGGCGGCGAGCGTCGAGGCGAAGGTGTTTCCTTGGATACGCGCTTATCCGGAGGGCGTCGACTGGCATCAATCCTTCGAGCCCCAGCCGCTCTGGGTCCTCCTGGACCGCGCCGTCGCTGACTACCCCGACAGCTCCTGCTGCAACTTCCTGGGCCGGAAGCTCACATTCGCGGAGGTCGGAGGGCTGGTCGACCAGATCGCCGCCGGTCTGCAGGGCATGGGCATCGGCAAGGGCAGTCATGTCGGCCTGATGCTGCCCAACTCGCCGACCTACATCGTGTTCTACTTTGCGATTCTCAAGACCGGGGCGGCGGTCGTGAACTTCAACCCGCTCTATACGCACGAGGAACTCGCCTATCAGATCCGGGACAGCAATACGCGGCTGATGATAACGCTCGACCTGAAAGTCCTCTTCGACAAGGTCGAGAAGCTGATTGCCGACGGGACACTGCAGCGCGCCGTCGTTGCGTCGTTCCCGAACCTGCTGCCGGCGGCAAAGGCGGTCCTGTTCCGGATGTTCAAGTCCGGCGAGCTGGCGGCTCCGTCCCGATCGCCTGTTGCAGACAAGGTCATCGCCGAATCGTCTCTGCTGACAGGCGGCAAACCAGCGCCGGTCGAGATCGATCCCACGCGGGACGTCGCCGTGCTCCAGTACACCGGCGGCACCACAGGCACGCCCAAGGGCGCGATGCTCACCCACGCGAACCTCTACGTGAACACGCTCCAGGTGGTGAGCTGGGCGCCCGACCTCGAGCCCGGAAAAGAGAGCATGCTCGGCGTGCTGCCGTTCTTCCACGTGTTCGCGATGACGGTCGTGCTGAATTTCTCGTTCGCCCAAGCCGCCGAGATCCTGATCATGCCGCGTTTCGAGCTGCGGACGGCGTTGAAGCTGATAAGCCGGTCCAGGCCGACGTGCATGCCCGGCGTGCCGACCCTTTTCAATGCCATCGTTCATCACGACAAGCTCAAGGACTACGATCTGTCGTCGCTCAAGTTCTGCCTGTCCGGCGGCGCGCCGCTGCCGGTCGAGATCAAGCAGCGGTTCGAACAGCTGACCGGCTGCAAGCTCGTCGAAGGCTACGGACTGACCGAGGCGTCGCCGGTAGTGACGTCCAATCCTCTCGTCGGGCCGGCAAAGACCGGCTCGATCGGCCTGCCGCTGCCGGCCACGTTCGTTTCGCTGCGCAGCGTCGATGACCCGAGCAGGAAGGTGCCGCCGGGCGAGAAGGGCGAGATCTGCGTCAAAGGTCCCCAGGTCATGCTCGGCTATTGGCAGCGGCCTGCCGAGACTGCGGCCCAGTTCGTCGACGGCTGGTTGCGGACGGGCGACGTTGCACGCATGGACGAGGAAGGGTTCCTGTTCATCGAGGATAGAATCAAGGATCTGATCATCTGCTCGGGCTTCAACGTCTATCCGCGCCGCATCGAGGAGGCGATCTACGAGCATCCGGCGGTAGCCGAGGTCACCGTGATCGGGATCAAGGACGAATACCGGGGCGAAGCGCCGAAGGCCTTCATCCGCCTGAAGTCCGGAGCGCAGGCGACGGCGGCCGATATCATGGCGCACCTGGAGCCCAAACTGTCGAAGATCGAGCTGCCGTCCGAGATCGAGTTCCGCGACGAACTGCCCAAGACCCTGATCGGCAAATTGTCCAAGAAAGAGCTTAAGGCTGAAGAAGACGCAAAGCTGAAGACCGCCGGCTGACGGCACATGCCGATCGAATACGAAAGGTCACGATGCTGACGACGACAGGACGCATAGTTGCGGGCCGGGCACCATGACCAGACGACGCGGCGGTCGTCTGCGGACCCGTGTTGCCGTTCTGCTCGCAGCAATCGCCGGCATCTATCTGCTCGGCGCCGGATACCTCTATTTCAACCAGCGCACGTTGCTCTACCGGATCAATCCCGATCGCGTAAGCCCGTCCGATGCCGGCCTGCAAGGCATCGAGGAGGTGACGCTGAAGACGCCGGACGCCAACCGGATCGTTGCCTGGTGGACACCGCCGCGCTCCAACGGCCCCGTCGTTCTGTACTTTCCGGGGAATGCGGGCAACCTTGCGCGCCGTGCCGACCGGGTCCGCCTGTTCAAGGAGCACGGGGTCGGGATCCTCATCGTGTCGTACCCGGGTTATGCGGGATCGACCGGCAGTCCGTCCGAAGCGGCAATCAACGCCACTGCCAGACTGGCTTACGACTGGCTGGCCGCGCGCGGCATCGCCAGCGGGCGCATCGTACTGTACGGCGAGAGCCTCGGCACGGGCGTCGCCGTCCAGCTCGCTGCCGCGCGACCTGTGGCAGGCGTCGTTCTCGACAGTCCCTATACGTCGATCGCCGACATGGCGGCGCGCGAATACTGGTACCTGCCCGTACACCACCTGATGTGGGACAGGTTCGACACGATGTCCTATATCGGGCGGATCAACGCTCCCCTCCTCATCATTCATGGGGAGCAGGATCCACTGGTGCCGCTCGCAATGAGCCGGCAAGTCTTTGCCGCCGCCGCGGAGCCGAAGCAATATGTCACGATCCCCGGGCAGAGGCACACGATGACGCTCGCGGACGGCCCATGGCCCCACATCCGCGCGTTTATCGGCAAGGTCACCGGCGCACTGCCCGCCGCTACGGGCGGAACGCAGCTTAACGATTCGTCAACGCCGCGGCCGTAATCTTTCGTTTACTCAGTTTTTCTTGCGAGTGAGACGGAAAGGCCGCCGCATGCCGGGCGAACGCGATACCGCTTTGGAGCCGATCGGCCGGCGGACGACATCGAGCCTGCAGGAGGTGCGCAATGATACGGGGCGCATTGCGTTCTGCGGCCCGTACGTGATCGCGGCGATCACCGGCTGGAGCATTTCCAAGGTCGAGGACGAGATCCGGCGGTACCGCGAGATTCCAGAGCACTGGAAACCGGTCGTCCGCGGCACCTACACCGACGAGGTGGAAGGCGCGCTGGCAAGCTTCGGATACCGGATGGTGCCCAAGGCAAGCTACATGCACCTGCCGCGCAAGGAGAGGCCGAGCGTCTGGACATGGATGCAGAAACCGCGCAACGCGTGGGCCTATTACATCCTCGCCATCCACAAGGGAAAAGAAGGCCACTGGATCCTCATCAAGGGTGTGAAGATGTGCGATACCTTCACCGAGGGGCGCTGGACTTTCGTCTGCGACGGCCCGCATCGGGGCGCACGCATCATGGAGATCTTCGAGGTCAAGCGCGACGTCACGGCGGGAATTACCCGCGCGTGATCGAGACCTGTGAGTTTTTTTGCTACTATTCACACCAATTTGCGGCAGTACATTGCTGAAATCGCCTGATTAACGATGACATTGCTGTCGTGCGGCTCTATCTTTCCGTCAAGCGGGTCCTCCGGTCCGCCGCTTCAGGAGGTCATCGATGCGCAACAGGCTGTGGCTGATCGCAGCTGCCCTGTTCTTTTGCACATTTGCTCGCGTTGCGGATGCCGAGGCGCGAACGTTGACGTGGGCACGCTCCGAGGATGTCCAAACGCTCGACCCGCATGCTCTCAACGAATCCGTTGCGCTGGCGCTCAACCAGCAAATCTATGAGCCCCTGCTGCAGCGCGATTCGCACGGCAAGGCTTTGCCGGCGCTGGCAGAGAGCTGGACGCTGACAACCAATCCGCTGGTCTGGGAATTCCGCCTGCGCCCCAACGTCGTCTTTCATGACGGCTCGCCGTTCACCGCCGAGGACGTGATATTCTCGCTATCGCGGGCGCAGCAGCCGGGGTCGGGCTTTCACAATCTGTTGTCACCCATCGAGTCCGTGGAGGAGGTCGAACCGCTCGTCATCCGGATCAAGACGCGCGGGCCGACGCCGCTGCTGCCGGCGTTCCTCACGCATCTCCTGATCATGAGCAAATCGTGGACCGAGAAGATGCACGCGGCGGCGGTTCCCGACCGTGCCAAACTTCACCTGTCACCGATCGCACGCGCCGCCAACGGGACCGGACCGTTCGAACTCGTGAGCCGGCAGCCAGGTGTGCGGACGGTCATGAAGAGGTTCGGCAGCTACTGGCAGCGGGGCCAGACGGAAACCGACATCACCGAGCTGATCTATCGGCCGATCCGCAACGATACCGAGCGGATCCGGATGCTGACCGAAGGCGAAGTCGACTTCGTGCAGGATGTGCCGGTCAACGAGATCGCCCGGCTGCAAGCTGACAAGAAGATCAATGTCAATGTCGGACCGGAGAACAGGTCCGTCTTTCTGGGTCTCGATTTCGGCAGTCAGATCGTCAACGCGTCCACTGGTTCACAGACGGCGCCATTTTCGGACCTGCGTGTGCGACAGGCCGTCAACATGGCCATCAACCGGCAGGCGATCCAGAAGAACGTGACGCTTGGCCAGTCGATCCCTACCGGGATCATCGCACCGCCCAGCATCAACGGCTATACGCGGCAGCTCGATCAGATACCGCCGCACGACATCGCCAAGGCCAAACGGCTGATGGCGGAGGCCGGGTTTGCCGACGGCTTCGCCATCACGCTGGATTGCCCGATCGACAATCGGCTCCGCGCCGGCGCCATCTGCGCTGAGATCGGATCGCAGCTAAAGGCGATCGGCATTAAGGTCGAGACCCGGATGCACTCGCGAAGCGCACATAATGCGTTGATCCGCGAGACGCCCGAGCTGACCGACTTCTTCCTGATCGGGCGCAGCGTGCCTACATTCGACAGCGAGGAGCTGTTCGTATCGCTCTACCATACCCGCAACGACAGGGGCGGGTCCTACAATGCCACAGGCTATTCGAACCCGGATGTCGACCGGCTGACCGAGAGCCTGGCGGTGCAAACGGACTTCATCGCGCGAAACCAGACGATCGCGCGGATCTGGCAGATCGTTCAGGGCGACATCGTCTACGTGCCCCTGCACATCCAGACTCTGGCCTACGCCACCAAGGCCGGCATCAACATCCCGGTCGATATCGAGAACCTGCCCAAGCTGAAAGCGGTCCGGCAGGCCGATCCTCAGTAGCCGGGCGCTTCCGGCGCCGGCTTGCGGGTGATGTATTATCGCCGTTCGACGCCAAAGCGCGGCTAAAGCGTCGGACCTTAAATGCGACCCACGCCTGGGTCGATCTCGAAGTCGCATTTAAGGTCCGACGCTTTAAGGTCATAGTGTTCCAAAGCAACTTTGGACTTGAAATTCACTTCCCGCCCAACCTCGAACTGAGGTGAATTTCAAGTCCGTTGCTTTAGGCTATAAGCTGGCTGCCGCCGGCGCGGTCACCGATAAGGAGTGTCCCGTTCAGATGTCTTTCGAGGAGATCCGCAGCAACTTCGAGATGCTCGAAGATTGGGAGGACCGCTACCGCTACGTCATGGAGCTTGGGCGGGAGCTGCCTCCATTCGACGAGGCTTTGCGTACGGATGCCACGAAGGTGCGCGGCTGCGCCAGCCAGGTCTGGCTTGTGTCAAGGCTCGCGCCCGACCCGCAGGACGGCCCGCCGCGCATGCGGTTCTCCGGCGACAGCGACGCCCATATCGTTCGCGGCCTGATTGCGATCCTGTTTTCGCTGATCGAAGGACGGACGGCACGCGAGATCCTGAACTGCAACCCCGCACAGGCGTTCGACAGCCTCGGACTGAAAGAGCATCTGACGCCGCAGCGTTCCAACGGCCTGGCGTCGATGATCCGCCGTATCGAAGCCGACGCGAAGCAGGCGCTGGAGGCTGACGCCAGCGCCGGCAGTTAAGCGCGGCTTTTGGTGTCAAAGACGCCGCCGGGCAGCTCCAGGTTGCACACCCAGCACGACGAGCTTGTTCAAGCCGATAGATCCTCATCGGCATCCATCGCCGGCCGGTAATCGCCTGTCGCCCAATGCCGGACCCGAACATGCTGCGCGGTCTCGGCCGAGGTTTCCAGACCATAGTGCCGGGCGAGCCGCGTCAGTGCGAGTTGCAGGACCAGCTTTCCCGACCGGCGCGGCCACCCTTCCGCATTCTCCGCCTCCTCCAGCCCTTTCAGGAAGCAGCATACGTCGATCAGCACGCTGGACAGTTCGGGGCCGACGGCCTTCAAGGCTGCTTCGACCCGCTGACGGCTCGCCAAGGCACGGTCCGCCAGTTCCAGACCCGCCATCGGCGTGCCTCCGCTGCGGCGAGCGCCGGCAAAGGCGGGGTTCCAGCTCTGGGTAATGCGGGGCATCATCTGCGCAATGGTGAAATCGCGCCTCAGCCGTTCACCTGCCTCGAACTGGGCGTGGTCTATGAGGGGCTTGCCGTTCCGGTCCCGGCGCTGTCGAAGCCAGGCAAGCGGACTTTCGGCCACGATGGAACCAGGGCTGCCGACGGGCCTCGTCTGTGCGGCCCGTATCCGGACCTTCCGCTGTGCGTCCTGCGGTCTGCTCAATGCAAGACGCATGGCCTTTGCGCCTTGTTTCGAAAGGATGTAGCGCCCTTCGCCTGCATGCGCGATCAACCCCTTGTCGATCGCCTCGAGAAATTGAGCGGGCGTAATCCGCGAAACCGGTTTGCTTTTGCCCTTGCGCCGGACAAATCCGGCTCCATCGACGGTCCGGCACAGGCTGCTGCCTCGGGCGGACAGGGCTCTCAACCGGGTAAGCAATATCTCTTCGGTGCCGGAAGCTGGGTCTTCCATGCCGTTCTCCTTGCTGTTTTGAAAGTGGCAAGCGCCGCGCCGCCAGCCTGACAGGAACTGTCACTCGTCGGGGCTGGCACGGACTCCGCCGGGACCAACCAGAACGCGGACGACCAACTCGAGCAGCTCGACTGCATCGTCAAACCACGTCTCCTCGCGCAGGCGTTCGACAATGGCGCAGGCGTAGGCCACCGTCGTTCTGTCGCGATCGAACAGTCGCCCGACGTCGGTCAGGGTCAGGCCGCAGGCGACGTGAGCGATATACATTGCGACTTGTCTTGCACGGGCAATATTCGCCTGACCACGCGTCGGCTGACGCAGCAGTGCGGCGTCCACCTCAAATACGCCGGCCACCGTCTCCTCGATCAGTAGCCTCAGGGTGCCGTCATCAAGCTGTTCGGCGCGCGGCTGGTCTGACGACCCGGCATGTTGCGGGGGGCGACGACGGCGGCGGCGTGCCGTGCGGACCGGGGACATCTGCAGTGGGGATACCGTTGATCGGATCCAATTGCGGCGCTGGGTCTGCATCTTGCCTTACGCGTTCCTGAAGCGGTGGTTCGAGGTATCGCGATCGCAACTATAAGCCTGCGGCCGAACAGTATCTTCGAGTGTTGTAATGCAAGAGTGAACGGCGGGGATAACTCCCGGTTCGCTCAATTCGGCCGCACAATCGATATCTGTCCTGGACCACATGGTGGGCTTGCACCGGCACTTTGCGGCCTGTCCAGGCATAGGCTGGCGGCATCAGTCGGTAGAAATCCCCGCCGGAAACCATTGCGAGATACTGCCCCTGGCAAGTTCAGGGCTGGCGGATGGCGAACAGACGCAACTTCATCCAAGTAAAGGATAAGCCGGAGGGGCACCGGCCGCCAGGTCTCCCGCCAGTGCGACTTTTGCCCTTGGGCGTCGTCATCGACCGGCGCACGCCAAAGGGGCGCCGCGCTCTTCTGAAACACATGAGAAACGCACTCAGAGCGGAACGGCAGCGGGGGCTGGCGGGACACTGGAGCTACGATGCCAACCAGCATCGGGCGCTTATTGCAGCATACCGGGCTGAACGCCAAGCTGGCGGGATCCGCCGCTTGCACTGCGCCGGCTGGGAGCCTTGATGCTGTGCGCCATCGGATAGAGCCGATGCTGTGCAGTGAATGCCTTCACTTGCCGTCGCGTCGTGTGCCCAGCCCCATCTTCTTGGCCAGATTGGAGCGCGCAGCAGCGTAGTTCGGCGCCACCATCGGATAATCATGGGGCAGTCCCCACTTCTCCCGGTATTCTTCGGGCGAGAGATTGTAATGGGTGCGCAAGTGCCGCTTCAGGGATTTGAATTTCTTGCCGTCTTCGAGGCAGATCAGATAGTCGTTGGTGACCGACTTCTTCACCGAAATGGCCGGTTTCAGTTCCTCACGCTCGAAACTCTCGCTCCCATTCGTCACCTTCGACAGGGCCCGATGTGTTTCGACGATCAAAGCGGCGACTTCATTGGGTGAAAGACTGTTGTTGCTCACGTAGGACGAGACGATCTCTACTGTATGATTGACCAGATCGTTGTTGCTACTCTCGTCCATCCCCATCTCCTTGCCCTTGCAGTTGCAGTTGCAGATCGGCTTGCGCCGGATCGCTGAAAGCGCACGAGCCCCCTCGGCGCGCAGACAGAACTGCCTGCGTCAACCACAACGCCTTCTGCATCCCTAGAGATCAGCCCGAACAGCTTCAAAATATTGGCTTAAAGCTGCACGCTGTGGCCAACATGGACAATATTCGAGCTGCGGTGTCAAGGTCGCTACTAAAGAAAACTTGGTTGTTACTAATGATCTCAAATAAGCCGCAAGTTGCGGCAGCGTGATTGGAACTTTCGGCTTCACTCTCGTCTAGCCGGACCGAAGTGCCTATATACGTCGGTATATGGGCCGACCAGCGCAGGATGAGGTTCCCGGTGTCACATCCGGCAGCTTTGTCGCGCCGTGGCTGCCCTGATCTTTCCTTCGAGGAGCCCACGCATGGCCGATGATCGCACGCAACAGGCAACCCATGTAGAGAAAGTTCGCAAGTCCGACGAAGAATGGCGCAGGGACCTGTCGCCAGAAGCCTATCATGTCACGCGCGAGCATGGGACCGAGCGGGCGTTCACGAGCCCGTTGAACAAGGAAAAACGCGCCGGAATGTTCAAATGCGTCTGCTGCGGCGAGCCGCTATTCAAGTCAGACGACAAGTTCGAATCCGCTTGCGGCTGGCCCAGTTATACGCGCCCGGTCAGCGAGGAGGCCCTCAGCGAGCATGAGGACCGTTCGTTCTTCATGCACAGGACCGAAGTACGGTGCGTAAAATGCGATGCCCATCTCGGTCATGTGTTTCCTGATGGGCCAGGTCCCGCCGGATTGCGCTACTGCATCAATGGCGTGGCGCTGAAGTTCGATCCGGACAATTGACCCTGGTGCGGGCAGTTCATGCCCGTGTCAAGGGTGCCTGCTATGCAAGCTTGCAATATTGCATTGCAGCAAACGGGCTGCCGCGACGCGTTGCGACAGTCCATAATGCGTCGCTTCCAGCGGACGATTCGGCTTGGGGGCGCGTCTCAGAGGGACTAGCAGATGATGAAGAAGAAAGCGGCCAAGCTCCCGCCCCTGCGGGTCAAGAACGAGCCTCCGACGATGGAAGAGGCGATGCTGGCAGCCGAAGGCATGTCGACAGATCTCAAGCAGCAGGTCGAAATCGCGGCGATGCTGCTCGGCCTGGAGGCTTCCGACGAGGGCACGGCAAAAGCGCTGATTGCGGCGCGGCCGCGCGGAAAAACCGTCGAGGTCGGAGGTCATGGCCGGGCGGCGCGGAGTGTCGTGGTTGTCGAACGCAAGACGAGAGCGCGCGTCATGGCGCCCCGAGGGGCCGGGTCGCCCAAGTTTTCCGCCGCGGCACGCTGATCCGAAGGGCTCCACTTGCTGAGCCGGTGCTGAGCCGGCATATGGCGACCGACGGTAACGGCAAAGCCAAGGCGAGGCGGGAGCCAGAAGGCCCCCGCCATTATTGTTTGTCTTCCCGGTCTCAGGCTCACCTTTTCGCAGGCCGGGACCGCGCCCTTTCGTCGTCGGTAAAGGCTCCAGCGACACGCGCCGAAGCGACAGACGCCGCCCGGAAGCGATGGGCGGAGCGCGCCATCGAGTCCATCGCGGTCGCCACATGCCCGGTATCGAAGTCCATGGCCAAGTGGGCCGCGACGCCGATCTGCGCACCGGCCGCCCAGGCATTCTGATTGGCGCCGAGGTACTGGACCAGCCAGTTGCGCCGCTCCTGACGATCGACCAGCAGCTTCTTGACAGCTTCGGCGGTCATTTCCGCGCTGGCATTCTCCAGGCCGTCGGTCAGGATCGCGAACACGACCCGTTCGTCCGGCAGCAGGTTGACCTTATCGATGTGCGCGACGGTGCTCGCCACCGCATCGAACAGGGGTGTCAGGGCGCGCGGCTCGCATGAACTCCGCGTCAGCCTTGGCACGGCGGCGATCTTCAGTGTGTCAAAAACCAGGTCTGTGGATTCGGAATCGAATGTCGAAAGCGAAAGCCGGGTTCCGGCCTTGGATTGCACCTTGAGGCCGTTCACGAACTCGTTGAATGCATCGATTGTCTTGTCGCGGCATGTTTCCATAGATCCGGAGCGGTCGAGAAGCACATGGACGTATAGTCTGCTGTCGTTCATCATGAAGTATGCCTTTTCGTCATCGGGGATAGCCCAGCCCCACCGCCCCAGGTGGGCACCGAATATGGCGAAATCGAGCAGCCCCCAGCGAAACGGTGTCCACCATGCAGTCTCCTCCCATGAAGCCCCCGCGCGCAGCGAAGCATCCGGCGACAACGACGTGGCACGGCATCGTGCTGAATGACGAGTACGCCTGGCTGAAGGCCCCCAACTGGCAGGAGGCAATGCGGGAGCCGGACCTGCTCGATCCGGCCATCCGCGCGCATCTGGAGGCGGAGAACGCCTACGCGGCCGCCATGCTGGCGGATACCCAGTCGCTGCAGGAGCAGCTCTTTGCGGAAATGAAGGCCCGCATCAAGGAGGACGACAGCTCGGTGCCCAATCCGGACGGACCATGGGCCTATTATTCCAGCTACGTCACAGGGGCCCAGTATCCGCGCATCTGCCGGCAGCCACGCGAGGGTGGGGCGGAGTCGGTACTGCTGGATGGAACGGTCGAGGCTGCCGGCAAGGCCTATTGGCAGCTTGGCGACATCGCGCATAGCCGGGACCATCGCTACCTTGCATATTCCGTTGACGACACCGGTTCGGAGGCCTTCACGATCAAGGTCCGCGATCTCGCGACGGGCCGTGACCTGGACGATCAAATCCCCAATACGCGGGGCAATATCGTGTGGGCGGCCGACAGCCGGACGCTGTTCTACGTGCGCCTCGACGACAAGTACCGACCGATCGAGGTCTGGCGTCATGCGTTGGGGACACCGGTTTCCGACGACGTCCAGGTCTATGTGGAGCCCGACAGCGGTTTCTACGTCAGCGTCGGCCAAACGCAGTCGGGACGCTTCGTGGTGATCGACGTACACGATCACCAGACCAGCGAGGTTCGCCTTATCGACGCCGAGGCTCCGCTCTCCGATCCGATCATGGTCGCCCCACGGGCCCCGGGACACGAGTACAGCGTCGAGCACGCCATCCTGCCGGACCTCGGAGACCGTCTGGTCATCGTCCACAACGGTGCGGGTGCGGAGGACTTCAAGATCAGTCTGGCGCCCGTCGGCTCCAGCGCGCCCGAGACGTGGATCGACCTGATCCCGCACAAGGCCGGAAGGCTGATCCTGGACGCTACGGCGTACCGCGGCCACCTGGTCCGGCTGGAGCGCGAGGATGGCCTGCCGCGCATCGTCATCCGACACTGGGCGGACGGCGGGGAACACGCGATCTCGTTTCCGGAGGAGGCGTATTCGCTCGGACTTTCATCCGGATACGAATTTGATACGACGCGGACGCGGTTCACCTATTCGTCGATGACGACACCGGCTCAGGTGTACGACTACGACATGGAGAGCCGCGAGCGCATCCTGCGAAAAACGCAGGAAATTCCGAGCGGGCACGACCCGGCGCACTATATCACGCGGCGCCTGCAGGCGCCTGCACGCGACGGCGAGACGGTCCCGGTCACGCTCCTCTACCGGAAGGACACCGCCATCGACGGCACGGCGCCGCTCTTTCTTTACGGCTACGGCAGCTACGGCGTGACGATCCCGGCGAGCTTCTCCACCACGCGCCTGTCCCTGGTCGATCGCGGCTTCGTGTACGCCATCGCCCACATTCGCGGCGGCAAGGACAAAGGCTACCGGTGGTACACGGGCGGCAAGCACAAGACCAAGCTCAATACGTTCACGGACTTCATCGATGCCGCCGCGTTCCTCGTCCGCGAGGGCTATACGCGGCGCGGCAACATCATCGCCAACGGCGGGTCGGCCGGCGGGATGCTGATGGGCGTCGTGACGAACATGGCTCCGGAGTTGTTCCTGGGCATCATCGCCGACGTCCCATTCGTCGATGTCCTCAACACCATGCTGGACAAGGACCTGCCGCTGACGCCGCCGGAGTGGCCCGAATGGGGGAATCCGATCGAGAGCAAAGAGGATTTCGAGATCATCCGAAGCTACAGCCCTTACGACAACGTCGCGGCCAAAGCTTATCCGCACATCTTCGCCTACGCCGGATTGAGCGACCCGCGGGTTACGTACTGGGAACCGGCAAAATGGGTTGCCCGCCTGAGAGAGCTCAAGACGGACGACAACCTGCTGCTGCTCAAGACCAATATGGAAGCCGGTCATGGCGGCGCGTCGGGCCGTTTCGAGCAATTGAAGGAGATCGCCCTCGACTACGCGTTCACGCTGAAGATCACGGGCCGGATGTAGCGCCCGCCTCCCGATACGGTATCATCACGGCGATGATGTACTATCGTACGGCAATCCTCTGACCCCCGCACCGTCACGGCCGCGGCGGTGGCCGCCTACCGCAAGTCTCCGTTTGTTCAATGCCAGCCGCGAGCCGCGTGGATGGCCGCCGTATTCCGGGCCGACGTTGCCACGTCGCCCCGGCGCGGCCATGACGGACTTTCGTGGGGCTCGTTCCTCACCTCCCCTCAGCCGTCACGGCCGCGGAGGCGGCCGCCTACGGCAGGCATCCGCTTGCTCAGCGCCCACACGGTAGGCCATGTTCTATTCGAGGTCCCAGTCGCCGCCGTCGTCAAATCCGAGTTCGTCGTCACCGCCGTCATCATTGCCGTGAGAAGAGTCGGTATCCTGATCGTTCTGACCGGTGACAGGAGTCTGGTCTGCCGCAGGCGGATACGCCGCCGGTTGCGCAGCTTGGGCGGTATCGCCCTTGAACATGCTGGAGATCGCATTCGCCGCCAGCATGCCGCCGGCGACGCCTGCCGCCGTCGTCAAGGCGCTGCGCATGAAGCCGCCTTGTTGCATGGGCTGCTGCTGAGCCGCCAGCCGGTCCAGCGCTGATTGCGGTGCTGCGGCCGACACTCCGCCCCACGGGCTTCCCGCTGCGGTCGGGCGCGTGCCGGAAAAGCCCGAAGACTGTGATGAGCGGCCGACGGAGGGCACGCTGCCGCCTGCGGAAGACCTCGAGCCGCCACCGAGCAAACCGCCGAGGAAGCTGCCGCTCCCCTGGCTTTGCGGCGGCGCATCAATCGTCTCGAGAGCCTGAACCCGCTCCTGGAGTTCCTCGACCCGGGCCTGCGCGTTCTGCAAGGCCATCTCCTGAACCAGGACCGTCTGCACCATCATGTAGGGCGCGTCCGGCATCTGCCGGACCATATCCCTGATCAACGCCTCGGCCTCCCGGTCCTTCTCGACCGGACCTTGCCGGCGCATGCGATCGAACAGATCGGATATGAGCTGGCGCTCCTCGGGTGTCATGGATGCCTCCTGGGCGATTGGACGGAGTTACTATTTAGGTGGTGCAACGAATGCGGCAAGGGCGGCGCCCATGCCACAGCAACCCGTCTCAACGGCGCGGAGAGCCGTCTCGATTCATCGAATATTATTCAATTTTCGGTAAATTCAGATAGTCCGCGTCTGCGCATGTCCCGGATTTACTGGCTATCAGGCCCGAAATTTCATCAGTAAAATTTGAAACAGCACTCCAACCACCTTTTAGTCATGTCGACATTTCTACGTATTCTCATCGCGATCGCATAAAATTGCACCGAAATTTTGAGAACACTTGTAAGGGCCGCCGGGCATTTTGCTCTCCAGTTTGCACATCTTGCGTGGAGAGGCTCTATGCCCAAGACATGGATAAATCCTGGTCAGGTGATCAAGGATCGTCGCGGCAATATCACCATCATATTCGGTCTCGTGTCGCTGGTCGCCATCGCGGCGGTAGGCGGTGCGGTCGACATCGGGCGTACCTACGCGAAGCGCTCCGAGATGCAGAACGCACTCGACGCGGCGGTTGTCGCCGGCCTGACCAAGTACAAGAGCAACCAGGACTGGGACTCGGCGATTTCGACCGCTGAGGATACCTTCCAGGCCATCTTTCTCAACGCAATGAAGCAGTCCCAGGTCACCGGCGGCGTGTCGCCGTCGCTGGAGCAGCCGGTCATGTCGTTCAGCCAGTCGAACGGCACGATGACCGGCAGCGCATCGATAACCATGAGCACCCCGTTCGTCCAGCTCGTGATGGGCGACAACATGCATGTCGTGTCGAGCTCGGGCGGTTCGCTGAGCAACTCCCAGTCGTCGTCGACATCCGGCCGCAAGCTGGAAGTGTCGATGATGATCGACTTGACCGGCTCGATGGGCTGGAGCGATGCGCCGGGCTCGGCCTATTCGAAGAAGATCGACGCCCTGCAGGCAGCAGGCAAGGATCTGCTCGATATCATTCTTCCCACCAGCGGGGCGCATGACAACG
>JBFWYV010000094.1:0-15891 GCA_050186055.1 Hyphomicrobiaceae bacterium | reverse complement strand
GACTGCCGGTGTGTCAGGCAAGTGCTCCGCGCCGCGAGGTGCGATTACCTCCTCTAGCCGTTTCCAATGGCATAGCGTTACGCGTTGTGCTTGGTCCGCAACTCGACTTTTTCTCCAAGCCGGCCATCGAGACTCTCTTGGGCACGGAATTCTCGGTGACTTCAGATTGCGATCGCATGGCCTACCGGCTTTCCGGCCCGGCAATGACGCCACGCCGACGCCTCAATTTTGTTTCTGACGGAGTATTCGAAGGCGCCGTTCAAGTCACCAACGGCGGCCAGCTCATCGTGATGCTTGCCGATCATCAGACAATCGGAGGTTACCCGAAGATCGCCGGGCTCATTTCCGCAGACATCCGTTGCCTGGTCAACAGACGTCCGGGCGAGACGGTTCGCTTCGCGGCCGTCTCAGTGCAGTCCGCCCAGGACGAGCTCCGGAGGTTCCACGCCCGGATCGCGTCGCTGAACGGCGACTTTTCTCCCGTCGGAGCTGTCTCCTTCGACTTGAACGACAGGTCCATTGCGGCAATTGCCGACAATGCCGTCAACGCGGTCGATACCGACACGTGGGCCTGCGACCTGTGTATTTCTTCGTAGATTACATTTTCTGATTTCCGGCTTTTCGAAAACGGCAAAGGTGGTGTGCACAACAGAATTAATAATTGTAAACGTCATGTTTCCGCATTAACGGAGTGTTAACCAATCTTGATTACCAGTTAACCGTGACGTTGGCGTCAGCGTTTGACGGTTACGATGCGGCCTCTCTCAAGGAGTAGTGTATGTCGAGTAATATGAGTATCGGTTCGAAATCAAAAACATCGAGCCGAAAGATTGCCCCGCAGAAAACCCCCAGACAATTAGCACTACAGACCACCAGCGCCTTCAACACGTGGGCGTTCAAAAGGGAGCAACCCTCGGACTCAGAATTGCTTGTTCAGGTCGTCGAGACAGCAATTACTCGCGAAGACCCGATATCATTTGCTCTCTATTGGGGCAAAGGACCGCGGTCCACGCTGGGCAGTCCGGATCTCGCCTGCCTGTCATATCTTACCGGCATGGCCAACCGTATCGAGCAGAACTACGAGAACGGTGCAGTCATGAACCTTGTGTTCACCGATACCCACGCTCGGCTGAACGGCCATTCGGAGGATGTGATCGACAGCTATTTCAGCGACGTCGCCGACGCCGCGGATCCTTCCCTGTTTCGCTTTCACAGGCTGGCGACTCTCGTTGAAGCGGTCGAGGCCACGCACACCGGCTGGAGCCCCCCGGACCCGGAAACGCTGAAGCGGCTGGAGGCTTGTGCCGCCAAATGGTTCAGAGGCGAAGGCTCTTCGGAGGAAGGAGCACTCACTTATTTCGGCATGAATATGATCGAGAAACAGGTCATGGCAAAATCGTTTCCCGGCTCGATTTTCGCCACCTTCAACGGCAGCGAATACAGAACGCTGTTTCCGGACAATATGCCGATTTTCTACATGTACTCGCTGAAGAAAGGCTTTTCGGTCAAACCCTGGTTCATGCCGGACTTGGACGCGAGTTCGCAATTGGACTGTAGGGCAGCCTGAAAGCACTGATCTTCGGCGCAGGCGCAGGCGGCCAAGTCGGCACGGCCTGCGCTTGTCGCGCGATTGCTTCCGTTCAAGTTGAAAAAAAAACGAAATCCTCGGAAGAAAAACATGGACACTACGGCGATCATGCTGGCGACCATGGCGCTTTTCGCTGCTGGTGTCATCAAAGGGGCCACCGGGCTTGGCTACGCATCCTGCGCGCTGCCGTTCCTGGCATCGCTCGTCGGCCTGAAGCCGGCGATGGCGATCGTCGTCGTTCCTGCGATGGCGACCAATTTCTTCATCGCGCTGACGGCCGGCCATCTGCGGGAAACCGTGCGCGGCCTGTGGCCGCTCTATCTCGCCATGCTTCCCGGCATCGCGCTCGGATTGTGGCTGCTTGTCTCGATCGACCAGAAACTGGCGCTTTCGGCGCTCGGCTGCGTGATCGTTCTATATTCCGTATTCGCCCTGTGCTGGCCGAAAGTCCAGATCCCGCAGGCATGGCAATCGCCGCTGCAGGTCCCTGCCGGCTTCCTCAACGGACTCGTGACCGGCATGACCGGCTCGCAGGTGATGCCGCTCGTTCCCTATATCATGGGGCTGAGCCTGGACTCCACGCGCATGGTGCAGGCGATCAACCTCGCCGTGATCCTTGCATCGTTCTTTCTGGGAGCCGGCCTCCTCGCCAGTGGCACAGCGAACATGTGGCTTTTCACGCTGTCCGCACTCGGCGTGCTGCCGGCTTTTGCCGGAACAGCGGTCGGATCGAAGCTGCGGGAACTCCTTCCCGATCTGCTGGTCCGCAGAATTCTGCTCGTCGGTCTCGCCCTGATCGGACTGGGCCTGCTGCTCAGGTCATGAGAAATATCGGTCAAGAGCGGCAGACGGATCCAAAGAGCGCCGAAAATATAGCCCCGGCGCTTTCTTTGATCAGGCGGCGGTTGCGATGGCTTTACGCGCCTGCAACGCCGGCATCTCCGACAGAGGTTGCGGCCTGCCGAAATAGTAGCCTTGCAGCTCCGTGCATCCGAGCTTGATGATCAGCGCAGCTTCCGCCTCGGTCTCGATACCCTCTGCAACGGTCGAGATCCCCATGCCGACGGCCATCGACGTGATGGCCTGGATGATGGCCGGCGTCACCTTGTTGTTGCTCAGGCCACGCACGAACGACTGATCGATCTTGATGCAGTCGATCGGATAGGACTGCAGATAGCTGAGCGACGAGTAGCCCGTGCCGAAGTCATCGAGCGCGATCTCGACGCCCATGCCCCGGATTTCCCTGAGCTGATCGAGGGTATCGGTGCCCCTTGCCATGAGCAGGGACTCCGTGATCTCGATTCTCAAGCGGGACGGCTCAAGTCCGCTGCGCTGAAGCTCGTTCCGGATCGTCTCGGCGACGTTCGAATCGCGGAATTCGACGGCCGATACGTTGACCGACACTTTCGGCTTGCCGGGCAGGGCGACGAAGTCGGCGCACGCCCGACGCAACACCCAGGCGCCGATATTCACGATGAAGCCGGTCTGCTCGGCGACGGGAATGAAGATGCTTGGCGGGACCAGTCCTTTTTCGGGGTGACGCCAGCGGACGAGAGCCTCGTAACCGGAGGTCTTCTCGGTGGAAGCCGATACGATCGGCTGGTAGAAAACCTCGAGCTGTTCCTGTTGCAGGACGGCACGCAGGCCTGCCTCGATCTCGGTGCGCTCGTTCACCTCGTCGTTCATGCGTTCGTTGAACACGCGCCAGCAGTCGCGGCCCGCCGTCTTTGCCGCATAGAGCGCAAGGTCGGCGCAGCGCATCAGCTCGGCAGGATCGTGAAATGCGGAGGCCTCGGCGATGAGCCCAAGGCTGCCGCCGATCTCGTGCTTCAGGCCGCTTGTCGCGAAAGGCTTGCGGAGCGCGGCACAGATCTGATCGGCAAGTGACTCCGACGTCTGTTGAGAATCCGTGTTCATGGTCACGATCGCGAACTCGTCACCGCCCATCCGCGCGACGATGCTGTTGTCCGGCACCAGATCGAGAAGCCTGCGGCTCACGGCAACCAGCAACTCGTCGCCAACCGGATGACCGAAGCGATCGTTGACGTACTTGAAGCCGTCGAGATCGATCAGGAACAGCGAGAACGGCCGCTTCTCTGCGGCCTCGCTGAACAACTCAGCGAGGTGCTCCTGAAGGGCCCTGCGGTTCATTAGACCACTGAGCGAATCCGTGCGGGCAAGAAGCCGCAGCTCACGCTCGAATTTCGTATGCCTCATGATGCTCACCGCGATGACGATCACGACCACGACGTTGAGGATGAGGCCGCCGATCACATAGCTGATCGCATTGCTGAGCCACTGCTTGTACTGCGGCGCATCGGAGCGCGTAATGACCGCCTTCAGCGGGAACCGCGGAGATGCCCTCTCGACCGTGGTGACCGGCCCATGCGAGGCCGACCAGTTGATGGTGACGTCCTCGAGCACCTTGTCACTACGGTCCAGGCCATCCAGCTTCGTTGGCATGCTCTTGCCGAGCAGATCACGATAGATACCTGCGCCGGACCGCACGATGCCGTCCTTGCCGACGAGCGCCAGGCCGCCACTGCTCCCCAGGCTGAGCTCGCCGAACGACCTGCTCATGAAATCTGCGTCGAGAGAAACGACGATGACGCCGGCGAACTCACCAGCCCGGTTGAAGAATGGGCGCGTGAACTGCACCGACCATTTCTTCGAAACACGCCCGAATACCGGCTTGCTGATGAACAGCCGATCGATCTTTGCAAGTGCATGCACCTTGAAATGCTCGCGGTCGCTGAGATCGACCGGGTGTTTGGGGTACAGCATTTTCGAGCTGGTGATCATGATCCCGTTGGTGTCGATCACCGAGATCTGCGCCGTGCGGTTGCTGGTATTGAATTCGGACTGAACGATGCTGGGCCAGCTTACGGTATCTCCCATGCGCGTGTGAATCGTCCGCAGATACTTGATCATGCGGTCCATTTCCGTCGCGCTGCGTTCCGTGTTCTGCTCGAGCACAAGGGCGAGGTCGGAGGCCTCCTGCATCACGATCGACAGCATTGCGCGGCGCTGAGAGTCGATCTGCAGCCAGACGGCAGCCCAAATGATGCAGATGAGCGCGGCACCTAGCCCCAGCAGGGCCATTCGCGTCGAGTTCGCCGTCAGGTGCAACGCTCGCTTTCGTGGGGACAAAACCATTACGCACCATCTCCATGTGCCCGTCAGCACAGGCACGACAGTCACTGCTACCTTTGCTCGTCATGCCGGGATCCGGCCGATTACGTTGGCCTTGAGGAACGGCGTCTGCCGTCCGGGCAGATTGCAATCCCTCCACTATTCGCGCAAAGGTATGCTAACTATTTCATCCTGGTATTGATATTTGATGAACCAGTGGGATTCGGGAATATTACGGGATCGCGCCACGGGCCGAAGCCCTGGCGAATTGGTAAACTACAATTAAAAAATCGTCGGAAAATCTCTATCTTCTGAATTCCGGACCGCGTCCGTCAAATTGGATCGAATCCTGCTCCCTTTTGTATCGTGCTCGGAACTCTGTATACGCCTCCAAGTGTTCGCATCCGGCAATTCCAGATCCGGGAATTTTAGTAAAACTGAAACAATCGTGCCGCCGATTGACTGCAACCCACGGAAGAGCAATTCATCGGCTGCGGTCAATTCGCTACGCGCCGATGGCCGCCACCGATGCTGAAGCAACGCGCCGCAGCCAGTCGTACCGATTGGAGAAAATCCCGTTCAGGTGTTGCCAGGATAGTTGGGACTTTCGCGGGTGATCGCCACGCCATGCGGATGGCTCTCGCGGATGCCGGCCGGCGAAACGCGGATGAATTTAGCGCGGGCCTGCAACTCGGCGATTGAACGTGCGCCCAGGTATCCCATGCCGGCTCTCAAACCACCGACGAGCTGATGGATTACGGCACCGACCGGTCCCTTGTAAGGCACCTGGCCCTCGATGCCCTCGGGCACGAGCTTCAGCTCGTCCTTCACTTCCTGCTGGAAGTACCGGTCGGCCGAGCCGCGGGCCATGGCCCCGACCGAGCCCATGCCGCGATATGCCTTGTACGTGCGTCCCTGGTAGAGATAAGTCTCGCCCGGGCTCTCGTCCGTGCCGGCCAGCAGCGAACCGACCATCACGCAGTCCGCGCCTGCGGCGATCGCCTTGGAGACGTCGCCGGAAAACCGTACGCCGCCATCGGCAATCAGCGGGATGCCGTCGCGCTGCGCCACCTTCACGCAATCCATGATCGCCGTGAGCTGGGGGACGCCGACCCCCGCCACGATCCGCGTCGTGCAGATCGAGCCAGGACCGATGCCGATCTTGATCGCATCGGCTCCCGCGTCGATCAGCGCCCGGGTGCCTTCCCCGGTGGCCACATTTCCCGCGACGACCTGCACCGTGTTCGACAGTTTCTTGATCCGTGTCACCGCTTCCAGGACACGCTTGGAGTGCCCGTGAGCAGTATCGACCACAACGATATCGCAACTGGCCGCGATCAACCGTTCGCCGCGCTCCATGCCATCCTCGCCGACGCTGGTCGCAGCGGCAACGCGCAGCCGCCCTTGCTCGTCGGTGACCGCGTTGGGGTTCTGTTCCGCCTTTTCGATGTCCTTGACGGTTATCAGCCCAACGCAGCGGTATTTGCGATCGACCACCAGCAATTTCTCGATCCGATGCTGGTGGAGAAGCCGCTTGGCTTCCGCCTGCTCGACCCCCTCTTCGACCGTGACGAGGTTGTTCTTCGTCATCAGCTCGGCGACGGGCGTGTCGGGATTGGTAGCGAATCGCACATCGCGGTTGGTGAGGATACCGACCAGCAGCCGGCTCTTCGGCTCGACCACCGGAATGCCGGAGATGCGGTGCCGGTGCATCAGAGTGAGGGCGTCGGCGAGCGATTTGTCCGGCTCGATCGTGACAGGGTCGATCACCATCCCGGAGACGAACTTCTTGACCTGCTCCACCTGAGCTGCCTGCTCGGCCGGCTTCAGGTTGCGGTGAATGACGCCGATCCCGCCGGCGAGGGCCATGGCGATCGCGAGGCGGGCCTCGGTCACCGTGTCCATCGCCGATGATATGATGGGAATATTGAGCTTTACCGTTTTGGTGATCCTGGTCGAGACATCGACCTGGCCGGGCATGACCTCGGAGTCCTGCGGAACAAGCAGAACGTCGTCGAACGTCAGCCCGACCCGTTCCAGATCGTGCGGCATGCCTGGCGCCATGGCTGAAGCTCCTTATCGTGAAACCGGGGGTGCCTTCAAAGGCACCACGGGCGATTTCGCTGTGCCGATAGCATGCCGCGAACGCGAAAAAAAGCCCGCTCGGCTCCTTTTACCCGCAGCCGGTTGCCGCCCACATTGCCGCATTGATGGGCCGTCACGGCCACGAAGGTGGCCGCCTACGGCAAGCCTCCGCTCACGCAGTGCCCGCGACGAGCCGCGTGGATGGCCGCCGTCCTCCGGGCCGACGTTGTCACGTCGCCCCGGCACGGCCATGACTGAGCTGGAATCTTCTCTCATCGCGGCACGGCCTCTCCATCTGTTGCATTCGCGAATTATGTTATTGAAACAGCAGCTCAACCTCCTGCCCGGCATAAGGCCGGCCACACGGAGTGGCCTTGCCCGCCGCAGCATAAGTCTGCACCACGCGACCAATGACCATTGAAATCGTTATCTATATCGCCGCCGTATTCATCCTTCTGGCGCTATCGGCGTTCTTCAGCGGCTCGGAAACCGCACTGACTGCGGCCTCAAAGGCACGCATGCACGCCCTCGAGCAGGAGGGCCGCGCCGACGCCGGCCTAGTCAATCAGATACTCGCAAGACCGGACAAGATGATCGGCACCGTCCTGCTCGGCAACAACCTCGTCAACATCCTCGCGTCCTCGCTCACCACGAGCCTCCTCATCGGCATCTTCGGCGAGTTCGGCGTGGCCTACGCGACGATCGTGATGACGCTTCTGATCGTCATTTTCTCCGAGGTGCTGCCCAAGACCTACGCCTTGGCCGATGCCGATCGCTCGGCGCTGTTTCTGGCGCGGCCGATGCACTGGATCATCGGACTGTTGTCGCCCTTCACCGCGGCGCTGGCATTCATCGTTTCCCTGCTGCTCAAGCTGACGCCCTCCCGGGCCGACGACAGCGCCAATATTCTTGCCCGGCAGGAAGAGCTGCGCGGCACTATCGAGCTGTCTCACAAGGAAGGCGCGGTCGGACGCGAGGACAAGGACATGCTGGGCGGCATCCTCGACCTCAGCGAACTGCACGTCATCGACATCATGGTCCACCGCACCAAAATGGAGACGGTCAACGCCGACGATCCACCGCATCGCATCGTGAACCACGTCGTCAAGTCGCAATATACCCGCGTGCCGGTCTGGAAGGACGAACCCGACAACATCGTCGGCATTCTTCACACGAAGGACATGCTGTCGGCACTGGCCGCCGTCGACTGGGATGCCGGGCGGCTGGATATCATGAGCTTCATAAGCCCGCCGTGGTTCGTGCCCGACCAGACCGGCCTGAAGGACCAGCTCGACGCATTTCTGAAGCGCAAAGCGCAGCTCGCCCTTGTGGTCGACGAGTATGGCGAGGTCCAGGGCCTCATCACCCTGGAGGACATCCTGGAAGAGATTGTCGGGCAGATCACCGACGAGCACGATGTGCACGACGCCGCCATACGGGCCCAGGCTGACGGCTCCGTGCTGGTCGACGGCGCCGTCGCGGTGCGCGATCTCAACCGCCACATGGACTGGTCGCTGCCTGACGACGAGGCGACATCGGTCGCAGGCCTCGTGATCCATGAGGCGCAGAACATACCCGAGCCCGGCCAGGCCTTCACGTTCTATGGCTATCGCTTCGAGATCCTGCGGAAGAGCCGGAACAAGATCACCGCCCTGCGCATCCGCCCGATCTCGGCACCGCGGCGTGCCCCGAGCACACCAGCCAACGGCGGTCAGACGAAAGGGTGATTTCGCCGTCTTTTTCCCGCTATCCGGCGAGAGCCGCCAGGCGCCGCCGCACCACGTCGATGTGGTTGCGCAAGTGATAGAGCTGATCCGTGAACATCAGCGGAATATGGATGTCGTTGACGGCCCGCTCGATGGCGTCGATCTCATCCTGCTTGCGCACGATCACGTCAGGGTCCGGATTGGCGTAGACGCCGCGCTCGACCTGCTTGAGCTGTCTGTACCAATGCAGCAGCCGGCGCCGCGTGCGCCATGTGTAGAGCATCGGGCCGAGCTTCATGGCCGGAAACAGCACGCCGATGAGCGGCAGAATCAGCACGGTCAGCCTGTCGATCATCGTCGCCCAGCCGAACGGTACGAACCGCTGCAGGAACGGCGCACCGGACTTGTAGACGCGGCGCGCATCCTCGGAGAGCTGGAACTCGGGGTCGTTGGAGTTGGGGAACTGTCCAACCGCCTCGAATACGGGTGCCTCGCCGTTGGGACCGACAACCGGACTCTCGTGCGCTGCGATCAAAGCCTGCGTCAGCAGGTTGGACAATGCCGGATGCATGTCCTCGCGGACCACGAGCGCGGCCATCGTTGCCACCATGCTGGTGTCACGGTCGGGCACGTTTCTGGCGAGATCGAGCACGCCCTGCTTCAGCTCCAGCGCCTGAAGATAGGGGAAGCGCTGCGCATAGGCTTCCGCCTGCGCCAGGTCCAGCAACCGGATGCCGGGGATCTCCAGAAGCCGTTTGATGGTCCCCGCATCCGGTCCGAGCACGAGAATGCCGGCATCGGCCTGCCCTTCTCTGAACGCCGCCACGTAGTCCGGCAGCTCCATCGCAATCAGCGTTGAATTCTTCTCATCGACGCCGCTCGCTGCAAGCAGACGCCTGGCCAGGAAATGAGTGCCGCCGCCCGCCGGTCCGATCAGAATGCGCTTGCCTCTCAGACCGGCCAGCCGGTCGACGGCGGGGCCGCGATGGAAAATCCATACCGGCTCATAGCCGATGCGGCCGAGCGACCTGAGGCCCGGAGCCTCGCTCGCATTGCTGATGCCGCCCTGCAGGATGCCGACCTGAACGCCGGCGGCCGGATCCTTGAGAAGTTGCAGGTTCTCGAACGACCCCGTGGTCACGCGCTGCTCGAGCTTGACGCCGTTCTTCTCGAGAAACGGCCGGTAGCGTTCTGCCTCCTTCCAGTACGGACTTCCCTCGCTGGCGGTGGCGATCACGATCGCATTCGGCGGCTGCGGCTTGATGAAGGCGAAAGCGGCCCAGAACGCGGCGACCACGGCGGCAACGACGAGCAACACCGGCACTCCGGTCCATAGCAGGTCGCCCGTGCCGCCCCCCGGCTTTTCCGATCTCATGTCATGCCCCTGAGCTTGCGCGCGGGGCCGACGTCTCGGCGAACGCCTAGGCCGAACCCCATACTTTCTCGGCTGTCTGCACGACCAGGCGCAACTTCGCCTCCTGGTCTTCCTGACTCAAGGGATTGCCCGTGTCTATGCTTGCGAAGCCACACTGCGGCGACAACGCCAGACGCGGAAGTTCGACATACGTCGCAGCTTCCGCGATCCGCCGCTCGAGATCACCCATCGTCTCCATTGCGCCGGTCTTGGTGGAGACCAGCCCCAGCACGATGTGCTTGTGCGCAGGAACGAACCTGAGCGGGGAGAAATCTCCTGCGCGCGGACTGTCGTACTCAAGGAAGAAGAAATTGATGTCGAGGGTGTTGAACAGACGCTCCGACACGGACTCGTAGCTGCCCTCCGCGTGGAAGCGGCCCCCGCGATTGCCACGGCACAGGTGCATGCCGATCGCCATGCCTTTCGGAGCGACGGCCAGGATGCGGTTGGTGACGGCGATGTACTGATCGATCAGCGTGCTCCAGTCGTCGCCGCGGGCAGCAAGCGCGGCCTGCACCTCCAGGTCCCCGAACTTGGCGAATGCGGTTTCGTCGATCTGCACGTAGGTGCACCCCGCCGCCGCGAGATCGGCAAGCTCGCGCGTGAACGCGGCAACGGTGTCGTCCCAGAACTCGCCGACGTCCTTGTAGGCATGCGCCAGCACGGCCTTATCCCCGCCGCGGAAATGAAGCGCGCACGGGCCTGGTATGGTGATTTTAGGCGTTGCGGACGTCAGGGAGCGGACGACGGCAAAATCGGCGGCATGGATCGGCGACGTCCATTTGATCCTGCTGCGGATGACCGCCTGGGGCTGGGCGCCGCGCACGCCGGGCTCGCCCTCTCCCTCCCTCTGTCCGACGAGAGAGATGTCGCCAAGCCGGCCGTAGAAATAGCCATGATAGGATTCGCGGCGGAACTCGCCGTCGGTCGCAAGCTTCAGTCCGACACGCTGCTGCATCGCCACCGCATTGCGAATTGCTGCGTTCTCGGCATCGGCCAGCTCTTGATCGCTCGCTCGCCCGGCCGCGTGGCGCGCTCGCGACTCGAGTAGCGCGGCAGGACGGAGCAGGCTTCCGATGTGCTCTGCGCGAAAAGGTGGCGGCGATGACGCTGCTGGCATGTTGTCCCTCCCAATATGTTCTGACCGTGAACAGAATTTCCGTGTTCGGCGCCGGATGCCTATGCCAACCCGACGAGACGCCGTGCGTTGCCTGCTGCAATCATCGCCTGCTGCCCGGCATCGAGACCTGCCGCAGCCAGCGCCTGTTCCAAGTACGACCGGATCGGCCCCTCATTGACGATCGGCCAGTCGCTGCCCGCCACCACGTTGGACGCGCCGACCAAATCGACGGCGGCGCGGATCAAGGCGGGATGGAAACCCATCGTATCGACGAAAACGTTGCGCCGCAGCACGTCGCCTGTCCCCTCCGGCAACCGGCTCATGTGCGAGAACCCGCCCGCCATTGCAAGACCGCCAAAGGCCAGTGCCGTCACGACGACCTTCAACTCCGGAAGTTCGGCGAACACTCCGCCCTCGATCAGCGCGATCAGCGCGGCGGCGTTCACGGTGCCGCGCGCAAACAGGGTACCGATACGGCCATAAGGCTCCATCTGGGCCGTCAGCGGTTGCGGATTGACCGGATGGACGAAGACCGGCACGCCAAGCTGCGCCGCGGCCGCGAGAACAGGGCGGGCCTGTGGCGCATCGATCAGCAGATCGGCGCGGGCGCAATCGACGAAAGCCCCTCTCAATCCCAGGGTCGTCACTGCTCGCTCCAGCTCGCACGCACCCTGCTCACCGACGTAGGCATCGATGGTCGCAAGGCAGACGATGCGTCCGGGATGGCGCGAGGCCAGCGCAGCCATCTCGTCGTTGACCCGCATGATCGTTTCATGCGCCACCTGCCCGGACGCATCCGCAATCTGAGCGGCAGGCGCGTTGACGATGCGTGCGCTGATGTCGCCGCTCTCGATATCCGCCAGCAGCAACGTCTCGTCGCTGATCAGCTTTGCAGTCCGCTCCCATCGCAGGCGCTGCGTCGGCGGCGCCGTCGACGTCGCGGTCACCTCGAAGGCAGCCGGCACGTGATGGCAATGGAAATCGACAATGTTCAGGGACGAAGCCATGCGACGGGTCCGTCTTTGCGGAATTGATGGACCAGACTGCCGACCGCTGCGGGGGCACCGGCCGACGAAGAATTCGCCTTCAAGGCCGCTCCGTCACAGGACGACCTCGATAAGGTGCGGCCCCTTCTCGCGGCAACCCGCCGCGAATGCGCTGCAGAACTGGTCGACGTCGGTCACTCGCGTCGCGCCGACGCCCTGTCCCTTGGCGAGGGCGCAGAAGTCCAGCGTCGGCCGGTCGATCGTCAGCATGTCCTTGGCTTTCGGACCGGGCGTCCCAGCCAGCACGCCGGCGAACTCGGCCCGCAGGATCTGATAGGCGCGGTTGGCAAAAACGACGGTCAGCACATCGAGACCTTCACGCGCCTGCGTCCACAACGATTGGATCGTGTACATCGCGCTGCCGTCGCCGCTGAGGCAGATCACCTTGCGGTCCGGCGCCGCCACGGCCGCACCGGTTGCCACCGGACCGGCATAGCCGATCGAACCGCCCATGTTCTGGATCATATCGTGCGGACGGGCGCCCGCGGTCAGCGACATGGCTTCCCGGCCCGTGGTGATCGATTCATCGACCACAACCGCGTTCTCCGGGATCAGCACCGCCAGCGCCTGGGCGATGGATTCCGGCGTCAGCGCGCCGGTCGGCAATGTCTGCTCGATGCGAGGCTGCAGTTTCGCATCGCCCCGCTTGCCGCCGACGGCTTCGGCCAATGCCTCCAGCGCCGCCAGCGAGTCGGCGCCGACATCGCAAAGCCCGTGCATATGCGTGCCTTCGGCTTTCATCAGACTGGGCTTGCCGGGGTAGGCGAAGAAGGCCACCGGCTCCCCGGTTTCCACGGTGATGATATGGCGGAACGGGGCCATCGCCTGCAGCGCTGCATCGACCGCATACGGAATGCGGAATGTCGGTACGCGACCGGCCCCCCGCTCGATGCGTGGACTGAAGAACTGGGTCGCCAGCGTGCAGCCGGTGCGGGCAGCAATGCGGCCGGCCACTTCGAGGGTCCCGGCCCGCAGCGCGCGCCCTCCCAGCAGCAGCATCGTCGGCTCGCCCCTGGCAAGAACCTTCGCTGCCGCTTCGATCGCCTTGGCCGAGACGCGTGCGCGCGACTGAGCCCGCACCGGTTCGGCCGCGCCGCCGACAGCCTCGTTCCACGCCGTGTCTCCCGGCAGGATCAGCGTGGCGATCTGCGCGGGCGACGCTTTGGCCGCCGCCGCCGCCGCCGCTGCGTCGCTCCCTACGTCATCGGCGCTGGCGGAGGTGCGCACCCAATGGGACATGGGCCGCGCCAGGCCTTCGATATCGCTGGTCAGCGGCGCATTGTGCTGGAGGTGCCAGCTCGCGTGCTCGCCGACGACGTTGACAATCCCGGAACCCGCCTTCCTGGCGTTGTGCAGGTTGGCTATTCCGTTTGCGAGACCCGGACCGAGATGCAGCAGCGTCGAGGCCGGCCGGTCTGCCATCCGGTAGTAGCCATCGGCTGCTCCGGTTACGACGCCTTCGAACAGAGCGAGTATCGAACGAATGCCGTCGACGCGATCGAGCGCCGACACAAAGTGCATTTCCGACGTGCCCGGATTCGTGAAGCACGTATCAATGCCGCTTGCCACCAGGCTCCGGGCCAGACTTTCGGCGCCATTCATCGATCGTCATCCCTCCAAGGTCACAACGGTCCGGCACAACGACCGGCCGGCGGAACAATTGCTGCGTCGGACAATTCTATCAAGCGCCCGGATCGATTGCGCAAGGCCAGCCGCATTCGCCTTCGGGCGCGAGGGATGCCGGCGCACCTCGGACGGATCGGTCTGGTGCATATTAACTCATTGGAAGCATTATGCGTTCTTTCCGATTCGGACGGTCTGTTCAGGCCGTATTCAGGATGGTTGGCTAACGCTCCCTCCTGGATCCGACCGGGCACCGCATCGGCCCCTTCGCTTGCAGGTCGGGCGCGGGCGCCGGAACCACATCAGGAGTCAGTCAATGAAAATGCATCTCGCAATTGCTGCGGCCGCGGGCGTATTTGCGGTCTTCACGGCGGCCTCGTCTGCCAATGCTGCGCCGGTGTCGCCCAACGCCGTCACGCCCATCACCTCGAAGGCGGCGACACCATTGGTTGAAAAGGCCAGGTGGAGGAGACGCCATCGGGGTCATTGGCGTCACCGGTACTATCGGCCACGGTTCTACTACGGCGGCATCCGCTTCGGGCGCCGCTGCCACAGGGAACGGCGCGTGTATTGGCGCCATGGACACCGGCATGTGCGCTGGGTACGTGTCTGCCACCGCCGCTACTGGTAGTCTCTTTGCGTGAACGACGTGGAGCGGGCGGAAGCCCGCTCCTGAACTTATCTCGGCGTTTCTCCAGGCGCATAGGCGCTGATTGCCAGCGCATGAACGCCCCCCGCAAGCTCCTCAGCCAGCGCATCATTGACCATCCGGTGGCGTGCCACACGAGACTTGCCGGCAAAGGCGCCGGCGACGACCAGCACACGGAAGTGACTGGCGCCTGTTCCTGGCGAGCCGGCGTGGCCGGCGTGCATGTGGCTCTCGTTGATGACCTCGAGCTGCTCGGGTTGAAAATGCGACTCGAGCTTGCGCCTGATCCGGCTTTCAACTGACATTAAGCCACGCTCCATCTCCACGTGTGATTATCGCGATTGACGTATTGCGGCCGCGTCACGATGGCTTGTGCGCCTGCCCGCGAGAGACCATACTTGCTGCACGATGAAGCTCGACTCGAAATATTTCGACATGATCCGGATCCGGCCGCAGCGATCAGACACGCCGCCGCCCGATGAGCCGCATCTGCCATGCTGTCAGTGGAAAGGCTGCAAAGAGCCGGGCTTGCACCGTGCGCCCAAGGGTCGCGGCCAGGACGGTCAATTCTACATGTTCTGCACCGATCATGTGAGGTGCTACAACGCCACTTACAACTACTTCGATGGCATGAGCGACGCCGAGGTCGAGGATTTCCAGAAGGATGCGGTAACGGGGCATCGGCCGACCTGGAAAATGGGAGCCAATTCTCTCCCGCACGGGACGCCGAGAGGTACTTCAGAGCCTGAAATCAACCGCTTCCGGGCCGAGCGTGTCGCCCAGCGGCAAAACTTCTTTGCCTGGCGGGCAAAGCAGGCGCGCGCCCGCCCCGAGCCTGCCGGTCGCAAGCTCAAGCCGCTTGAGCAGAAGGCCCTGGATGCCATGGGGCTTGATGCGCGGTCCAGCCGTGACGACATCAAGGCCCGGTTCAAGGAACTCGTTAAGCGCCACCATCCGGATGCCAACGGCGGAGACCGTGGGGCAGAGGAAAAGTTGCGCGAAATCATCCAAGCCTATAACTATTTGAAGCAGGCGGGGCTCGTCTGAGGGCCGTCGGCTCTCGGCTGGCTGCCACACCGCGTGCTTCGTTCACACCTCGCTTCGTAACTGCGCGGCCGCCGCGTCTCGGGACCGGCAGGAAACGCCAATTGCCGACACACGAACGCCGGATACAGAAAAACCATGCCAGCATCTGCCACAAATGGAACGCCCGGTACGCCCGACATGAAAGTGTCGGTCCGCCAAGTCTTCGGTATCGACAGCGACATGGAGGTTCCGGCCTATTCGGTGCCGGACGACTATGTGCCCGACCTCGATCCCGACTACCTGTTCAACCGTGAGGTGACGCTGGCGATTCTGGCCGGCTTCAAGCACAACCGGCGGGTGATGATCCAGGGCTACCACGGCACCGGCAAGTCGACGCACATCGAGCAGGTCGCCGCGCGCCTCAACTGGCCGTGCGTACGCGTCAACCTGGACAGCCACGTGTCCCGCATCGATCTGATCGGCAAGGACGCGATCGTCCTGA
>JBFWYV010000093.1:0-16142 GCA_050186055.1 Hyphomicrobiaceae bacterium | reverse complement strand
ACCCAGCTCTGCTGGGCGTCGGACTACCCGCACTGGGACTTCGACCTCCCCAGCACGATCTTTGATCTTCCCTTCCTTAACGACAAGGCCAAGCGCAACATCCTCGGCGCAAACGCCGAACGGTTCTTCGGTCGCAAGTTGCCGCTTGCCAAGAAGATTCCGAACGTGGGCGCCTGACGGCAGCCCGCCGGTCGGAAATCAACTCGAGAGTCACGAGCGATCCGCCTCGCCAACGCTTGCAGATACGATCCGCGCGATCAGCCGCAAGCGTTGCGCCGCCTTCCGTGTTCCGCTAATGTTCTAATGCGGACTTGGAAAAAGTGGAGAGCTAGAGTGGAGTTTGAAGACGAAATCCGCAATCTCAAGCGTAGGGTGGATGACCTCGAAGGAGCGGTGAGCGTCTTGACGGGCCAGATTGGCCGGGTCCACCCGGAGCTGGTAACTCTGACGGAGACGACGGCGCAGCGGTTCGACCGCATCGAAGGGCTGGTCGCCAAGGTCGCCTCCAGTCTGGAAACGGTCAACACGCAGGTCTGGAGCCTTCGCGACGACTTGCCGAGCCTCGTGTTGGATGCCATTCGCAAGTCGAAGACAAGGAAGCGCCAGGCCGAGGATTGCTGATAGCCATGGAATTGACAGCAATTTCCACGCAATCGGAAACGATCCGGTCCCCACAGGTGGGACCGATGCTCCGATCACGAGGCTGAAACTGAGACCGCGAACGGGAGAAAGATCACCATGGGCACCAGCATCACGTTCAAGAGGCCGGATGGAAAAGACGCCGCCGGCTATCTCGCGCAGGCCGGTCGCCCCGATGCGCCGGGTGTGGTCGTGATCCAGGAATGGTGGGGGCTGCAGGATCAGATCAAAGGCATCTGCGATCGCTTCGCCCGGACCGGCTATCATGCGCTTGCGCCCGACCTCTACGCCGGCGTGGTCGTGCCCTATCACGACCGGGAGGCGGCCGGTAAGGAAATGGGCTCGCTCAACTTCCTCGACGCCACCGAGCAGACGGTTCGCGGCGCGGCGCAATTGCTCGGGCGGACCGGCAAGAAGGTCGGACTGACGGGATTCTGCATGGGCGGGGCCGTGACGATCATCGGCGCCTGCAGGATTCCCGAGCTCGCCGCCGGCGTCTGCTTCTACGGAATACCGCCGGAAGCCGTTGCAAAGCCCGCCGACCTCAAGGTTCCTCTGCAATGCCACTTCGCCAACCGGGACGACTGGTGCACCCCTGAGGCCGTCGACAAGTTCGAAGCTGCATTGAAGGCCGCCGGCAAACAGGCGGAGGTCTATCGATACGATGCAGACCACGGTTTCGTGAACGAGCAGCGACCCGACGCCCACGACCGCACCTCCTGCGAGACCGCGTGGGATCGGACGCTTGCGTTCTGGCGCAAGCACCTGGGCGATTGAACGCAGACCGCCGGTTTCCACGCCTGAACGCCTCGCCGGGGAGCCAGCTTCTCCGGTGAGACTTGCGTCCGCCGCCCATGGATGCGGTGATCCGCAATCGATCCGCAACGCTCGACGCAACGGACGTCACCAATGGCAGCCAATGATCAGGGTGGCACGCTCGCGAACCTCCGGCTCAGGTTCGGTGAAGGTGCGCCTGCGGATACCGGCGGCATCGATCCGCCGGGCACGTGGGAGAGACTGGCCGCTCGCGGCGTCATTCGCCGGTTTCGCAACGAACCCCTCCCCGCAGGCCTGATCGACACGCTGTGCGCGCTGGCGCTGTCATCGCCGACCAAGAGCGATCTTCAGCAACGCGACATCCTGATCATCGAGGACCCTTCCACCCGGGCGCGCATCAACGAACTCGTGGACCAGGACTGGTTGCCGGCGTGCCCGCACTTTCTGGTGTTCCTGGGCAACAACAGACGGCAGCGCCAGATCCACGAATGGCGCGACAAGCCGTTCGCCAACGACCACCTCGACGCCTTTTTCAATGCCGCCGTCGATGCGGGAATCGCCCTGTCCGCGTTTGTGATCGCGGCGGAAGCGGCAGGTCTCGGCTGCGTACCCGTCAGCGTCATCCGCAACCGCGCAGAAGAGGCCAGCAAGCTCCTGGGGCTCCCGAACCACGTGTTTCCAGTGGCCGGCCTCGGTTTGGGCTGGCCTGAGCGCGACAACTGGATCAGCCTGCGGCTGCCGCTGACCCACACCGTTCACCGCGACAGGTTCCGCGAGGAGGGCCTGCGCGAAGCCGTCGATGCATACGATGCCAGACGGCAGCGCCTCGCGCCCTATCGCAGCCAGCGCGACGTCTCCCGCTGGGGCGAGACCCCGGCCTACGGCTGGTCGGAGGACAAGGCCCGCCAATATGGCGTGCCGGAACGCGCAGACTGGGGACAGTTCGTCAAGCGGAAGGGCTTCCGGCTCGAATAACCGCGGGCACGAGCAGGTCTCCTTGCAACGCACCAGATTGCAACGCACCAAAGCCAGGACGTGAAGTCATTGGCCAAGTGGGCTAGCATGACGTGCCAGCCCCGCTTGCCCGTTAGGAACGCCTGCCATGCCCCGACTCGACGAAACCCGCCCCTTCATTCCCGTCCGCTTCGCCGTCCTGACGGTGTCGGACAGCCGCGATCTGGCATCCGACAAGTCCGGATCGACGCTGGCCGGGATGATTGAAGCCGACGGCCATCGACTTGCGGACCGCGCCATCGTCAAGGACGATGTCGAGGAGATCCGCTCAAGGATACGGCACTGGATCGATGACCCGACGGTCGATGTCGTGATCACTACCGGCGGCACCGGCTTCACCGGCCGGGATGTGACGCCGGAGGCCGTCAAACCTCTGTTCGAGAAGGAGATCGACGGCTTCTCCACCGTCTTTCACCTGATCTCGTTCCAGAAGATCGAGACCTCGACCATCCAAAGCCGTGCCTGCGGCGGTCTCGCGCAGGGCACCTATATCTTCTGCCTGCCCGGCTCGCCCGGCGCCTGCAAGGATGCATGGGGCGGCATCCTCAAATGGCAGTTCGACAACCGCCATCGGCCGTGCAATTTCGTGGAGATCATGCCGCGCCTGGAGGAGCACCGGCGCTCCTGAGAACGCCGGCCGATCAAGCACGGCAAGACCGGCAGATGTCAGCCGCGCGCGCCGAGCGACACGAAGCGCGGTCCGATGTCGACGTGGATATGGTTCATGCCGCGGTAGGTCATGACACCGCCCGACCTGTGGTTGGCGATCAGCCAGCGCACCACCGCTCGCTTCTTGCCGGACGGCGTCAGGAAATCGACGGCATTGCCGCTGGCGTGCCGCGAGATACGGCCCGTGCCCGCGATCCTCGCGCCCGGCCGGCAGGTGGAGACGATCGTCACGTGGCCAAAGCGGGCTTCGATGCGTTTCAGCAGAGCGCGGGCCGGAGAGGTGAGGCAGCTTCGGCTGGTCGAGGCCCCCCGTGCATCCGCTGCGGAAGTCAGCACAACAGCCCCTAGCGTGGCGCCCGCGAGCGCCAGTCCAATACCACGGATCATTTCGTTGTCCTTTCCCGTCGCGCCCGAGGCGCTGCCCAAGGTTCGGCATGTGCCACTGGCTCCCGCCACCAGCGACCGGCACACACCGCAACGCGGCGGCACCTATCAGCCAACGGGTTGCTGACAAAACTATCTGGTAAAATTGTGGTTAATATCCATAAACCTAAAGAACTATGCTCACATTAAACATTAGAAGTTGTGCAGAGCGCAATGCTGCCGGATGGCGTTGTCGCTTTTTCGACCGATTTGGAGTTGATAGGCTGTCCTCATGCGGCGGTTCGCGGCCCGGTGCAGCGAACGCGCACGGATTGCGGGGAAAGGCATAGGCGTCTTGTCGGCCGGCTTATATCTGGAGCTTGAGGTCGGTGCTGCTGCTGCCGGTCTGCTGGGAGCGGCACTGGGAGCCGCGCGCGTGGAATGCGTCCTGCTTCGGGCGATTGCAGGCGAGACCATCGATATCGAGGCGGCGCGTCAGCTCGTCGATATCGGGCAGGCGCGTGGCGCCGCCGTCCTCGTCGCCGGCAACACCCGGCTTTCCCGCAAGCTCAATGCGGACGGCATCCATCTCGACTGGATGGCGAACGCCCTCGACGAATACGTGATTGCGCGCGAGACCCTTGCCTCCGGATCAATCGTCGGCGCCGAAGCCGGAACATCACGCCACGATGCGATGTCGCTGGCCGAAGCAGGCGCAGACTACATCGGCTTCCGGCCCTCGGAGTCCCGGCATGGAGAGGACGACAGCCAGATGCGGACCGCCAGGCTGGAGCTGATCCGATGGTGGGCGGAGGTCACGCAGGTCCCCTGCGTCGCATTCGATATCGGCTCTCCCGGAGAAGCCGCAGAACTGGTCGCGGCCGATGTCGATTTTGTCGCCGTGACACTGACAGCCGGCACCTCGCCCGCCGATGCCGCTGCGCGCGTTGCAGCCATTGCCGGGATCGCTGCGGGTCATCCCCGCACCGCGGCGGGAGGCTGAAATGCGCAGGCAGGCAGTTCGGCGATCCCTGATAACAATGGTATTGGCGGCAACGCTTGCTTTGCAGACAGGCATGACGCAGCCGCGGGCAGAAACAAGTTCGTGGTCCACCCGCACGGCGCCCGGCAGCAGCCCGCCCGCGTCACCGCCAGCCAAGCCTGCCGCCGCGAGTCCGAAGCCGCAGCCTGGAAAGAAGGCCCGCCCGCAGCGGAAAGTTAAGCAGCCGCTGCGAGGAACCGTACCGGCCCAGGACGTCCAGCGCCTCAAGCCGAACTCCAAGGCCGCATCGCGCACGAAAGATCTGGCCGCAACCACCGCTGCCGCGAAGGCGGCAGGTGGCGACGACCCCGCCTACTATGCCTTTGACCGCGCCGAATACCTGACGGCTCTGGCGCTCGGCCAGAAGGCGGCAGAGAAGGGCGAGCCGCAAGCCTATACGCTTGTCGGCCGGATCCATGCCGACGGCTTGGGCGTGCCGCGCAATCTTCAACTGGCGGCCAAATGGTACCAGCGCGCGGCAGATCTTGGCGATACGGAAGGCGCATTCCTGCTCGGCGTCATGTACGCCAAAGGCGAGGGCGTGCCGAAGAACTACGACAACGCCGCCAAGCTGTTCGAGGCCGCGGCGCTCAAGGGCCATCCTTACGCCAACTATAATCTGGCGCTTCTTTTCATGAGCGGGAAAGGCAAGCCGGAAAACCCGTATCGCGCCGCGCAGCATATGAGGTATGCCGCCGAGAAGGGAATTGCAGCCGCGCAGTACGATCTTGCCGCGCTTTATCAGAACGGCGTCGGTGTGCCCTACGACGGCTATCTCGCCTCTGTCTGGCTGAAACGCGCAGCCGAGCTTGGAATGCCCGAAGCATTGTTCGAATACGCCGTAATGCTGTTCAAGGGTCTCGGGCTCAACGCGGATCGGCCGTACGCCGAGCAATACCTGCGGGCCGCGGCCCGCAAAGGCGTTGCCGGGGCCCAGAACCGGCTGGCCCACCTGCTGGCGGAAGGCAAGCCGATGCGGCGCAACCTGAAAGAGGCTGCGAAATGGCATCTGCTCGCCAAGGATGCCGGAATCGAGGACGAGAAGCTCGACAAGATCGTGGCCGGCATGACGGCCGCCGATCTACAGCAGGCGGAACACGACGCCCAGACCTGGCGCGAGCTTGCCATTGTCGGAAGCGCCCTGCGCTGAGCCGTCCTGCCCCGGCGTCTATTGGTCATCCCTGACAGGTGCCGGCGCTACACAGCTACTTGGCGATCGATAGCCAGAACCTTACCGACGTCAGGTCCACGGTGTCTCCGTCTCCTCGCCGGCCGGACGCGCCCGCCACGAGCATGTCCGCATCGAGGTCGCCGCCCACCGGCCTGAGCCGGACCAGCCCTCCGGCGCGTGTCCCTCCCTGTCGGGCCGTCGCCAGCATGGACGCGCGCAGGATCTCGCTGGACCCCGCATCGAAGCGGGCGATGCGACCGCTGCTCACCTCGACGATATTGACGGCGCCGGCTTCGAGTTCGACGACGAAGGCATCCTGCCCCGCCGCCGTCCGATGAGGTAGGCCACCCCGTCGCTTGGTTGCCGCCAGCATGCCGATCAACCGGCGCGCTCCGTCGACTTCGATCACCAGCGGCTGTCGTGCATTGAAGTTGACAAAACGGTTGACCTGCCCGCCTGCGCCCGAAGGGCCGAGCCCAAGACGCAGGCGAATGTCCCGGGCCAGTTCGCGGTCGCGGCTGCCGGCCCGCGCCCTGGCGAATGGCCACACCGTGTCCGGGCGCCGGGACGGCCGGCTCTTGGCGAATGGATCATCCAGACCGCCCGCGAACAGCGGCTGCAGCAGGTTCAGCCGCCCCTGCTCGGCAAGGTAGAGGATCGCGCCGCCGACGCGGGTGCGATCGCCGATGCCCAGCACCGTCTCCGCACGCGGACTGTCGATAACCCGGCCGTCCTTGATCAGGCCGGCTGCGCCCAATCGCGCGGCGAGGTCGGAAGCTTGCACTCGCGTCGAGGCACCGACCAGCCCCCACGGACCGACAGCCGCCAGCGCCAGTAAGCCCGCCAGCAGACCCACCGGCCAACGCAGATCGCGGCGCCCGGCGCCGCGCACCTCGCTTGCAACCAGAGCGACCAGCCAGATCCCGGCAAGCACGAGGAAATAGCGCCCGTCCGTCAGGCCATATTGGCTGATGCGCTCCCAGACGGCGATGAACAGAAGAACGACCGGTATCGGCAGCAGCATCGGCCACCAGCGCCAGTATCGGGCGAGCAGCCATCCTCCGGCGTTGCGCGTCGGAAAAGCGAGGAACGAGGTGATGGTGAGCACCGCCGCGAACGTCAGGACCATATAGCCCAGGCGTCCCTTCGGCAGACTCCATTCCAGCAATATCTTGACGGCATAGACATGCAGGATCAGCGCAAACACCAGAAGCAAGGAAACCAGCAGATACCGCACCAGCATCGCCACGACACGGCTCGTGAATTCGCGCTGTTCGCCTTCCGGCACCGGAACGTCGAGCTGCCTCGGCACCAGCGCCAGCCAATTCAGCGGAGCGACCAGACCAAACGCGACGGTCCAGACTTTCGTGTGCAGCCATGTCGGCATCCCGATGCCGAACAGGTACTTCAGGCTCTCGAAGATCAGCGACACCCCGGTAGCGAAAAGCAGGCTCGTGGCGAGAGCCACCAGCGCACTGATCCAGAAATGATGATTGAACTGCCAGAACTCCGCGTTGCGGAACGGTCCGCGCAGATACCCGGACAGGCCGCACAGCAGGATAAGGGCGGCCATGAGCATGCCGTAGCTGAGATCGGCGGCCTCGGCCCAGGCGATCAGGGCTGCCAGCACTGCCAGTCCGCCCGCAGCCAGGCCCCAACGAGCAGCGGAGACAGCCGCCCTCTCGGCGAAGAGGTCCACAGCCAGGGCCCAGAGAAAGCCTGCGGCCAGGAGCGCCGGCAACCGCAGCCTCAGGAACGCGGGTACGGCGCTCGCCTCGTGCAGGTCGAACAGCACAAACAAGGTAAGGAGGACGGCGCTGATCGCCGACACTGGAAATCTGGCGAATACACGGCCGGCATCGGCAAAGCCGTCTTTCGCAATCCAATCCACGAGCTGGGACACTGAAGCCTTTCCGAAATAAATCCGCATGCACCGAATTCGAGGTATGGCGAACTTCGGTATCGGGACACTGGCATCCGTTGATGACGGAACTAAGCTCTGTGCGGTCCGATTGGGGCAGGTACACCGATCATCATAAGCATTTTCACGTAATTTCACGCACGCGGCATTATTTTTCAGTTTGTCAGACGCGCATGCTCCCGGGTATCACCGAAGGGTACTGACAAGGGGCACCCTACACCAAGCCAAACAGGCAGGCCGTGGTGCCGCTGACCGGTAGCCTGTCAGGCACGCCGGTCGTTCACCAGGGAGGAAACGTTGATCACGTCATTCGTTCGTGCCGGTTCGCTCATCGCGATCGGCTTGGCCGCCGGCTCCGGCACTGCCGCCATCGCGGCCGATTTCAAGGGCAAGACGATCGAGCTAACGATCCCGTTCGGGACCGGCGGCGGGTCCAACGCCTGGGCCCGCTTCAACGTGCAGTTCCTGCAGAAATATCTTCCGGGCAATCCGACCATCGTCGTGCGGAATATTCCCGGCGGCGGCTCCATCACCGGCACCAACCAGTTTGCCGCCAAGGCGAAGCCTGACGGCCTGCATGCACTCGGCACCTCTGCAACGACGCAATTTCCCTACCTGCTCGGCGACAAGCGCGTGCACTACGACTACACGAAATGGGTGCCCGTTCTCGCCGCGCCCACCGGCGGGGTGGCCTATATCTCGTCGAAGTTCGGCGTGAAATCGGTCAAGGACCTCGGCAAGATCAAGGGACAGAAACTCGCCTATGGCAGCCAAGGCGCAACCTCTCTCGATCTTGTGCCGCTGCTTGGCTTCCGCATGCTCGGCCTCGACGTGAACCACGTCTTCGGCATGAAAGGCCGCGGTCCCGGCCGGCTCGCCTTCGAACGCGGCGAAGCCACGATCGACTATCAGACCACCAGTGCCTATCTGAAAAACTCCCTGCCGCTCGTGAAGGAAGGCAAGGCTGTCCCTCTGTTCAGCTGGGGAGCCTTCGACGACAATGGCAACCTGATCCGCGATCCCAACTTCAAGGACTTGCCGCACTTCGCCGAAGCCTACGAAATCGTTCATGGCAAAAAGCCCGAAGGTGTCGAATGGAATGTCATGAAAGCATTCCTGATTGCAGGCTTCGGTGCGCAAAAACTCCTGGTGTTGCCTGTCGGGACACCGAAAGACATCATCGAGGCCTACCGCGCAGCGGTTCGCAAGATGCGCCAGGACCCCGAATACAAGCAGAAGCGCGACATCGTGATCGGCGAATACGAGCAGCAGACCGACACGGCCGGCGAGAAGCTCTATGCACAAGCCACCACGATCGCGCCGGAAGCCCGCGCATGGGTCCGCGCGTTCCTGACCAAGAACTACAACGTCAGGTTCTGATCGCTCTTAGATCCGTGAGTCAGGGCCGGATCTGCATTGATCCGGCCCCGCCCTTCTATCGGCAGGCACCACCATGCTCGATACGTTTGCCACCGCGCTTTCCGATCTGTTGGCGTGGCAGCACATGGCCTACATGATGTTCGGCATCTTCGTCGGACTCGCTGTAGGGATTTTGCCCGGCCTCGGCGGCATTGCAGGAATGTCGCTCCTGATCCCGTTCATTTTCGGCATGAACCAGACGTCCGCGCTTGCCATGCTGGTCGGCATGGTCGCAGTGATCCCGACCGGAGACACTTTCACCTCCGTGCTGATGGGGATTCCAGGGTCGAGCGCCAGTCAGGCGACGATTCTGGACGGCTATCCCCTGGCCAAGCAGGGACAGGCCGCGCGGGCCTTGAGTGCAGCATTCTCGGCGTCGCTGCTGGGCGGCATCTTCGGCGCGATCGTGCTGACCGGTTTCGTGGTGGTCGCCAAGCCGGTGATCCTGGCATTCGGAACGGCCGAGCTGTTCATGCTCGCCGTGCTGGGGTTATCCGTCGTCGGCGTTCTGGCCGGCCACAGCATCTCGCGCGGGATCGCGACATGCGGACTGGGCCTGATGGTCGGTGCGATCGGCGTCGCCCCCTCGACCGGTGAACCACGCTTCGACCTCGAAATCACCTATCTCCAGGACGGCATACCGCTCGCCATCGTCGGGCTTGGCCTGTTTGCCATCCCTGAGATCTCCGACCTGATGCGGAGGAACCAGGCCATTGCCCGCGACTCCGGGCTCGGCGCGGGCTGGCTGCAGGGTGTGGTCGACACGTTCCGCAGTTGGTTTCTGGTCCTGCGCTGCTCCACGCTCGGCACCATTGTCGGCGCCATTCCCGGCCTGGGCGGCGGCGTCGTCGATTGGGTTGCCTACGCCCACGTCGTGCAGACATCACGTGATCAGACGAAGTTCGGCAGGGGCGACATTCGCGGCGTCATTGCGCCGGAGGCTGCCAACAATTCCCTTCAAGGCGGCGCGTTGATGCCGACGATCCTGTTCGGCATCCCCGGCTCCGGCAGCATGGCGATCTTTCTCGGCGGACTGGCGCTGATCTCGATCACGCCCGGCCCGTCGATGGTCACGACGGACCTTCACCTGACCTACACCATCGCCTGGTCGCTGGCGCTCGCGAGCGTGATCGGCGCCGCCATCTGCTTTCTCCTCGCAGCGCCGATCTCGCGCCTGACGCTGATACCGTTCAACCTGATCGCGCCGTTCATGATCATGGTCGTCTGCTTTGCCGCTTTCCAGGCAAGGCGGGACCTGCTCGACCTGCTGCTGATGTTCGTGCTCGGCCTTGTCGGCATCTTTCTGCGCCGCTTCGGCTGGCCGCGACCGGCGTTCCTGATCGGCTTCGTCTTGTCCGACCAGGCCGAGAATTACCTGCACCAGGCGCTGCAGTTTTATGGCTGGGGCTTCGTGACCCGGCCCGGCGTCATCATCATCGCGATCCTGGCCGTGATCTCGATCCTCCTCGCATTGCGAGGACGGATATCGGAGCAGGGCTTTGTCAGTGGTTCCACGACCGGCGTCGTCACGGCAGGCCAGGCGCCGGCCAGACCTCCGGTCAAGAACCGCGCCCCGCAGATCACGTTCCTCCTCGCGATGATTGCCCTCGTAGCCTATGGCTTCATCGACAGCTTCAGCGTGACGTTCACGGCAGCGGTGTTTCCGGCATCGATGGCCGTCGTCACCCTGTTCTTCATGATGGTCCTCCTCTGCCTCCTGGCGTTCGGAAAAGCCGAGGGCGGCGTCAACTACGACGAGGAATTGCAGAACAGCGACGTGCCCGACGAGGAACAGTCCGGCATCTGGCAGTCGGTCGCCTGGTTTGCCGGACTGTTCACAGCCGCCGCGCTGGTCGGCTTCATCATCGCGATCTCCGTGTTCATTCCCCTGTTCCTGATCGTCCGCGCACGGCTAGGGATCGTCGGGGCTGTCGTCTATGCCGCGATCTGCATCGGCTTCATGATCCTCGTCGGTTATCTGCTGACACTCGACTTTCCGGCCGGACTTCTGCAGCAGTATGTCGACCTGCCCTGGCCGTTGAGGTGAGAACGGACCGCAGCACCGTCCGCGACCCAATCACAATGCATGGCCTGCTGGGACGGCATCCGATGCTTGCGCCGCCCGGATTCCTGCCAGCAGGCGATCCGGAGTCAGCGGCAGCTCGGTGATCCGCACATGCAGCGGCTTCAGCGCGTCCTCGACCGCCGACACGATGACGGATGGGGCCGCAATCGTCCCGCTCTCTGCCGCCCCCTTGACCCCGAGCGGATTGGTCGGCGACGGCGTCTCCATATGAAGCACCTCGACCCGCGGCAGATCCTCGGCCGTCGGCAGCAGATACTCGCCGTAGTTGACCGACAGCGGCTGACCGTCGTCCGCATAGCGCATCCATTCGAACAGCGTGGCGCTGATGCCGTGCGCCACTGCGCCCAGAACCTGCCCCTCGACCAGGAGCGGGTTGATCACCCGCCCGCAGTCATGCACGACGATATAGCGGGTCAACTGGACCGCGCCGGTCTCGATGTCGACCTCGACCTCCGCCACATGCGAGCCGTTGCAGTAGGTCAGCCCCGAGACCTGGAAATCGACGCTGGCAGACAGCCCCGGCGTCACGTTGCCCGGCAGCGCGAACCCGGGAACCCCCATAATGGCGCGTGCGATCTCGCCCAGCGATTTGCCTCGTCCCGGCACGCCCTTGACCTCGACCCGACCGTCCCTGAACACGAGATCCGCGGGCGCCACCTCCAGCATCCCTGAGGCGGCAGCCTTCGCCTTCTCCGCAACCGCCTCGGCCGCCGCCATCATCGCGTTGCCGGCCGTAACCGCCTGCCGGCTCGCAAACGCGCCGAGCCCCATCGGGGTCCCGGCCGTGTCGCCGGTGACGACGTGGACCTCGCTCGGTTTGACGTCGAGCACGTCGGCGACGATCTGCGCCAGCATCGTCGCCACACCCTGCCCTTGAGCGCTGGCGCCCGTCGCCACCGCTACACGCCCGGATGCGCCGATGCTGATCCGCGCGCTCTCGAACGGTCCGCGCCCGGTCGCTTCCACGTAATTGGCAAGCCCGATGCCGATCGTCCGGCCCTCGCGACGGGCCGCCTGCCGCCGCTCCTCGAACCCGTCCCAGTCGATCGCAGTGAGCGCAAGCCGCTGGCATTCCGGATAATCGCCGCTGTCGTAGGTCATCGTGCTCCCGTCGCGCTGCACGATCGGAATCTCGTAGGGCATTTGCGATGGGTCGATCATGTTCCGGCGGCGGATCTCTTCGCGCGACAGGCCAACCTTTTCGCCGACGCTATCAAGCAGCCGCTCCATCACGAACGTGCCCTGCGGCCGGCCGGCGCCGCGCGTCGGCACGGCCGGCACCTTGTTGGTCAGGCACAGCTCGATATCGATCCGGTAGGCCGGCAGCACGTAGGGCCCGACCACGTTCGTGGCCGCGTTGTAGGGTAACGCCACGCCATAGGGCGTTGCCGCACCGTGGTCGTGACAAAGCCGTCCGCGGATTGCCAGGATGCGCCCGTCGGCATCGGCCGCCATCTCCATATCCCAGTCCTGGAGCCGCTCGGCGCAGCACGATGCAAAGTTCTCCGCACGGTCTTCCAGCCACTTGACCGGGACGCCCAGCAGCATGGCCGCAGCGGGGATTGCCAGCTCCTCGGGATGGAAAGCCGCCTTCGGGCCGAACCCCCCGCCGACATCCGGCGTTCGCACCCGGACCTGATGCTCGGCGAGTCCGAGAGCAGCGACCAGCACCTGCTTGGAGCGATGCGGCATCTGGGTATTGGACCAGACCGTGAGCAGGTCATCGCCCGCGTCGAAGCGCGCCACGATGCCCCTCGTCTCCATCGCGTGCATGCCGCCTTTGTCGAGCCGGAACCGCGCACCAACGACATGCGCGGCACTCCGGAATGCGGCATTCACGTCCCCATAGTCGATCTTGAACTGGGCCACCTTGTTGTCGGGGCTGTCGAGGCGTGCCTTGGGCGCCCCAGCTTCCAGACCCGCCCATGGATCGACGACAGCCTCGAGGGATTCCACATCGAGTTCGATCTCGCGAACGGCGTCTTCCGCGATCTGCCGGCTGTCGGCCAACACCAGGGCGACCGGCTCGCCGACGTAGCAGGCCTCTTTCTCCACCAGGCAGATCGGATCGACATCGAAGCGGATCGCGCCGGCCGGCAGCGCCAGCGGAATCCGAGGCACGCTCAGCAGCGGCCGCAGGTCGGCATAGGTCAGGACCGCGGCAACGCCGGGGATCGCTCTGGCCCGCACCGCATCGATTCCCCTGATGAGACCATGCGCAACAGGACTCCGGAGAAAGGCAGCGTGCAGCAGCCCCGGCAGCGCGATATCGTCGACGTAGCGGCCCTGGCCGCTGAGCAGCCGCGCGTCCTCGACGCGCGGCATCCGCCGCCCGATCCATCTGCCGCGATCCGCCGCATCCGCCATCTGCTCCGTCTCCTGCATCAGCCAAAGATCCGCATCTTTGCGGGAGCGGCCGCAGGCAGGCAAGGCGGGATCAGGAGATGTCGGCTAACAACTGTCAGGCTTCGGCGTCGACCTTCTCCATCGAAGCGACAAGCCGATGATAAGCCTCGACATAGTGGCGATCGTGATGCTGGTCCTTGCGCATCACGCGGCCGCCGCGAAACATCCAGTCGATCGTCACCATTCCGGCATGTTCGACGCCGGTCCTTCTGTGACGGAACACATAGCGGCTTCGCGACCGGGCCGTGCGCCCCATGTCATGCACCCAGACCACTTCGTACTCAGGCAGCTCGAACCGTTCATCGCGTGCCAGATAGCGCCGCAGCAGTTCTCGCTTGCCGAATGTAACCCCGGCAAATGGAACCACGCGCTGGTCCAGGCGGTTGATCATGATGACATCGTCCGTGCAGAATTCGAGGCATGCCTCGAAATTCCGATCGGCGTAGGCGGCGCAGAACTTGTAGATGACGTCCGCAGAACAATCCGTCATCGGCAACCCTCCCGCAGTTCGCAAGTAGACATCGGGTTGTCAGATCTGGCGATCGGCAACCTCGTTCCTCACTGAGGCTCACTGGCCCCGGTTTGCATATGACGGCTCAGCGGCACCCGTCCTTGGTGTCGGTTTGAACACGTCGGATTCTTTGTATTTGCCTCGTTCGCAAGCGACTTGCATTACGGACAAAAGCCAATATGCCAACAGGCAACTTGGCCTAATCCATATGGACAGGTGACCCGGCTTGGCTTGCCCGGAAGCTGAAGCTCAGCGAGTGCTAAGCGATCCCCGCGTTCCCCAGTATGGAACGGACCCGCGCCCGCTGCTCCTCCGATATCGTCAACCGCGTTGCGAAGTCGCGATCGTCGGGCTTGGTCGCATCGATCCCCATCTTGGTGAGGGTGAACGTCTTTGGGTCGGACGTGGGATCGAGAATGGCACCCTTGGCGCCATGGATCAGGTGGATATCCTTCTCGGCCTGCACCCGCGTGGCGATTGCCCACATCACGTCGTTCATGTTGAAGATGTCGACGTCCTCGTCCACCACCACGACGTACTTGGTATAGAATTCTGTCCCCAATGCAGCCATGATCGCGATCTGAGGCTCGCCGGGCGACGTCTTCTTCATCGAGACGAAGGCCATGAAGCCTCCGCACGTCGAATGCGGCACGTGCACGGCGCGCACGTTCGGCAGGTTGCGGCGCAACGCGTTCAGGATCTCGCCTTCCCGCGTGATGCACGAGACCAGGATGTGGTCCTGTGACATGCCGGACACGACACTGTGGTACATCGCATCCTTCCGCATCCTGATGCGGTTGACGACCAGCACATTCTCCGTCGAGCGGAACGACGCATACCCCGTGAACTCCCCGAACGGGCCTTCGGGCTCGTGCGCATCGGCCAGGATCTCGCCTTCCAGGATGATCTCCGCCCCGGCCGGCACCTCGATACCGTCAACGCCGCATTGGGCCACACGGTACGGCTCGCCGAACAGCCCGCCGATGATCTCGAATTTCCTCACGTGCGGCGGATAGGCATAGACCATCGAACCCATGTAGTGCAGCGGGTGGATGCCCAGCACCACCGCCACTTTCAGGTTTTCGCCCCGCGCCGCAGCCCGCCGGTGGAACTCCCACATCCGGCGCCGCGAATGCAGCGACACGCCGAGCTTGTTCCTGCCCTTCAGCATCAGCCTGTGGAACCCAGTGGTGTCGACCCCGGTCTCGGGATCGCGGGCAGTGAGCTGGCCGGCCGTGATATAGGGGGCCGCATCGATATCGAAATGCATGACCACCGGCAGCTTGGTCAGGTCGACCCGATCGCCCTCCAACGTCACCTCCTGCCATCCGGCAGCGCCCACTCTCTCGACCGGCGTGTAATGCGTGCAGCGCTCGCGGAAGGCACTTGGCAATTCGTCGATCCCGACGCCCAGAGCATGCGCCAGCAGTTTACGGCTGCCGGCCAGGTTGGTGACGACGGGGATCTTCGAACCCTCCACATTCGAGAACATCACGATAGGACTGCGCCCCATCTGTTCCAGCTCGAACACCAGGGCGCTCATGTCGCGTGTCGAAACCGGCGCGTCGATGCGCACGACGTCTTCAGGCATCGACTTGCCCACGCTATCGATGAAGCCCCGCATGCTCTGCCTGTCGATGTTCGTCATTACCGTCCCTCGGCCCGGGCGCCGGGCGCTCCGAAGCGAACGCCGAGCCTCCCAATTATGTTAAGTCGCAAAGCAGATTGGACGATCTGCCCTATCCGGACAAGCCGCAACGGATGCAGCCGGGACGCCCTGGGCGCTCGCCTACTCGCCGCGCCCTGCGGCTGCCTGTCGTGCGATCCAGGCTGTCGTCAGTGCAGCGCGATCGACCTTGCCGCGGGCATTCCTCGGCAGCTCCGTCATCAGCACGACCGACTTCGGCGCCTTGGCTTCCGGGAGCCTGCTGCGGCAATGCGCGAGCACATCATCGGTCTTGATCTTGCTGTCCGCCGGGCACACCAGAAAGGCAGCCACTTCCTCGCCCCAGATCTTGTCCGGCACGCCCGCCGCTGCAGCTTCCGCGACACCCTCGATCTCGTGCAGGATCGCATCGATTTCCGGCGGCGCGATGTTCACCCCGCCGCGAATGATGATCTCTT
>JBFWYV010000092.1:0-16325 GCA_050186055.1 Hyphomicrobiaceae bacterium | reverse complement strand
AGCGAGTTCATTGGCCATGAAGCTAGGCAGGTGAGTCTTGGTGCAGCCGGGCGTGAACGCGCCGGGAACCGCAAACAGCGCAACCTTCTTGCCGCCGAATGCTTGCGCAGTTGTCATTTCCTGCGGCTTGCCGTCGGCACCCATGGTCTTGAATGTGGCATCGGGTAGCTTGTCGCCAACCTTGATTGTCATGCTCTTCACTCCAGCGTCAGAAAGTTGAACTGCAAACCGCGGCGCGGGGGGCGCCACCGAGGCCCAACCTATACCCGGCTGCGGCCCCTCCAGGAAGAAAATCTTGAGTGCGGCGGTCGGCTTGCGCCCCCCGCACTCATTTTCGGGGCCGATCTCAGGCCTTGCCGATTTTCTTCAGGTGGTTCTTCAGGCGCGGATAGACCTTGAGCGCATTGCCCTCGAAGATCTTGTCCTTATCGGCCGCGCTGATCCCGAGCTTGTCGACGTACTTCTTGGTGTCGTCGTAGTTGTGGCCGGTGCGCGGATCGATGCCGCGCACGGCGCCGACCATCTCGGAAGCGAACAGGATGTTGTCCGCGGGTATGACCTCGGCCAGGAGGTTGATGGCGGGCTGATGGTAGACGCACGTATCGAAGTAGACATGCTTCAGCAGCCACTCCTCGATCGGCGGCTTCTTCATGTCCTGTGCCAGACCGCGGTAGCGGCCCCAATGGAACGGCACGGCTCCGCCGCCGTGCGGGATGATGAAGCGGAGCGTCGGGAAATCCTTGAACAGCTTCTCGCCGTTCTGGATGAGCTGCATGAAAGCCGTCGTGTCGCCGGTGATATAGTGGGCGCCGGTGGCGTGGAAGCAGGGGTTGCACGAGGATGAGACGTGCACCATGGCCGGGACGTCGAGCTCCACCATCTTCTCGTAGATCGGATACCAGTAGCGGTCGGTGAGCGGCGGATCCTGCCAGTATCCACCCGAGGGATCGGGCGACAGGTTGCAGCCGATGAAACCCATCTCCGTCACGCAACGCTCGAGTTCGGCGACGCAGTTCTCCGGACTGACGCCCGGATGCTGCGGAAGCTGGCAGACGCCGACGAAATTCTCAGGATAGAGAGTGACGACCCGGTTGACGAGGTCGTTGCACATGCGGGTCCATTGCTGGCCGACGGCCTCCGTGCCGACGTGGTGCGCCATGCCCGACGCCCGTGGAGAGAAGATCGTCAGGTCGGTGCCCCGTTCCTTCTGCAATTTGCGCTGGGCATTGTCGACGGATGCGCGGATTTCGTCATCGCTGATCCCGAGATCTTCCGAGGTCGGCTTTCGTGCACTGTCGGCAAGGGCAGCAAGCTGCTGATTGCGGAACAGCCCCAGTTGCTTGGGCTCGGTCGTGTAATGGCCGTGGCAATCGATGATCATGGGCGGATGGACCTTTCCTCGGGCATTGACGTTGCGGCGGGGTTGGCGCCGGTGAGACCGAGCGCCTGTCGTTTCGTCGCCTGGCCGAGTTGTCGCGCGGGCAGGCCGTGTTCGTCAACCGGCTATCGGCCCGTTCGAGGGGGCGCCCCGTGTGGGATGCACCCCGCGTCGAGCGGCGTCATGCCGCCTCGAACTCTGCCGGACGTATGCGCCTGGCGAGTTTGTCCAGCACGCCGTTGACGACCCGGGTATCCTCAGCCGCTAGAAATGCGTGCGCAACGTCGATGTATTCGTTGATGACGACCCGCGCCGGAGCATCCGGCCGATCCATCAGTTCGTACACGCCGGCGCGCAAAATCGCGCGAAGGATGGAGTCGACGCGGGCCAGTCGCCAGCCGGTCGCAAGCTGATTGTCGATCATGGGATCGATCTCGCGCTGAAGGCGCACGACCCCCCGCAGCATCTCGGCGAGGAATGTGGGGTCTATCGGATCGCTTCTCGACGTCTGGTCTTCGCTTTCAGCGGCACCTTGTTCCTCCTCCCCGGCACTTTCATCGATCGGGTGGGAGGTCAGATCGCGGATCACCACGTTCAGATCGGTGGCGGCAAGGTCCATCTGGTAGAGGCCCTGCACCACGGCGAGCCGTGTTGCGCTTCTCGCATGACGGTTATTGGTCGGACGCCGGCGTTTCATGCCCCCTGGCCTTGCATCTGGCGGGTGAGATCGAGTAGCCGCAAGCAGGCGCGGACCGCATCCGCACCCTTGCCCGCGCGACCTCCCTTGGCCCGCTCCATCGCCTGCTCCTCGGTGTCGACGGTCAGAATGCCGTTGCCCAGGGGCACGCAGTGACGGGTTGCGACCTCCATCAGCCAGTGGTTGGAATTGTTGGAGACGATCTCGAAGTGATAAGTATCGCCGCGGATCACGCAGCCGAGCGCCACCGCGCCGGCATAGCGTGCGCTCGGGGCGCCGAGCGGGATCAGGCCGCTGGATACGGCTCCGGCGAGCGCGAGCGGAATTTCCAGCGCTCCAGGCACGGAAATGCGCTCGTAGCTTGCGCCGCTTGCCTCGATCTCCGCGATCGCGCCGGCCGCGAGCTCATCGGCGATGGCTTCGTTGAACCGCGCCTCTATGATCAGTATACGGTATTTTGATCGGGAAGCGTTCTGCGGTTGCTGTGTCTGGTTGGGTAGCGTCAGCGTACGCGGCGCACGTCCGGCCATGGGAACTGCTCTGTGGTTGTTCGGAGGGTTGTTGTTGAACTGCCGTATGTTAGCAGGGTTGCGGGTCCGGCGCTCTCAAAAACGAGTGAGCTTGCCGGCATCGGTCGTTTGCAGGACTGTCGGCTCCAGTGCCTTGGCGGCTCTAGCGGCGAAACTCCAGGAGGCGCGCCATATAGCGGGCGAATTGATCGACTTCAAGGTTGGAGTGCTCGCCCGGTTGCTTGCTGCCCCACGTCGTCACCGCCTGCGTGTGCGGGATGATATTGACGCCGAACCGTGTACCCGAGACCTCATTCACCGTTAACGAGGCGCCGTCGAGAGCAACCGATCCCTTCGGAGCGATGTAGATGGCCAGATGCTCCGGAGCCTCGAACGTGAAGCGGCGGCTTTCGTCATCGCTGTGGATGTCGATGATCCGCGCAAGACCGTCGACGTGGCCGGAGACGATATGGCCGCCAAGTTCGTCGCCGGCCCGCAGCGCTCGCTCGAGGTTTATGCGGCGGCCGGCCGTCCACGCGCCAAGCGTGGTTTTGGACAGGGTTTCGTTGGACACATCGACAGCGAACAGCGAGCCGGCCGGGTCCTTGTCGACACCGGTCACGGTGAGGCAGACACCGTCGCAGGCGATCGAAGCGCCAATGGCGATGGATGCGGCCTCGTAGCGCGAGCGGATCGTGTAGCTTCCGCCCTTGCGAGCGGCGACCTCGCCGATGTCTGTGATGATGCCGGTGAACATGGCTGCTCCTTCAGGTGCGACGGAAGCGATATAGGCCGTCGGCGCCGATCTGGCGCATTTCGGCGAGGTGGAACCCATGGGCAGGCTCGAGGCGAGCCAAATCGGCATGTGTCGCAACGTGGCCCGCCTCAAGCCCGTTGTCGAGAGCCCGGTAGCAGACGATCTCATCGACAAAGCCCGCGCGCGCGAAGCTGCGCCAGATGGTGGGACCACCTTCGACCAGGAGCCGCGTGATGCCTTGGGCTACGATCGCCTCCGTCATCGCCGGCAGCCAGGGCCGGCCGCCGACGGCAGTGATCGGGAACAGGCGGCAGCCGTGCTCCTCGAGTTCGGCCAGGGTCCGGGCGTCATGCCGGGAGGCAAAGAAGACCCAGGTCGGCGTATGGGCCGCCGAGCGGACCAATCGGCTTGTCACCGGCGGCAGCCGCCGTCCGGCCAGCACGATCCGGACGGGTGAGCGGTCGGAAAGTCCGGGCAGCCGGCACGTCAGCTCGGGATCGTCATCGGCCACGGTTCCGGAGCCGACCAGGATGGCGTCCGCGCGTGCGCGCAGCAGATGGCCGTGGGCCCGGGCCTCGGGGCTTGTGACCCATACCGGCTGCGTTCCGGTACCGCGTGGCACGGTGCCGTCGGCACCGACCGCCATCTTGAGCTGGATCAGAGGCCGCCGTTCGGTGACACGGAGGATGTGTCCGCGCGTGATCCAGTGCGCTTCCTCCGCCATGACGCCGCGCAACACTTCGATACCGGCATCACGCAGCCTGGTCATGCCGCGGCCGGATACGCGCGGATCGGGATCGAGGATGCCGCACACGGCGCGGCGCAGGCCCGCTGCAACGATGGCGTCCGCGCACGGCGTGGTCCGTCCGTAGTGGGAGCACGGCTCAAGCGTGACGTAGATCGTGGCGCCGCGCGCGCGTTCGCCGGCACGCCGGATGGCCTCGGTCTCCGCGTGCGGCCGTCCGCCCGGCTGTGTCCAGCCGCGAGCGATGATCTCGCCCGTGGTCTCATCGCAGATCACGGCGCCGACGGCAGGATTGGGCGCCGTCTGACCGAGGCCACGCTCGGCGAGCCGCAGCGCAACTGCCATCATCATGCGATCGAAACTGGCGCCAGTACGCGGCGACATATCAAGTCCTGGTTCTGCCTGCGGTCAGTGCCTGCCGGGCTCAGCGCGAAGGTTCGGACGCCGTGCGCACGGCACCATTCGTCATGCCGGTGCCGTTTCCCGGGGCGGGCAAGGGCTCGTTGCGGGCGATCTCGCTCAGCACGTCCTGGAAGTCGGCGGCTTCGCGGAAGTCGCGATAGACTGAAGCAAACCGCACATAGGCGACGGCGTCGAGTCCCTTCAATGCCTCCATGACAAGTCCGCCGATCAGCGAGCTTGCGATCTCGGTCTCCCCGGAGCTTTCGAGCTGGCGGACGATGCCGGATACCATGCGCTCCGTGCGCTCGGGAGGGACCGGCCGCTTGCGGAGCGCGATCTCGACGGAGTGCAGGAGCTTGTCGCGGTCGAACGGCACTTTTCGTCCGGTACGCTTCACGACGGTCAACTCGCGCAACTGGACGCGTTCGAACGTGGTGAAGCGGCCGCCGCAGTCGGGGCATACGCGCCGGCGGCGAATGGCCGCGTTTTCCTCGGTCGGACGGCTGTCCTTGACCTGTGTGTCGTCGCTGGCGCAGAACGGGCAGCGCATCGTGCTCTCCGGCGTGGTGCTGCGAGACGTGCCGCGCGGACGACGTCCGGCGACTCGGTGTGAGGCCTCATAGCCTATTCGGGCGCATGTTGCATCATTGAGAGCAGGGGCAGCCTGAGCCGCCCGAGGACGGATCGTCTCAGGCCGCGCGGGAGGACCAGGATGGCAGTTGGTCGTATCATTACCGGGCGATTGGCGACCGGCCTTGGCCAGGGCCGGCACTTCACGCGGCTTGATTGGGCGCGGCGGCAGTTTGTCGAGAAACTGGCCATCGATCCGTTTCCGGGGACCGTAAACGTGATCGTCGAGGACCCGCGGTCCTTCGACCTGTGGAAGGAGTTGGCGGCCACGCCAGGCGTGCCGATAGACAACCCCAACGATGGCCCGCACGATTGCGATGCCAGATGCTATCCGGTCGCCATCGAGGGGCGGATCGATGCCGCCATCGTATTGCCTGACGTCGCCGGCTATCCGCCGGCGCAGATCGAAATGATCGCGCCGGTTGCCGTACGCGAGGCGCTCGCCATTTCAGACGGCGACATGGTCGATCTCGTGATTCGGTAGAGACGCTACTCGAACCACGCGCCCTCGCGCACGATCGCTTCGACCTGCTTGTTCTCCTTGGAATCGCCGGGCATCGGTTTCCCGTGGATGTTGAGCCGGCCTGACATCTGCTGCTGGCCGACCCGGCACCCCACGCGAGCAAGCACGAGAGGCTCCTCGCTGGTCGCCTCGAACCGGTAGTAGGCACCGGCCGGCAGCATGATGCCGGAATTCCTGCTTACGTCGGTTGGATTGCCGTCCTTGTCATAGAAACGTGCGCTGCCGGCGAGAATGAGGAACAGGTGATCCTCGTTGGGATGGGTGTGCAGGCCGTTTTCACCGCCCGATGCATAGACCTTCAGCCTCAGCGCCAGATTATCGGTCCTGGCCATCGTCTGATCGGACCGGCCTTGCTCCAGCAACGGTGCGCGAAGCGTGAACTTCTGCATCTTCTTTTCGGTGGAGCCGTCGTTGCCGGCGTGATTGGATGAGTGGCTGGCGGGGCCTTCTGCGACCTGGGTTTCAGCCATGGTTTCCTCCTATGCACCTTTGCGGCGCCGACAGGGAGCCCGCGGCAACCGAAGATGGATGATTCTCGACGCAGTCCCGCGTGTCCAGCGGTAAGTTTGAGGACTTGCACGCCTATGCACTGCCCTCAGGCCAATTATTGCGCACGCAGAGGGCGTGGATGCTGAGTTGGCTGAAACGCGAGTTCATCGCTCTTGTGGGAGTTGCCGGCGCCGCTCTCAGCGTGCTGGCGCAGATTTCCAATGCATGGGCGGTGACGCCCCCGCTCCAGGGGCTGCTGACATGGTGGCGGGATGTCGAAAGTGCACTGTTCCGTCCGCTGCTTGCATTGATCGGCGTATCGCTGCATCCCCACATCGTCGGTGCGATAAGCGCTGCCTTCTTCCTTGTCATGATCGGCGTCGGCGCGCGAATCTCGCGACGCCTCTCAGGCAATCCGCTGCCATCGCTCCGATCCTCGCCTCGTTGGTTCGAGGATATGAACTGGCCGAGCCCTGGTCATCTTCGCTGCGATCGTGATGGCGTTTCTCGTGGGACAGGACGCCAGCCCGAGCAAGGCGGTGCCGTTGACGGTGTTCGGCAGTCCCAAGGCGGGCCAGTATGCGTTCGCGGTGATCGTGACTGCCGGCTACTGGGCCGGCGACTATATCGGCCATCGCGAATTTCACGAACGCCTCTATCGCCTTGCACTGCTGGTGATCGCAGTCGTTGCGGCCGACCTGGTCGTTGCCCGCATGGCGTGAGATCGCTCCTGCCTGGACAACCGGGCCTGCGCTTGCGATGGTCTGCGACAATCTGGAGCCGGCAAAGTCCGTTCGCCGCGACAGCGAATATGAAGGAGCCGAGCCATGGGCCTGCTGATCGACGGACAGTGGCACGAGGATGACGTCCGGGACCGGCCGAGCGATGCCAGGGGCTCGTTCGTGAGGCCCGACTCGGTGTTCCGCAACTGGATCACGCCTGACGGCAGCGCCGGGCCGGCCGGCAAAGACGGTTTCAAGGCCGAGCCGGGACGCTATCACATCTTCATAGCATCCAACTGTCCGTGGGCGCACCGGACCGCCATCTTTCGCAAGCTGAAGGGACTCGACGACGCGGTCTCCGTCCAGGTCGCCGATGCGCCGAAGAGCGAAGGATGGAGCTATACGACGGGCTTCGAGGAGATGAAGCCGCGGGCAGACGGCATCTTTCGCCTGCATCAGGTCTATACGATCGTCGATCCCCGCTACACCGGCAAGGTCACGGTCCCGACGCTGTGGGACAGGAAACGCAAGACCATCGTCAACAACGAGTCCTCCGAGATCATCCGGATGCTGAATTCAGCTTTTCTCGGTGTGGCGGGCAACGATCTCGACTTCTATCCTGCGGCACTCAGGGGCGAGATCGACGAGATCAATGGGTTCGTCTACGAGCATATCAACAACGGCGTTTATCGCTCGGGCTTTGCAAAGACGCAGGAAGCCTATGACACCGCCGTCGCCAGGGTCTTCAAGGGGCTCGATTGGATGGAGGACCGGCTGTCCGGGCAGCGGTATCTTGCTGGTTCGCGGATCACCGAGGCGGACTGGCGCGCGTTTCCCACGCTGATCCGGTTCGATCTCGTCTACTACAGCCATTTCAAGTGCAACATCCGGCGCGTGATCGACTATCCCAATCTCTCCGACTACACACGGGAGCTCTATCAGTGGCCCGGGATCAGGGAGACCTGCCACTTGCCGACCATGAAGTCCGGTTACTATCAATCCATGCCGTATCTCAATCCGAGCGGCATCGTGCCTGCCGGTCCCGATATGTCATGGCTCGATGAGCCGCACGGGCGGGACCGGCTGCAGGCTGCAAGCCTGAAGGCGGCTGAGTGAGGCGTTCGGCATTGGAGGGCGTCGCTTTCCGTTGCGATGCGCCCGGCTGCGACGCCGGTGTTGAATGCCTTGTGCCATGCCGGCACGTGGCTGAGGGAGGCGCAGATGGCGCGGATACTGGTGGCCGAAGACGATGCGGCGGAGCGCACGCTGCTGATGCGCGCGCTCAAGGCGGACGGCCATGAGGTTATCGCCGTGGACGACGGTCAGGCAGCGCTGGCGCAATTGACGGCCAACCCGTCAGCCATCGATCTCGTTGTCAGCGATGTTGAAATGCCGATGCTCGACGGCGTTTCGCTGGCGCAGCGCGCAATCGCAGCGCGCGCCGACATCAAAGTGCTGCTGATCTCGGGGCACCAGGAGAGCCTGGACCGGGCCAAGGCCCTCAATGCACCGGGCGTGCGCAGCCTGGCAAAGCCTGCCTCGCTCGAGGTCGTACGGGCCGAGGTCGGCAAGATGCTGGCGTGAGGTCAGGCATCGTTTTCGTGAGGCCGGTCCGCCCCTGTCAACGGCGGCTCACCCCTCGTTCCCGCTGGAGCGCATACAGGCCGGCGCACAGAACGACGGCAATGCCGGCCAGCGACAGCGTGTCGGGCCACTCGTTGAACAGCGCCAGTCCCATGATCGCACCCAGCGGCACCAGCGAGTAACGGAACGGAAGCACCGCGGACACCTCGCCACGGCGCAGCGCCTCGATCATGAAGTAGAAGCCGCCGATTGCGTTGAGCGCGGCCGCCACGACCAGCACGGCCTCCCTGGCAGTCGGCATGTGCCAGTCCTCGAAAGGAGCGAGCAGGAAACCCGAGAGGCCGACGGAAGCGACCGACAAGGTTGTCAGAACGAGTGATGGGATGGCGGTCGTCAGCCGTCGCGTAATGAGGTCTCGTATGGCGGTTGCCAGGACGCTGCCGAGTATCGCGAACGCCGGCCAGTTGAGCGTTTCGATGCCCTGGCGGATAATGATCAGCACGCCCGCGAATCCGATCCCGGCCGCCAGCCAGCGCCGCCAGCCGACCGATTCACCGAGGAAGATCGCGGCGCCGGCCATGGCCACCAGCGGCAGCGACTGCTGGATGCCGACGGCATTGGCGTAGCCCATATTGATGATGCCCAGCAGAAACAGCATCACCAGGATGACTTCCATCAGCGTGCGCCAGATCACGAGTGGGTTGCGCAGGGTCTTGGGAAGGAGAGGAAGGACGCCCGCGCGGTGGGCCATGACGATCACGATCGGTGCCGATACGCAGCCGCGCAGCAGCAGGATCTCGCCGAGCGGCAGGGATTTGCCGAGCGCCTTGACGCAGGCATCGCCCAGAACGAAGAAGGCGCAGCTGGCGAGCATCGCCAGCACGCCCCGGGTGTTGTTCCGCGCGACGGCGGCTGCGTCGGTGATCGACACTGATTCGGTTCCCTCCCTCTACGCCTTCCGCGTCAGTGCATGACGGGGACAAAAGAGGAGCGGCGGAGCAATCTCATGCTCCACCGCTCATTATCGGTGGCGGGCGCCCAGGACAGGCGTGAACGTTAAAGCAACGGACTTGAAATTCACCTCAGTTCGAGGCTAGGCGGGGAGTGAATTTCAAGTCCAAAATTGCTTTATAACACTATGACTTTAAAGCGTCTTTGGACCTTAAATGCGACTTCGAGATCGACCCAGGCGTGGGGCGCATTTTAGGTCCGACGCTTTAGCCGCCCGTCACGCTCATGTGCCGGCCCACGGCGGGGCGCTTGGTGCGGCGGTCGATGACGAAGTCGTGGCCCTTGGGCTTTCTCGATATGGCTTCGTCGATGGCTGCAAGCAGTTTTGCATCGTCCGCGGAGGCCCGGAGCGGCGCGCGCAGGTCGGCGGCATCCTCCTGGCCGAGACACATGTAGAGCGTGCCGGTGCAGGTCAGGCGGACACGATTGCAGCTTTCGCAGAAATTGTGCGTCATCGGCGTAATGAAGCCGAGACGGCCGCCGGTTTCCTTGACCGCGACATAGCGCGCAGGTCCGCCCGTGCGGTAGGGAATGTCGGCCAGAGTGAAGCGCTCCAGCAGGCGGGCGCGGACAATCGACAGCGGCAGGAACTGGTCGGTGCGGTCGCCGTCGATATCGCCGAGCGGCATGGTCTCGATCAGGGTGAGATCGTAGCCGCGGCCATGCGCGAAGCGGACCAGATCCTCGATCTCGTCCTCGTTGACGCCTTTGAGCGCAACCGCGTTGAGCTTGACGGCCAGACCGGCTTTGTCTGCGGCCGCCAGTCCGGCCATCACCTGGGACAGCTCGCCCCAGCGGGTGATGGCCTTGAACTTCGCGGCATCCAGCGTGTCGAGTGAAACGTTGACCCGTCGCACGCCGCAGTCTTTCAGCTCATCGGCATAGCGATGCAACTGGCTGGCGTTGGTGGTCAGCGTCAGCTCATCGAGATCGCCGGTCTTCAGATGCCGGCTCAGCGCATGGAACAGCCACATGATGTTCTTGCGCACCAGCGGCTCGCCGCCCGTGATGCGCAACTTGCTCACGCCGCGGCGGACGAACGCCGAGCACAGCCGGTCGAGCTCTTCGAGCGACAGCAGGTCCTTCTTCGGCAGGAAGGTCATATGCTCGGACATGCAATAGACGCAGCGGAAATCGCAGCGGTCGGTGACTGAGACGCGCAGGTAAGTCACATGGCGGCCGAACGGATCTATGATCGGCTGGGCGCTTGCAGAGTCCGGGATTGTCAGCAGTTCAGTCAAATCGGCGTCTCCATGGCCGCTGCCGCTCCGCAGCGTACCAACCCGCGGACAGGGCCGCGAAGCTTGCAAGGTTATTTACATTATAAAGTAGCCGCCACGCTGGGCAAATCAAGCTGTGTCGCTGTCCGGGCTACGCTGATCACGCAATCCAGCTCATCTGCCGACGAGTGGCTGGTCCGGCCGTTCGATGACCGGAATCGTGGTCCTGGAACCGCTGTTCGCGGTGGTAGGAGCTGCAAGTTGAAGGATGGCCTGTTTCAGCCGGGCAGCGTCAATCCCTGCATTCACTGCTGTCATGCGGGCGGCGAGCGCCGTCACGCGTGCTCCGGCCAGGGCCGCGAGGTCGGCTGGCGATGCTGAGCCGGCGGCACGCGCGTGTACGCGCGACGGCACAGCCAGGTTCGCGGTGCCGGCTGGCTTGGGCGCGTCGGCTGAGGCGACGGTCAAGACGTTGCCGGCAGCGGACGTGAAGCCGCGTCCGTGCACGGGTACGATCAGCAGCAGGGCTGGAAAGCGTCGAGCGGCCTCCGTAATGAAGCTGCCGGCAAGAGAGCTGTTGTCGTCGGCGAGCGCAAGGAGGGCGATGCCCGCGCGCGTCTGCGCCACCATCGCGAGCGCTTGCGCTACGGATTGCGGACGGTCGGCCGAGGCGCGGGCGACAACGAGCGCACTGGTTTCGGCTTCGCGCAGGATAGTCCTTGCAATATCGGCCGGGCAGGGCGTCGGCGATTTTGCAGCAGCCGGACAGCGGTTGAAGGGTCTCCGGTCGCCGTCGAGGAAGTCCCAGCCGACAAGCTCGCCTTCGCCGTCACGCGCCAGCCGGCTCGAGATTTCAGGGTTCGTGTAATCGATCCCGCCCCCGATGACGGCGACCGCCGTGCCGCCTGGATCTCGCCCCGGCGAAAGCTTCGGCTTGTTGGCCTGGGTATAGGCGGCCGGGCAAAAGGCGACCGACAATACTGCAGCAGCGGTCAGCATCCGCCGCACCTGGCGCGCGATACTCATGCTGGTTGTCCAAGCTTGCTCAGAATTCGGTCGACTGGCTCTTGCGACAGGTGCGGGGGAGCGTCAAGGCCGTCAAACGCGCGAGGACTTGCCGGCCGCATGCAATTCCGGTGTAGGCTAGGGGGCATTTTGCTGCCTTGGGAGGGTGCGCCTTTCATCGTCCGGACCGGTTGGTGTCCTGCCCGGCCGCGATGGAGCCGACGCCTTGGCCCGACGTCTGCCTGGGAGGTTCAATGTCGCTGCTCATCGTCGATCTTCACAAGCAAATCGGCAACGCCGATGCGTGGCTCAGCACGTTCAAGGCGCAGCTTCCGGATCTGGAGGTCCGGTGCTGGCCGGATGCGGGCGATCCGGGCGAGGTCGAGTATCTCGCGTTCATGCGGCCTGACTTCGAGGTGTTGCCGGCGTTTCCGAACCTGAAGGCCATGTTCAGCCGCTCGGCAGGCGTCGACGCGTTCGCCAATCAGCCCAAGCTGCCGAAGGTGCCGCTGTGTAAGGTCGAGCCGCCGGGCGGCGACCCGATGATGACGGAGTATGCCGTGATGCACGTGCTGCGTCTGCATCGCGAGATGCCGAAGTATGCCGAGGCGCAGGCGAAGCGCGAGTGGCTCAACGCACCGATTGCACGGCCCGAGGACAGGCGTGTCGGCTTCCTGGGGCTCGGCGTGATGGCGCAGGCGCCGGCCCGGATACTGAAATCCATGGGCTTCAGGGTGTCGGCCTGGGTGCGCTCGCGACGCGGCGACGACGGCGACATTGCGCTATTCCGCGGCGACGATCGGTTGCAGGCGTTTCTCGGGCAGACCGACATCGCCGTGTGCCTGCTGCCGCTGACGCCGGAGACCGAAGGGATATTCTCGGCGCGGACATTCGCGATGATGCCGAAAGGCGCGATGCTCGTGAACCTCGGCCGCGGCAAGCACGTGGTCGACCGCGATCTGATCGCCGCACTCGATTCTGGACAGCTTGCCCATGCGGCACTCGACGTGACCACGCCCGAACCGTTGCCGCCGGACAGCCCGCTGTGGGCGCATCCCAAGGTCACGATCATGCCGCATGTGGCGCGCCGTCCGACCGTCGCTCAGATCGTGACGGCGATTGCCGCCAACATCCGCGGCGAGCGCGCTGGCCAAGGATTGCAGCAGGTGATCGATTTGGCGCGGGGGTACTGATCGTCGGCTTTGCGGCTGGTGAGCAATCCAGCCAACCGTTGCTAAAACCGCTCCATCAGCCAGCCGCGGTTCTGGAACCGGTCGTTGATGCCGAGGGCGCGGAAGGTGTGCCAGATGCAGGCCACGTTGATGGGGATCACGGGCTTGCGGAGCTGATGCTCCAGGGTCGGGAAGATGTCGAGCGTCGACAGGTTGGTGCCGGCCTGTACGATCGCGTCGACGTCGGGCGCGTCGAGCTCGTTGATGACGACGTCGATCACCTCGTGCGGCGGCGTGTGCGCGATCGAGGTGGCGGTATCGCACTTGAGGCCGATGACCTTGTGTACCTCGTAGCCGGACTCTTCGAGGAAACGGTGGACCTGTTCGTCGCCGACGGATTGGTACGGCGTAAGCGCGGAGACCTTCCTGGCGCCGAAGGCGTCGAGCGCGGCCTTCAGCGAGGCGGCACCGCTGGTGAGGCCGATGTCGGGACCGATGTGGTCACGCAGGCGTGCTTCGAATTCGGCGTTGCCGGCAAGACCGCCCCAGAACGTCTCGGCCGACATGCCCATCATGATGTAGTTGGGCTCGCACGTCATGACGTTGCGCATGGAGTCGGGGATGGTCTTGCGGATCTCGTCGATGAAGGCAAGGAACATGTTGTCGGAGGACAGGTCGGGCTGAGAGACCCAGAAGCGCGAGAAGTGCCAGGTCACACCGGGCGGGAGGAAACGCTGGCAGTCGTATTCGACGCCAATGTTGGTGGACGGAATGATAACGCCGATGCGGCCGCGGATGCCGATCCAAGGCGCCTGGGCGCGGGTCAGCGTCTGGGCGGGCTTGGCATTGAGCTGTTGCATGGTCGTGGCTTCCTTCACGCGTTCCAGGAATTGCTCATAGCGCAGAATGACCGCCGGGCAAATGTGGCTTGAAGGAAAACGATATTGCCTTGCCGGCCCTAAGCGGTGCGTTTGCGGCCGGCGGGTTCCAGCATGAGCAACCGGGTCATCGCCAGCGCCGCCAACGCCAGCGGGATGCAGCATATCCAATAGACGACGGTGACGGCATGCCCCACGGCGGTGGGATCCGTTGCATTCCCGAGGCCGGCGGCGTGTGCGATCACGCCTCCGAATGCTGCGCCGAATGCGGTCCCGATCCCTCTGATCGAGGCGAGCGCCGCCGCGGTAGTGCGTTGCTCTCCCGCGGGCGCGTTCTCCATGGTCCGGGCAACCAGATGGACGTTGAAGACGCCAGGGCCCAGCCCCATCACGAAAGCGGTGATGGTCATCACGATGAGAGCGTCGGCTTGCGCAATGGTCGCGATCGCCATGAGCGCAGCCAGCGAGAGCAATGGGCCCAGGAACATAGCCACGCGCTCGCGGTCGCCCGACCAGCCGGACACCGTGAAAGTTCCCGCCGTCCAACCCAGCGAGATCACGATCGTGACGAAGTTGACGAAAACCGGCGAGATCCCGTGCACGATCTGTAGCAGCAGCGGCAGGAACAACGTCACCGTGGTCTGGCACATGGCGTGGAGGGCGAGGATCAGCAGAGCCAGCCCGACCGGAGAGGACAGCGATGTGGCATTGCTGGGATAGAGACGGTTCGTCGCCCGGGCATCGAGCCTGAAGAACAAGGTCACGAGAGCGATCGCGATGATGAACAATGCAACCCGCAGGAGCATGTTCGAAATCGGGCCGGTTGCAGCCACGGACAGCACGCCGAGCGTCAGCAGGGCCAGGCGGAACAGCGGAAATGGCGGAGCTTCGCGGCCCGCATCGTGCCCGACCGACTCCGGAATGCGCAGCCAGGCCAGCACCGAGAACAGCAGCATGAACGGGACCATCAGCCAGAACGAGCCGCGCCACCAGCCAATTGCAGCGAACGAGCCGCCTACGACCGGGCCGGCCAGATGGCAAACCGCGAACGCGCCCTGCCACATCGCGAGAATGCGGGTGCGCAATCGTGCATCATAGAGCGTGGTGATGAGCGCGGTTCCGCCGCCGGCGACCAGGCCGCCGGCCCAGCCTTGAACGCTTCTGGCGGCGATCAGCGTCGCCATGTCCGGGGCCAGCGCGCAGGCGGCGGTCGAGAGCGCAAATACGGCAGCGCCGAGGGCATAGCCTTTGCGGGCGCCGAACCTGGCCCAGATGCCGCCGGTCGAGGTGGCGCCGACGATCCCGCCGATGGTGTAGAGCATCGCAGCCCATGTGTAGTAGACCGCGCCCCCGATATCGGCGACCACTGTCGGCATGATGATGGCGATCACCAGGATCTGGGTGGCGTGCAGCGCCACGCCGCCGATGATCAATGCCGTATAGAGCGCCCGGCCTCCCTGCAGGAGCTCGACATAGCGGCCTCTGACGGGCGTGTCGCCGGCCGGCGCGGATTCGTCGGCATTCGCAGTCATTCCGCCTCGGTCATGTATCCCCCTCCGGGGCAATTTGCGGTTGGGCTGAGCCCGCAGCGCGGCGTGTGACGTCCAGGCCGGAACGCAGGGCGTGGTGGAACAGGTTATGGCAGGGTCGTCAGGCTGCGGTCTGTTTCGGGCCGGCTGGTTTCCGTCTGGTGTCGAGCAACCGGTGGCCTTTCGCGGTCACGGCGACGGTGCCGTTTGCCTCTCGCGAGACGAGTCCCCGGTCGACGGCATCCTCCCACACCGTCAGTCGCGGACACGAGGTGCGCCAGACGTCCATGACGTCGGCATGCGTCCTTGGCTCGCGTACGAGCCATTCCAGAAAGTCGAGGATCAGCGGTTCGAGACTCTCCGACATGGGGGTCCTCCTTCGTTGATCGCACTATATCACGCTCCTATTGCTCAGTGTGCATTGACCTGCGGCAGAGCGTCGGGTTGGCGGCCCGGCGCTGGCGCAGTCGGTCCGGATCGCGCATAGTCGGGGTCGACTTCCTGGACATCCCTGTAGTGGAGCGACCAGCAATCCATGGCGCACGACGGTTCGATCCTGATCGCGGGCGGCGGCCCGGTTGGCTACACGGCGGCCTATGCGCTGGCGCGGCGTGGTATCCCGTTCACGCTGCTCGAGGCCGGCAACAAGGTCTTCGATGATCCGCGCGCCGGGACGATTCATCCGCCGACGCTTGAATTGTTCGCAACGCTCGGTGTTACGCCGATCATGCTGGAGCGCGGCTATGTGGTGCGGAACTACCAGTATCGAGACCGGCGTGCGGGCGTGGTCGCCGATTTCGATCTCGGCGTGCTGGCTGAGGATACGGCCTATCCGTACCGTCTGATGCTGGAGCAGCACAAGATCTGCATCATTCTTCGCGATCTTCTGGCGAAGGAATTTCCGCAACACCAGGTTCTGCTCGATCACAGGGTGGAGAACGTCACGCAGGACGAGGCAGGGGTTACGGCTGTCGTCGATACTCCCGCCGGCCGGCGGGAGTTCCGTGCCGGATACATGATCGGGTGCGACGGCGGACGCAGCCAGGTGCGCAAGTCGATGAACGTCGATAGATC
>JBFWYV010000091.1:0-16408 GCA_050186055.1 Hyphomicrobiaceae bacterium | reverse complement strand
TGGTCGAGGTTCGAGAACGGCTCGTCCATCAGCAGCACGCTGGGAGTCGGCACCAGCGCCCGCGCCAGCGCGACCCGCTGCTGCTCGCCGCCCGACAGCATGTGCGGATAATCATCGACGTGCGCGGACAAGCCCACGCGACCAAGAGCACGCGCAGCCGCGTCCCGGGCTTGCGAGTCGGGGAGCGCAACGATACCGAACATCACGTTTCTGAGAACTGTCAGATGCGGAAACAGCGCATAGTCCTGGAACATCAGCCCGACGCCGCGCCGGTCGGGATCGACGAACACGCCAGGCCCCGCGACCTGCCGGTCAGCGAGCCGGACATAGCCTGAAGTCGGCCGCTCCAACCCGGCCGCGATGCGCAGCGCCGTCGTCTTGCCGCAGCCCGACGGCCCCAGCAGGCACACGATTTCACCACGTCCGATGGAAAACGTGATGTCGTCGAGGATCGTCTGCCCACCGATCTCGAACCTGATGTGCTCGAGTTCCAGTGCCGGCAACGCGGCCGGGAAAGGAGCATTCATCCGCGTGTCCCCGTCCCACCCAGAGTTGCGGCAACCGCATCGCTCCGCCCGCCTGAGGCATCGAACGGCCCGCTCACCCGCCTGCTGGATGTCAAGCCCTGCGCCATGGCCGGACGCCGGCTGACCCTTGCCAGGAGAACCACCGGAGCAAGCCCGGCAAGCACGATGCACAGCGCAGCCACGGCGCCCTCCTCGTAAGTCCCCCGAATCGCTTCCCCATAAAGGTGCGTGGAGAGGGTTTCGAAGTTCAAGGGCCGCAAAAGCAGCGTCGCCGGCAGTTCCTTCATGCAATCGACGAACACCAGCAGTGCCGCCGCTCCGATCGCGGGCCTCAGCAGAGGCAGGTGAACCCGCGCCAGCGTCCCCAGGCTCGAATGCCCGAGCGAACGCGCCGCATCGTCGAACGACGGCGAAATCCGTCCGAACCCGGACTCGATGCCGCCTGCCGAGATCGCAAGAAACCGCACCGAATAGGCATAGATGAGCGCAAGTCCGGACCCGGACAGGAAAAGACCGGGATTGACGCTGAACAGCGACTTCATGAGCGCGATGACCGCGCCATCGGCGGCTGCGAGCGGCGACAAGAGGCCGATCGCAAGCACCGTCCCAGGCACCGCGTAGCCTATGCTTACGGTCGGCACGATCACCGCGCCGAGCGTCCCGCGAAAGAGCCGCGCCGCGTAAGCCACGATTAGACCCAACAGGATCGTTGCGAACGTCGCCAGCGCCGAGATCGTGACGGTGTTGACGACCTCTTGCACGATCTGAGCCGAAATGCCGGCAAACTGAACGCGCTTCAGGGCCTCCACGAGAAGGTGCGAGAACGGCATCACGAAACCGACCACAATCGGCAATGAAGCGAGCGCGATCGCACCGGCGGCCGCCAGACCCCGCAGCCGGCGCGGCGCCGATCGTCTTGCGCGATGCGCCGCAGCAGCATAGCGCCGCCCCCGCCGCGCCCACCGCTCCACCGCGATCAAAAGCACGAGGATCGACAGCATCATCAGCGCGATCTGGGCCGCTCCAGGCAGGTTCGAGTGATTGATCCATGTCGAATAGATCGCCACCGACATCGTCTGCACGCCAAGGAATTCCGACGCGCCGATGTCATTGAGCGTTTCCATCAGCGCAAGGCTGGTCCCGAGCGCGATCGCGGGCTTCGCCAGGGGCAGCGCCTCGGAGAAGAAGACCCGCGACTGCGACGCACCGAGCATCCGCGCCACCTCGATCTGATTCGCCGCCTGCATCATGAACATCGCGCGGGTCGGCAGCAGGACATAGGGATAGAGGATGAAGCCGAAGAGCATGATGCAGCCGCCCACGGATCTCACCTCCGGAAACCAGAGATCGCGTGGATTTGCTATGCCGAGCGCCCACCGCAGACTGCTCTGAACGGGCCCGATCGGATGCAGGATCTCAAGATACGAATAGGCCATGATGTAGGTGGGGATTGCGAGCGGCAGCAGCAGCGCCCACTCGAACAGCCGCCGGCCCGGGAACTCGTAGGCGGCAAGCAGCCAGGCCAGGCCGCTCCCGATCGCCGTCACCAGCGCCGCGACACCCGCCAGCAGAACCACGGTATCGCGCAAAGTACGCGGAAACACGCTTTCCAGGATGTGCGGCCACAGGTCCCCCGATCCATGCGCCCCGACGAAGATCAGGGAAATGATCGGTGCAATGATGATCGCCAGTATCGTCGCCGTCGCAACCAGCCACCATACCCCGCGATGACCCATCCTCCACTTCATCCCGCCTGACGTTCCCAGCGTTTGCATCTGCCGCCGGTGCGCCCTTCGCACCCGCTCTGCTTCTGTCCCGTACCCTTATTGGCGCGGTCAGCGCCACCGGACCGCGCTGGAATTAGAACAATTCGAGGTCCAAATGATTGACACCGCATTCACGCTCTGACTTCCCTTCGGCACGAGATCTTAGAGACCTTAGAATCGATCCAAATTGAGCGGTTCCTGGGGGAAGCGGCAAAGCGGGCGAAATGGGGAAAACAATGGCAAGGCGTCGTCAGCAGCGGGCTCCCGGCCGGAAACGGCTGGCGGCATTGCTGGGCGCATTGGCTGCGGGCTTCGGCACGCTGGCGGTGTTGTCGATCGCAAGGGCGCAGGACCCCGGCGAGGTCAATATCTACTCATATCGCGAGCCGCCGCTGATTGCTCCGCTCATCAAGGCGTTCACGGAGAAAACCGGCATCAAGGTCAATCTCCTTTCAGCCTCGAGCGGACTGGCTGAACGCATGGTCGCCGAGGGAGTGAACAGTCCCGCAGACGTCCTGCTCACTGTCGATGTCGGCCGTCTGACGGACGCCAAGGAGAAGGGTGTATCCCAGGCGGTCTCCTCCAAGGTTCTCGACGCCAATATTCCGGCTTCGTTCAGGGACCCGGAAGAACATTGGTTTGGATTGAGCATGCGGGCCCGTCTTGTGCTCGCCTCCAAAGACCGTATCAAGCAGGACACGATTACGTATGAGGATCTGGCCGACCCCAAGTGGAAAGGCAAGATCTGCGTCCGTTCCGGCCGCCACATCTACAACATCGCACTCATCGCCTCGATGATCGCCCATCATGACGAGGCCAAGGCCGAGGCATGGCTGCGCGGCCTGAAAGCCAACCTCGCCCACAAGCCGGCGGGCGGCGACCGCGATCAGATCAAGGATGTGGCGGCGGGTATCTGCGATCTCGCCATCAGCAACAACTATTACCTTGCAGCACTTGAGACCGGATCTCCGACGCAGCAGTCGTGGGCCGCCGCAGTCAAGGTGCTGTTCCCGAACGCTTCCGGACGCGGATCGCACGTCAATATATCCGGCGCGATGTTGGCCAAACACGCCCCCAACAAAGCCAACGCCATAAAATTCCTGGAGTTTCTCTCATCCGACGACGGCCAGCGCATCTATGCCGAGCGGGTGTTCGAATATCCGCTGAAAGCCGGAATCCCGGTCGCGGACCGGGTCAGGAACTGGGGCGTCCTGAAAGCCGACACTCTGCCGATGGGCACCATCGCCAAGCTGCGCAAGGTTGCCGCCACAATGGTCGACAAGGTCGGCTTCGATCAGGGTCCATCGAACTAGCCGCTGAATGGAATGAGATCGCCATGAAATCGCAAAGCCTGCCGAGGGATGTAACAATGGCGCGGAGTTCACTCGCAGAAATCACGCAAGCGAGCCTGCAGCACGGATGCGGATTCGCGTTTGCCCCCTGTCTGCCTGAACCGGAGAGGCTGGTCGGTCTCGGCTTCCGCCTCTGGTATTCAGGCTACGTGAATGCGGATCTTGGAACGTGGGAGCAGGCTTGGCGTACGTTCGGCAGAGTCCTGAACCCAGAGCAAGGCCGCGCGGCGCTCGAGGATCTCTCCAGATGGGTACGCACGATTCTCGACAAGTCGGCTCGGGATATTGAAGTCCTGCCGGCGACATGCCGCAGCTTCTGCCGGGATGAATGCGTTGCAGTTGCAATGATTGCTGCAGCCCAGCATGGACGGCGTAAGGAGATGCGCGCCTGCGCGCTCACTCTCCTGGACACGTCAGCAATCGACGAAGTCATGGCCAAGGCCGACTGCCTGGCTGCCACGCTCACCCGCTCGGGTGTGACGCTGTCTACCGGTTCGGTCGTCGACGTTAGTGAACCGGTCACGCCGGCAACGCACCATTGAACAGTGCCTGGTAAGATAAGCCGGGCTAACCGCCAAGAAGAGTGAGTACGGAAGCGCTTATGGTCGTCTGCTCCTGCAACCGCATAACCGACAAGGAAATTTCCTCGGCTGTCGAGCGGCTGATGCTGGCCGCGCCAAGTCGGTTATTGACTGCTGGAACGGTCTACAAGGAGCTCAACAAAGCACCGTGTTGCGGCGGATGCCTCCCTCACGCCCATGAGTTGATCCAGCGCCGCGCGTCCTGCCCGGGGCACCATGATGAGGCTCTGTGTCACTGCCGCCCTCGGCCCGGCAGCGCGTGCGCAATACGCGCGACCTGCCGCCGCTCCGCCTGAGTGAAGTCAAGCGAAAGGAAGACTTAAACCGAACCAGCCCGACAATCCGAGCTTGCCTCCCTTGATTGCACGCCTTAGATGACAATCGAGCCATTGGTCGTGTCCGGAGCCAGGATGCGGCCGTATGGCGTATTGCGACGGCGCGCAAACGACGAGGGGCCCCCGATGAAAGGCGATCCGAAGGTACTCGAATACCTGAACCGCTCGCTAAGGCACGAGCTGACGGCCGTAAATCAATACTGGCTGCACTTCAGATTGCTTGAGGACTGGGGCTTCACGAAGCTCGCTGCGCATGAGCGCAAGGAATCGATCGAGGAGATGCAGCACGCCGACAAGCTCGTGAAGCGCATCATCTTCCTCGAGGGCCATCCCAACATGCAGACCCTCGACCCTCTGCTGATCGGTCAGGACACGAAAGAAATCCTGGAGTGCGATCTGAAGGCTGAGTATTCGGCCCGCGCGTTGTACACCGAAGCGCGCGATGTCAGCAGAGCCGCCAAGGACTACGTGACCATGCAGATGTTTGAGCATCTGCTGGAGGATGAAGAGGGTCATATCGACTTCTTGGAAACCCAGCTCGGCATGTTGGAATCGCTGGGCCTGCAGAACTATCTGCAATTGCAGTCCGCGCCCGCGAGCGAGTCCGGCGATTGAACCACGGTCGCGCGCATTTGCACGACACCACATCGCTGATGTGATGATTGAGAAAGTCGCCCCTATCGAGGGGCTGGCCCGGAGCGGATCGCCCGATCTGATCGGGCCACTCAGGTCGCCGCTGGCCCTTTTCGCAACGTCGCTCCGGATGCAGCGCTGGTACGCCGTTTCGGGCGTCCGGCAGGTGCCCGCCGGGTCTTTCGCTTCTCGGCAGCCGCCGCCTGCTTCGCAAAGTCCTGAATGGTGTACTGGTCCAGCACACCGATGAAAGCAGCGAACGCGTCGTCGAGAACTCCGTCCATCTCGGCGCCGGACTCGCCTGCCCCCGTCGCCTCCATCGCCCTGACGACATCGCCAATGCGGATCTCGCTCGCAGGACGGGACAACCTGATACCCCCGTTGCGACCGCGTTGATTGATCAGAAACCCGCTGCGCATCAGCGCATGAGCGATTTTCAAGGCGTGCGATTGCGTCAAGCCGCTGCGCTTTGCGGCGGAAGCGGCTTTGACGAGATCGCCGTTGGCCCGCGCGCAGTCCACCAACAACTTCACAGCGTAGGTCGTCTGCTTATTTAGTTTCATGTCGTTAGTGGCGTTGAACCACGTGGTTGGGCCGGCCGGGCTGTGATCTGTCCAGCCCCGTGCCTCTTTTATTCCACAACGTCGCCACCAACAACCGGAGAGACATTAAACCCAGGAAAATGTGTGGTTAAAGGTCGCGAGACCCATCCGGCCTGTGAACTTTCATGCCGATCGTCACGGCGTGGCCCCTGCGCCCTACGGAAATCCTCAGCCTCTCGCAGCGTCCGTGACGACCAGCGTGCCGACGCCATGCTCTGTGAACAGTTCGAGCAGGACGCAGTGCGGAACCCGTCCGTCGATGATGGCGACGCCCTCGACCCCGCCTTCGACCACCTCGATACAGCCTTCAACCTTCGGAATCATGCCGCCTGTGATTGTACCGTCACGCATGAGCTTGCGGGCTTCTGTCACAGTCAGTGCATTGATAAGTTTCTTGTTTTTATCGAAGACACCCTCGACGTCGGTCAGCAGCAACAACCGCTTCGCCCTCATCTTGGCGGCCAGAGCGCTCGCAAACGAGTCCGCATTGATGTTCAACGTCTGACCGTCGCGGGCAAAGCCGACAGGTGCAACGACGGGGATCAGGTCGGACTTCGAGATCACCTCCACGATGTGCGGGTTCACCTCTTCCGGATCACCCACATAGCCCAGGTCCACGGCTTTCATCGTTCCCGTCTCCGGGTCGGGCAGATGCGTGATCTTCTTGGCAAGCATCAGGTTGGCATCCTTGCCTGAGATCCCGACCGCCTTGCCCCCCTGCCGGTTTATCGCCGACACGATCTCCTTGTTGATGGCGCCCGCCAGCACCATCTCCACGACATCTACCGTTGGTTTGTCCGTAACCCGCAGACCCTGCACGAAATCAGACTTTATTTCGAGCTTTTTCAACATATTGCCGATCTGCGGCCCACCACCGTGAACAACGATCGGATTGACGCCCGACAACTTGAGATAGACGATGTCCTGCGCGAACGCATCGGCGAGAGACGGATCGCCCATGGCGTTGCCGCCGAACTTTATGACCACCGTCTGTTCGTCATAGTTGATGAGATGCTGCACCGCCTCGGCGAGAATGCGAGCCTGCAGATGCGCCGAGATGATCCCGCCGTTGTCGCCGTCGGTAGGCTTACCCTTCGTGCCGCTCATCACTGCTGATCCCTGTCCGCTGTCGCTGGCTCGTTACTCGGCAGGTGTTTATCCCGGTCGCCTGCCGTCTAACAACGAAAGATTTCACGCGAGGGGCGCCGGCTCTGACGAGCGGCCGCCGACGCGCGAAATAGCGCGGGCTGCATTTTCTTGCCGAATAAGGTACTGTCTTTGCAGCGCACAAGTGCATGACGATCTGGACAAATACGGTAGCGCTCGCGGCGGCCGGTACGGCACGGCGGGGAAAATGATTGTTCGTCCCCATGCGGCCCCTGGATGGCCACGCCCCGGACATATGACTTGCCTGAAGTTGCATGAGTGACCAGCCCCGGACCGGCATCTACGGCTTCGGGCAGGAGAGAGGTAGATGACGCAGCCGTTTACGGATGCGCTGACATGGATGCCCAAAAGCCGATCGATGGCTGCGACACTGTCGCGGTCACACGATCTGGCGCGCGCGCGCGGTCATCATGCCGTAACGCTCGAGCATCTGCTTCTCGCGTTGGTTGAGGATGCCGACGCAGCTTCGGTGCTGACCGCCTGCAATATCGATATCGGACGCCTCGGCGGCGAAGTCTCGAACCATGTCGACCGCAAGCCGGCGGGCGAGCATGCCACGCCGGAAGCCGATCCGGCGCTGGTGCGGATTCTTCAATACGCCGTGGCGGCCGCTCGTCAGAGCCGGCGCGGAGAGGTCAACGGCGCCATCGTGCTGGCGGCCGTGGTGGGAGAGGGTCAGAGCGATGCCGCCAAGCTGTTGCAGTCGGCCGGCCTGACCTTCCAGGAAACGGTGCGGGCGCTGCAACAGACAGCGAGTATCCCGCAGCCTGCAGCACCAAACGGAGTCCAGGCCGAGCAGGCATCTGGCGGTCACCCCCCTCCACCGTCGATGAACAACGCTGCGCCATTTCGCTCGCAGCCGGTAGAGGATCCGGTCGCTGCCGCACGCCGCCGCGTGGAAGCTCTGCGCGCGAACGCCGGTTTGCAGACACCGCCAGGGCAGCAGCAACCGCGTCCCCACGTCTCGACGCTGCCGCCTGAACCATCGCCGCTGGCGCGGGAACCCGATCCGGTTTCGAACCCGGCTGCTGCACCTCCGCCCGAACCTCCCGCCTCGCCCATTGCACGGCCGCCTCAGGACGCCGCCCCTCCGGCGCCCCCATCGTCACCGCCACCATCGGTCGTGCCGCCGGCGCCTCCTGAACCGGGCCAATTCGAACCCTCACCTGCGCCGCAGGCCGCCGCGACCGAGGACTGGATGCCACCCCCGGTTCAAGGCCATCCCGGTCCGAATGGCCGCCCGCCACGCATGCCCCCGCCGGTCCCTCCGGTGGCAGGCCCGCCTCCGCTGCCGTCCGCTCCCGCGACGTCGTCGGGCACCCAGGCCTCGCCATACGCCCAAGGCTCGTTCTTTGAGCCACCGTGGGAGAGCCGCACCACGGCCGCGTCCGATTCGCCCGGTTCCGTGAGAGCGGGTCGGGAACCGGGCCGCAGTCCCGAGCCCATCGCCCCGAGCGCCGTCGAGCCTGTCGATCTCGATCGGCTCGCCGAGACACTGCCCCGGCGGATGCGGCGCGGGCGGTCTCAAGCCGTCGAGGTACGTATCCTCCGGACCGCGCTCGCTACATTGTTCAGCAAGAACGATGGGGCGTTCACCGGCTTCGCCCACGGCGCAGTCATGAGCCGGACGGTCACGGTCCGCCTCAAATCTCCGATGCGTGCGGCAACGGTCGAGTTGCTGTCGCCCGAGACTCTCTGGGTCGGCACTGACAGCCGCGAGGACGACATCCTGCGCTGGCGCTGGCTGGTTACGCCGCAGAAGAGTGGCCGGCTGGAGCTGCGGCTCGTCCTGCTGATGCGGACGCTGGGCACCGACGGAATAGCAGTAGATCAGTCGACGCCCGAAATAACGGTGGACGTCAGCGTAAGGAAGGATTTGCGGCGGCTCGTGCTGCGGCTCGGCGCCTGCTTCCTTTCCGCGCTGGCAGGGGCGGCCGTTATCCTCGCAGCGAACGGCGCATTCGCTCCGTTGTTGGATAAGATCCAGGCCCTGCTCAACTGAAGACACGGTATTCCGGGGCGCGGCCGCTCACGCCAGCTTGCCCTGCAGCAGGAGCGGTAACTCACCGGTCACACCCGCGGCCTCCCTCACCAGTTCGCGCTTGAGAACGGGAAACCTGTCGACAAGCTGCAGTCCTGCCTCGCGGACCGACCGCGTCAGCCGGCCATCGCGGGAGAACAGAATATTAATAGCGTCGAACGCAGCAGTTGCCGCCGTGGCGTCGAACCGGCGCCACCGTTCGTAGCGCGTAAGCATCGTCGCATCGCCGATATCCAGGCCATTGCGAGCGCCGTCGACAATGGTCTCCGTGAGCGCGGCGACATCGCGAAACGCAAGGTTCAACCCCTGTCCTGCGATCGGGTGCACGCCGTGTGCGGCATCACCGACAAGCGCCAGCCGGTTGCTGACGTAGCGCCGCGCCAGATGCATGGACAGCGGCCAGCAGCGGCGGCCACCGTCGAGGCGCAGCTCACCCAGCCGACCGCCGAATCTGCGATCGAGCTCGGCCAGGAAGCCATCGTCGTCCAGCGCCATGATTCGGCGCCCTTCCGTTTCGCTTTCCGTCCACGTCACACAGGAGCGGCGGCCCGGCAGCGGCAGGATCGCGAACGGACCGGCGGGCAGAAAATGCTGAACAGCCACGCCGTCGTGATCACGTTCATGCACGACGGTGGTCGCAATTCCGACCTGGGCGTAAGGCCAGCCGACACTCTTGATGCCTGCCCGGTCGCGCAGCACCGATCGATGTCCATCGGCGCCGACCGCAAGCCGCGCCGGGACCTCGGTATTGTCAGCAAGCTTGAGCCGGATGAAGAAGGCGTCGGAATTGATCCCGACGACTTCGGCCGGACGGATGACAGTAATCGAGCGTTCGGCAGCCACCGCCGCACCAAGCACCTGCCCCAGCACGTGCAGCGGAACGATGTGGGCAGCCGTCTCCTCTTGCGAGACCTCGCCAGTCTTCTTGCCGTCGCTGATCCTGTTGTTCCAGGCCAGCAATACAGGCCGAATGCCCGCATCCAGGCTCGAATCGGTGATCTCGATCCGCTGCACCGGCTGTGCGGACGACGCGACGCCTTTCCACAGACCGAGCGCCTCCAGCATCCTTCGGGAGCTTGCGGAGAGTGCGACCGCGCGCGGGTCCGGCCCGGCAGAACCGACATCGGAGCGCCCGCCGCGATCGACCACCGTAACGGCAAGCCCGCCATCCAGGCATCTCGCCAGCGCCAGGGCCAACGCCAGCCCGGCGAAGCTACCGCCGGCAATTGCGACATCCGTCATGACAGGTCTGCCATCCAGCTCCTCGTACGACTGCAGGCTCCCGCCCTGCACCCACAGCGGGGGTTGCAGTGTCGTGCTCATCCAGGATAGGCGTTATTTAATGCCAGCGCATTGCCAAAACACGAACTTCTGGAGGAAGCCCGATGCCACGCGCCACGCCGCCGTTCCGCGCCGATCACGTCGGTAGCCTGCTGCGCCCGGCCGCCCTCAAGGACGCACGCGAGAAATTTACCCAGGGCTCGATGACATCGGCCGATCTGAAGGCCGTTGAGGATCGCGAGATCGAACGCATCATCAGGCGCCAGGAGGAGATCGGGCTCAAGGGCATTACCGATGGCGAGTTCCGCCGTTCGTGGTGGCACCTCGATTTCATGTGGGGCCTCGATGGCGTCGAGAAGATCGTGCTCAAGGAAGGAATGACGTTCGCCGGCATGAAGACCCGGGCGGAAGGTGCGCTGGTCACGGGCAAGGTCGGCTTTTCCGGCCATCCGATGATCGAGCATTTCAAGTTCATCAAGGATCGCACCCGGCAGACCCCGAAGATCACCATCCCGGCTCCATCGGCATTCTACGGCCGCGTTGGCCGCGCCGGCATCAAGCAGGGGCTGTACCCAGATCTCGATCAGCTGTTTGCCGACGTCGGCGCAGCCTACCGCAAGGCCGTCCGCGCCTTCGCCGATGCTGGCTGCCGCTACCTTCAGCTCGACGAAGTGTTCATCGCGATGCTTTGCGACGAGAGGTATCGCCAGACCCAGCGCGACCGCGGCGATGACCCCGATAAGCTGGGCCGCATATATGGTGATCTCATCAACGAGGCCATGTCCGACATTCCCGATGACATGACCATCACCATGCATCTTTGCCGCGGCAATTACCGCTCAACCTGGCAGGGGCAGGGCGGCTACGAGGCCGTGCAGGAGGTGCTCTTCAACCGCATCAACGTCCACGGCTATTTCATGGAGTACGACTCCGAGCGCGCCGGCGGCTTCGAGCCCTTGCGTCTTTTGCCCAAGAGCAAGACGGTCGTGCTCGGCATCATGACCACGAAGACGGGACAGCTCGAATCGAAAGACCAGTTGAAGCGGCGCATCGACGAAGCCGCAAAGTTCACCGACCTCGATCAGCTCTGCATCTCAGGCCAGTGCGGCTTCGCTTCGACCGAGGACGGCAACGTGCTGGCCGAAGACGAACAATGGGCCAAGCTTGGACGCCTCGTCGAGGTCGCCGACGAGGTCTGGCGGTAATCCCCGATATCAACCCGACGCGACTGGACAGCCGCACGCACGCCGTTGCCGCGCGCCTCGTCACGTCTGCCGTCGCGGGTCGGCCGCGTCGTCGATCAGCAATTCGATCCTATCCCGGCCGCCCCAACTGTCGCGGCGCAACGTGCCCGCCACATGCACAGGCATGCCGCCGGACCCGAGCAGCAGATCTCCCAGCGGCTGACCGACGGCACGGAACGCGATGGCGTCGAGCCTGGACCCGTCTCCCGCCTCCAGCGTCACGCGCACATGCGCCTCCCCCATGATCTTGGCGAACTTCACGCGATGCGCGGGGAAAACGAAGCGCGGCTGCGGATTGCCCTGCCCGTAGGGACCGGCCTTCTCGATAAGATCAATGAACTCGTCGTTGACCGCGCCAGGCGTCAGCGCGCCATCGATCTCAAGCCCCGCCGCTTGCCGCGCCAGGGAAGCGTCATGTCGCAACTGCTCGACCAGAAAAGCGCGCGCGGTTTCGAGCTTGGCCTGCTCCACGGTAAGACCCGCTGCCATGGCGTGCCCGCCGCCTTTGACGAGGAGCCCCGCCGCGACGGCCGCCCTCACGGCTGCACCGATATCGACTCCGGCGACAGACCGCAGCGATCCTGTCCCCGTCGCAACCTTGCCGCTGTCTGCCTCCCAGGAGATCACGCAGGACGGCCGCCGGAACCTTTCAACCAGCCTGCTCGCAACCAGCCCGACCACACCTTTATGCCAATCCGGCGAACCCAGCAGGACGAGCGGAATATCGGGATCGTCCTCCACCATCCGCTCAGCCTGGGCCACAGCGTCGGCCAGCATCTCGGTTTCGATCGCCTTGCGCTCGCGATTGAGCCTGTCGAGCAGGACTGCAATGCGCGCGGCCTCCGTCTTGTCGGCAAGCGTAAGCAGCTTCGCTCCGAGCGCGGCATCGCCGATCCGCCCGCCGGCGTTGATCCGCGGACCGAGTACAAAGCCCAGCGCATACGGTGTGGGGGCCTGCGTCAGTCCCGCCGCCTCGAACAGCGCGTCCAGGCCGATATTCTCGCGCCCGCGCATGACGGCCAGGCCGCGGGTGACGAACGCTCGATTGAGCCCTTTCAACGGAACCACGTCGCAGACCGTCGCCAGCGCGACCAGATCGAGCAATCGGAGGAGATTAGGCTCTCGTCTGTCTGAACTATAGTGTCCGCGTCGTCTGAGTTCGCGGGTCGCCGCCACCAGAACCATCAGCGTCACGCCCGCCGCACACAAATGCCCCAGACCGGAGACATCATCCTGCCGGTTCGGGTTGACCACGGCGGATGCATCCGGCAGGCGCTCGTCGGCCTGATGATGATCGACCACGATCACCTCCGCCCCGAGTTTCCCTGCAATCGCCAGAGACTCGAAGCTGGTGGTTCCGCAATCCACCGTAAGGATCAGGCTGGCGCCATCCTTGATGAGCAGCTCCATCGCTGCCGGATTGGGACCGTAACCTTCGAAGATCCGGTCGGGTATGTAGATGCGCGGCTCCAACCCGTGATGCGACAGCCAGCGTGCGACAAGCGCCGACGAGCAGGCACCATCTACATCGTAGTCGCCGAACACGGCGAGCCGTTCGCGCTTCTCCACTGCGTCCGCAAGCCGGGACGCAGCCTTGTCCATGTCCTGCATCACGCTGGGATCGGGCATCAGTGCCTTGATGCTCGGCTCAAGCGTGACGGGCACATCGTCGATACCGATCCCGCGCGCAGCCAGAACGCGGCCGAGCAATTCCGACAGCCCGTATCGCTGGCTGATGGCGAGCGCCGTATTCCGGTCCTGCGGCTTGAGCCGTTCACGCCATTGATAACCGCGCACGGAGCGCGCAACGCCCAGAAACGCCGCCCCCGCTGCTCTATCGTCGCTGTCCCCGCGTGGCGCCAGTGCCGGCATCCCCCTCGCTCCTTCGCAGAGCGAGTTCTAGCGCGATTCCTGTTGCAGCAGCAGCGGACCAGGTGTCATTCGCTGTGGATGAGCGGTGATCTGGAAGGCTCAATCGTTTTCCCAGAACAGTCCTGACGGCGCGAACGTCGAAGCGCGCGTCACCGCCGACGTCCAGTTCGAGAGCGCAGCAGAAGATTCCGCGAAGCCGGGCTGCTTACCATCGCTCGCGACTCTGGCCTTTCCGCAGGATACGGGCGCCCGCACCAATCCGCGCCCGTAGATCGGATCGGTCAAGGGCTGCCCCAGATCGACGGTATCCAGTTCGTTCAGGATGCTCGCCTTGGCCGGCTGCTTCACATTGCGATAAATGGCGGCAACCATCGCCGTGACGTATGGGGCGGCAAACGACGTACCGGATACGAATCCCTCTTGGCGGTCAGGCACGGCGGTCCATATCGCGACCCCCGGCGCCGCGAGATCGATATAGCTGCCCCTGTTGGCATAGCGGTAGCTTCTCAGATCACGATCGATGGCCGTGACTGCAATGACCTGTCCGTAGGCTGCGGGATAGCTCGGCTTCGCCGCCGGTCCACCGTTGCCGGCAGCGGCGATGAATACGGTATTCTTTTTGGCAAGCCGCTTGACGGCCTCCTGCATGACCACGTCGGCCGGACCCGATACGCTCAGGTTGATGACTCTTACATCCTGCTCGTCCATCCACTTCAGCGCAGCGATCAGCCGTGACGTATCGGTCGCTGGCAATCCGCTGTCATCGCGGAAGAACACATCGGCGACATAGAAGCTCGAATTCGGAATCAGCCCGGGCGTGCCGCCGTCGGGGTCGCCTGCCAGGATCGTCAATACCCCCGTGCCATGCCACATGGGAGCCGGCTCCGAACCCGGCGTTATGAAGCTGCGCGTCCTGATCGCCCGACCTCTCAGCGCCGGATGGGTTCGGTCGACCGCGGTATCGATCACACCCACCTTCATGCCCCGCGCGCATGTCGTGACAGGAGCCTTCCAACCGACAGCCTTCGCGCCGTAGCACCGGTTCTGCGAGCACGGCACCGCAGAAGCGGCCCTCACACCGACAGCCCCGCTATTGGCCGCTTGCAGTCTGTCAGACTGAGCATGATAGGGCCGATAGACTCTGTTGGTGCCGAAGCGCTGTTCGTGAAGTCTGCTGCGAAGTTGCCGTCGAGCTTTGGCGGCATCGGCTTGGCTCATGCCGGGCGGAGCAATGATCCGCGACAGACTGAGGCCGGATGCGTCCCCGTCTGCAGGACCGACCAATGTAAAGCCGCTGTCGACGATTGCCTTTCGTTCCGCCGCGCTTGGCGTGAGGATCAGAATATCGGGTGGAACGATCGCCCTTACCGATTTGATCTCTCGCGAGTACCAGGACTTGAGCTTGCCGGCGGCTGGCCCCGCCTTGCTATGGACTGCGCCAGCCGCGGCAGTGGCTGCCTTGGCGACAGGACTGACCTTCACCTGTTTCGGCAACCAGCGCCGCGCTTTTGATGACAACTTTCGCTCATCGTCATCACGCTCGCGGCGATTGGGCACTGGCAGCGGCCCCCTCGCCTTCTCCCGCTCGCCGGAAGTGATATGCCGTCGTCCCTTGTCCGGCCCTGGCATCGAAGGAGCCGTCGTTTTGGCCGCAGTCGAAGGCTGAGATGCAGCAGGTGCATTTGCCGGCGGCGCCACCATCTTGAACAGTTCCATGACGGTTTGCGGCGTACCCTTTGTCGAGTGACCGCGAATGGATCGACCGTCGCTGGCTCGGTCTCTCTCCCACTCGCTGTCGTCATCGTCATCATCATCGCGCTTCGAACTGCTGTTCGACCTTGAATTATTCGATGAATTCATCCCCCTCGAATTAGAGGCTGGTGCAGGGGCCGACACCGACGGCGTGGGGAACCTGAATTTACTGAATGACTGTTTGTCGTCGTCGTCGAAGCGGTCGAAACGTCTCGAGCTGCGCCGCCCCCCGGCTTCCGCCGTCCCCCCCACTGCGACCGACAATATGTGCCCATTCCGGGGCTGATCATCCCGGCTCTTGAAGCCAAGGCCCACCGGGCAAACCAGAAAGACAAGGAAACATGCGAACGCGCAAACGGGGCGTCGTCTCGACACCCTCGCATCAAGGAAACAGAACGTTTGACCCCTGGCCCTCAATTCCCCCACCCCGATTGGGAACAGCACGACCGATCAGCAACCCCACAGTCCTTATTGTCAACGCCGAGAAAACGGCCAAACCATGGTTGCGCCGCCCCCGAACCTCAATCCGGATACCAGTTTTTTCAGTTTGCCGACAATAACGGTAATCGAGCCTGTGAGCCAAAATTGCCTCTCTGTGCGCTCGCGGCATCAATGCTCATTTCAAGCATAGCTGTCGGCCCCGGTCCTGCCCCTCTCCCGCCCGGACTTGCAGCCTCACACCCCGTGACTATAGTGCGCGCAAACATCGAACCCGGGACCTTCCATGACAGACATCCGCTATGACGTCGTCGGCATTGGCAACGCCATTGTCGATATCATAGGCCGCTGCGACGACGCCTTCCTGTCAGCACGATCGCTCAACAAGGGGGGGATGCAGCTTGTCGACGCCGCGACCGTCTCCGGTCTCTACGCGAGCATGGGACCTGCCGTCGAGATTTCAGGCGGATCGGCGGCCAATACCATCGTCGGCGTGGCCTCGCTTGGCGGCAAGGCGGCCTACATCGGCAAGGTCGCGGACGATGAGTTCGGCCGCATCTTCTCGCATGACATCCGCGCCGTCGGCGTGGCCTACGAAACGCCGCCGGCCAGAGCCGGAGCCCCGACCGCCCGCTCTCTGATCCTGGTGACGCCGGATGGCGAGCGCACCATGAACACGTTTCTCGGCGTCAGTCCCGAATTGGACATCGGTGCCATCGATGAAGGCATGATTGCTGCCGGCCGCGTCGTCTATCTTGAGGGCTACCTGTTCGATCGCGACGCAGCCAAGGGCGCTTTCCGTCAGGCCGCCAGCATC
>JBFWYV010000090.1:0-16425 GCA_050186055.1 Hyphomicrobiaceae bacterium | reverse complement strand
GCGCTGAGCAAGCGAAGAGTTACCGTAGGCGGCCACCTTCGTGGCCGTGACGACTGAGGGGATGAGAGTGCCAGCCACACGAACGGCCGTCATGGCCGCGCCGGGGCGACGTGGCAACGGCGGCCATCCACGTGGCTTACGGCGAGCACCGAGCAAGCGGAGACTTGCCGCAGACAGCCGCCGCCGCAGCCGCGACGGCGAAAGCCAGTGGACCAACGCACACCGCCCAAACAGCATGCCGCGGATGATCTGGCGCCCCATATATGGCTTGAGCTAGTGTGCGTCGCCCCGGCGGGGATGGAACGCGAGCACTGGCCACAAGGACACTGCAACGGATGGAGCACCTTTCCGGGTCGATCGTAGAGTTTGTGCGCGCCAATCAGGCGTGGGCGGCACCGATCGTGTTTCTCCTGGCTTTCGGTGAGAGCTTGGCATTCGTCTCTCTCATCCTGCCGTCCACCGTCATCCTGGTGGCAATTGGCGGCCTGCTCGGCGCCAGCGGAATCGACTTCTTTCCGGCTTGGATCGCGGCCGGACTCGGCGGCACGCTGGGATATGCCATCTCCTACTGGATCGGATACTATTTCAAGGACGACATCGATAAGGTCTGGCCGTTCCGCACACGGCCCTACATGCTGAAACATGGGCGTGACTTCTTCGACAGATGGGGCGTGCTCGGCGTTTTCCTCGGCCATTTTTTCGGTCCACTCCGCGCCGTTATCCCGGTCATCGCAGGAACCTTGGCGATGCGGCAACTGCCGTTCCAGCTCGCCAATGCCAGTTCCGCCTTCCTGTGGGCGCTCGGCATCCTGGCGCCGTCGGTCATCGGCGGACAATGGCTGTTCGGGTAGCCGGCGCTGTCGATACAGCGTCTGCACCTGCCGGGACCGGTATTGCCGTCGGGCGCGCCAGGGAAGGAGTGACAACGTGGTGACGACATTCAACGGCGATATCGTCATTCCCTACGGCAGCGCCTCGGTCAGGGGGGAGATCACGGCGCGCTTGGCCGAGGGCCAGACTGACGAGCTGGAAAAGCCTGGGGCGCCGGTTGCCGTGATCTCAGGCGTACGGCACAGCGAGCCGCTGCGAATATCGAGCCTGGCGCATCCGTTCACCCGGCCGCCAATGGCGCAGGAACTGGCCCATGCCGGCACCCAGCTCGCATTTCTGGAACAGCACGTGCTTGGGTTGTGCGATCCCTGGGCCAAGCCGGCCCGGCTTTTCGTCCAACGCTATTTCGGAGGACTTCGCGCATACACCGCTGCCGAACACGATTCGCTGTCGTCGAAAGCTCAAGGACTATCGGGCCTCGTCGAACCTGAGCACTGGTGCTTCTCGGGCCTGATGCCGCTTCCGCGCGCGCATCTTTTTTGCCCGGCATCGGAGACCTCACCCTCGATCGCTGCAGAAAGCGTCTCTCTCGTCGATTTTGCCTTCTGGACCGGCTGCGAGCTGGTGGCCGTCGTCCTGGTCTCAGGCACAATTCTTCCCGGACGGCGGCGCACGCTGGATCGCATCGGTGCGGACAATGTCCGCCTCTCGCTCATCGAGGCGAACATCCTTGACCGGGACGACGGACCGATGCTGCTCGCTACCCTGGGTCAGCCCTTCCTCGACGCCATCAGGAATGCGGACTTCCCCGACAGCCCGTTCCGTGGTCAGAACATCGCTTATCCTGTCGGCGGATAGGGCGCGTATCGTCAGATATCCATCTCCATGATGTAGAGCCCGCCTGCCCAGCGGTCGACCGCGTAGACGAGGCCGTTCTCGTCGACATAGACGTCGTTGATCTGGATCGAATCGTACTTCGAGCCCTTGGGCCCCTCCGGCACGAACGAGGCGATCTCCTTCGGCTCATAGGGATTGGCAATGTTGTGCACCCGCACACCGCCGTTGAAATACGTTCCGACGACGATCTCGCTCGACCGGAATGCCGGTCCCGGCCGGTTCTCGTGCACGTTGTGCGCACCGTAGCGCCCGCCTCGGGATGCGAACTCCTCCACTGGCGGCATGGGGAGCGTCGAGATCGGCACCAGGTTGCTCTCGACCCGCGCATCGACGATCCAGACCCGTTTCGGCCAATCCCCGCCGTTTTCGCGGATACATTCGTCGGACACGACCAGCAGGTCACGGTCGAACAGCGGCAGAACCGTATGCGTGAACCCGTTCGCAGGCGGGTTCGGGTTCCAGTGGCTGACCACCTTCGGCTTGGACGCATCCGAGATGTCCAGAATGACCGTGCCGCCATCGATATATGCGAGATAGGCCCGGTCTGGCCGCTCCGGATAAACGTTGGTGTTGTGACAGCGCCAGCCGGCGTTGAAGCGTGGATGTCGCGGCGGCATCGGCGCCTCGTCGCCGTCACGGGTACCGGGCATCCACCAGAAGCATTTCTCACGCGGCTTGGCCGGATTGGTAATGTCGAGCATCAGGAACGGTTGGTCATCGCCCTGATTGCGCGGTTTGAAGTCCGGCATAGGCGCCGCCGTTGCGAGCCAGCCGTCCTCAACGAACCAGACCTGATGGGCCCCGCGCGAATGTGGGCTGGACGCGTCGTAGAAGCCGACCGACTTGGGCGTCTCCGGCGTCGAGACATCGAAGATTTCAATGCCCGCCGGTTTGTCGCCCGGCTTCTGCACCTGATAGGCCACCGCCATCAGGTCGCCGGTCACATCCACCGAATTGGACCGCACCAGATTGTGAGCGATATCGGTTTGGATGATGACCTTAAGGTTCTTCGCATCGGTCACGTCCACGCCGGTAAAGTTCTTCGGCGCGCACTCATGCGCCAGCCACAGAATGCGGCGGCCGCCTTTGGCGAGCTGCAGCGAAATCCCCTCGCCCATGTTGCCGTGACCGAGCAGGTTGTCATGGGCGATCAGGCGCATATTGTGTGCTTCGGCGGCGGGCATGGACGTTCCCCTCTCCTGTGGCTTTTGCATGGCCTTTCTGCCGACGGCCGCCCGATGGAGCCAGCGATGCAGCAGCGAGTTCCCGTCGTCATCATGACAGGGTTTCTGGGCAGTGGCAAAACGACCGTGCTCAACCACCTCCTGCGCGATCCGCGGCTGGCCGACACCGCGGTCATCGTCAACGAGTTCGGCGAGATCGGCCTCGACCACCTCCTGGTCGAGCAGGCAATCGACCAGATGGTCCTCCTGGAGAACGGCTGCGTCTGCTGCTCGGTGCGCGGCGATCTTGTCGATACCCTGGAAGACCTGATGCGCCGCGTCCGCGAGGGCTCCATTCCGGCATTCCGCCACGTCATGATCGAGACCACCGGCCTCGCCGATCCAGCTCCCATCGTCCACACGCTGGTCAATGACGCGGCGACCGCGGCGCACTTCGCGCTTCAAGGCATCGTAACAACCGTCGATGCCGTCGTCGGCAGCGAGACATTGGCTACCTATGACGAAGCCCGCGCGCAGGTGGCAATGGCGGACGCTCTGCTGATCACCAAGTCCGACCGTCCCGATGCCGATCTGCCGGCAGTGAAAGCGGTCGTAGCCAGCCTCAATCGGGAAGCGCCGGTGACGATCGTCGAAAACGGCGCCGCCGACCCGGCCGCAATCCTGGCAGTCGGTACGATACCGGCTGTTGCAATCGAACCCGCTTCACAACCGCATCCCCATCCAGCGCAGACGGATCACCATGAGCACGAGCATGGCCATGACCACCTCTGGAACATCCGCTCGGTATCGATCGTCATCGACGAGCCTGTGGCGTGGCCCGTCCTCAGCGGCTGGCTCGAATGGCTGGCGGCCCTTCGCGGCCCCGACATCCTGCGCATCAAGGGCCTTGTTGCTGTCGAGGGCTTCGACGGCCCGGTCCTGATCCAGGGCGTACAGCACGTTTTTCATCCGCCTCGGGTGCTGCCGGACTGGCCCGGCGGCGATGATCGCAGCCGCCTGATCGTGATCGCTCGGAACATACCTGCGGAGGCGTTGCGGAACTCATTGACCTTCTATCGGCATCATCAGGCAGGCGCTCGCCATGCCCCAGCAACGGCACGCACGGATTGAGAAGGATTGTCGGGCGTCCCGACATGGCGTTAAGCGTTGCGTCGGACCATGAGAAATCCGGCGATGACGAGCGCAGTCACCGAAACCACCACGTTGGCAAAAAACACCCATTCCATCGCCACCGCCACGACGTCGTGCGAGGCGCCGTCGGCCAGCCCGGCCAACGCCGCAATCGTTCCTGACGCAGCAGCACCAAATGATATGCCGATGTTGCGCACCGCCTGGACCGACGTCCCGGCAATCTGTCGCTCCGCCTGCTGGGCCACCGCCATGATCACCTGAATCGCCGGATTATTCAGCAGCCCGATCCCGGTGCCGCTGACGGCAATCGCGACGGCGATCACCCACACGGGTCCATGATCGACCGTCAGCACCAAGATCAGGGAGGAAACAAGCAGCAGGAAGAGACCGATAAGAATGGCGGCTATCGCATACGACAGGCTCAGTGCCGCCACCAGCAGCGCCCCGATCGTCCACATCAGGGACTGGATGGCAAACAGATAGCCTGCGACGAGCGGGCTCACACCGTGCAGCACCTGCAGGTAGAAGGTCGTGTATGTGCTGATCACCGCCATCACCACACTGACCAGGAAAAAGATCCAATAGGTCGCGCCAAGCTCGGTCGCGATCGCGGTGACCTGTCGCGGAAAGACATTCCGCTCCGCCCGGGCATCGATGGCGAAGGCGCCGCCTGCCGCCGCGACCGCCGCAATGACAAGCACGCCCTGCAGCAGATGCACGCTCGCCAGCGATGTCGAACTCAGCAGCAGCACTGCCAGCGCGAGCAGTGCGAGACGCAGATACGGCAGCTTCGAGAAATCGCCGTGCCCTTGTTCTCCCTCGACATTCCGCCATGCGAGCAGCGCAAATACGCCAGCCAGCGGCACCAGCGACCAGAACGCCCACGGCCATTGCCCCGTATCTGCGAAAAAGGCGCCGAACCCCGGTCCACCAACCGTCGCGATACCCCAGATCGTCGAGACGACACTCAGCACGCGGCTTCGGAGCCGATCCGGAAATATCGTCGCAATCAGGCCATACGCTTGGGACGCAACAGCGCCGCCGCCAATGCCTTGCACCATGCGCCAGGCAACCAGCGTCAGCATGTCGGTTGCCATCGCAGAGCCGGCAAGCCCTATCCCGAGCACCAGCCCGGCCCCGACGTAGGCGAGGCGAACGCCGATCGCATCGCGCATCGGGCCTGCACTGGCTGCGCCTATGATCGCCCCGACGGCAAACAGCGAAAACGCCCATGTGTAGTAGCGCAACCCGCCTAGGTCGGCGACCACCGACGGCATGACTGTCGCCACCACGAACTGATTGATGGCAAACAGCAGGACGCCGAGACTGAGCGTAAAGGTGTAGATCCCATACCGGCCGCTGAAGATTTCGACCCAGCCTGCCCACGCCTGCTTGATGCTGCTGTTCGCGTCGCTCAATCAACTGATCCGGTGTCTGAAGCCCCGCGCACGCCATCTGCGGACGGAGCGCCCCGCTGCTCACCAGACCTTATGCCGCCGCATGAACGTCTGTCCATCGGCATTCCGGCATCATCGAGATGCTTCTCGAGCCGATTGCCACGTGCATCGCAACAAATCTTAGGCAAAACTCCGCGTACCTTCTTACTCGGACTCGCTTATGGAATACGAGTAGACAAGTTCAGGCGTGCCAATCCATGCAATGCCACTTGATCCTGCAAAATCACAAACGTCGGCACCTCTTTCAGGCGATACCGCATCGCGCCCCTGCCTTCGAATGCTTCTCGAAATGCGCCTGCGTCTGCTACCTTTGACCAGCCCATCGCAACGCTTCCGCACAAGTAAACGCCGCCCCACGCGAGCGTCACCAATGCCAGGTCCCCAGCGAACCTCCCGAGCATCGCCGTGAACATCTCGCATGTCTTGCGCGCGGCCGGATCGCGACCCGCGTGCTCGAAGATGCTCGTGGCATCGGATGCAGGCCGCGCCGGATCCTGTGACGTCCCCCCTTGGAGACGCGTATAGAGATCGACGACGCCGCGGCCGGACAGCAGACATTCCGCCGTGGATAGTCCACTCAGCAGACCCACCTCCTTCTCCGTCTGCAGCGGCAGCCTGACATGACCAGCCTCAGTCGCAAGCGTAAACCGCTCACCATGATGCAGCAGCGAGCAGGCCGCACCCAATCCTGTGCCGACGTTCACCGCCAGCATAGGCCGTGTTGGCGCTTGGCCCTCCGTCAACGGACCGATCGCGGCAAGCTCATCGCCGCGCAGATTGCGCAGCGCCGCAGCGACCGCTTCCAGGTCGTTGAGCAGAACGACGCGCTTTGAAGGCAGGAGGTTCGCGATTTCGCGTACGTCTATGCGCCACGTACCGTTCGTGAGTACAACGACACCATCGTCGACCGGCCCCGCCGCAGCGATTGCAGCCCCCTCGCAATCCTCCGGTCCGCCATACTTCGACAGGTAGGCGCCAAGAGCCTCCTCAAACGTGGCGATGTCGGCCGTCCGAAAAATCTTTATACTGTCGACGGTGCCATCAGCCAGGCCGCGCGCAAAGCGGGCGTTGGTGCCGCCGACATCAGCCAGGAGACGCCAGCCGGTCATGCTGCCATGGAGCGCTCGTCGCCGATCAGCGCCGCCAGAAACGACTCGCGCCAATGTTGGACGTCGCGCTCGCGGACACGAGCAATCAGAGAGTTATAGCGGTCGATCCGTTCCGCCTTGGGCATTGTCAGCGCCTCCTGCATGGCGTGCGCGACTTCGTCCACATCATACGGGTTGACCAGCAGCGCCTCCAGCAGATCTTCCGCCGCGCCGGCAAATCGAGACAGGACCAGGACACCGGGATCATCGGGATCCTGAGCGGCGACATATTCCTTGGCGACCAGGTTCATGCCATCCCGCAAAGGTGTAACGAGACCGACCTTGCTGCCCCGGCACACCGCAGCGAGCCGATCCCGAGCAACCGATCGGTGAATATAACGCACGGGCGTCCAGTCGAAATCCCCGAAATCGCCGTTGATGGAGCCTGAGAGCTGCTCCAGTGTCTGGCGCATATCCGTATACGCCTCAACCTCCTCCCGTGTCGGCGGCGCAATCTGCATCAGCGTAACACGCTTGCAGTTCTCCGGATAAAGCTCCAGCAGGCGCTTGAATGCCCGCAACCGGTCCGGCAGCCCTTTGGTATAATCCAGCCGGTCCACGCCGAGAATTTGAGTGCGTTCGAGCGTACGCTGCCTCAGTTGCAGGACCAGTGCATCAGCCTCCGGCGAATGCGCCATGGCATGGAACGCCGTGACGTCGATGCCGATCGGGAACGCTTGTGCCACCGTCGACTTTCCGAACGCAGAGATCTCGTCGCCCTCGCCTTCAATTCCACCTGCATTCTCGACCACGTAGCGGCGGAAGTTCCCAAGGTCGCCGCTCGTCTGGAACCCGACCACATCATACGAGAACAACGTGCTCACCAGCCACTCGTGCTCAGGCACCGCCGTGAGCACGTCCGGTGGCGGAAACGGAATGTGCAGAAAGAAACCAATTCTGTTCATGATCTTGCGGGCACGAAGCTCCGATGCCAGAGGAATGAGATGGTAGTCGTGGATCCAGACGACATCGAAAGGCTTGATGAGTCGGGCGAGACAATCCGCGAGACGCCCATTCACCTTGCGATAGACCTGATAGAAGGCCGATTCGTAGGCCGCAAGATCGAGCCTGTAATGGAAGGCAGGCCACAACACCTTGTTCGAGAAGCCAAGATAGTAGTCTCGGTATTCCTCCGAGGTGAGAGGCAGCGTGGCCGACATGTACGCACCGAAATTGACGACCTTCAGATCGTCCGCATCGCCATCGTCGTCGACGACCGAGCCGTCCCATCCGAACCACAGGCCGCCGGTCTCCTTGAGCGCCTCCCCGACGGCAACGGCCAGCCCGCCGGATTGCGCGCCCTTCTCGAGATCGGCCACTCGGTTCGAGACGACGATGAGCCTCCTCATACCACGGTCTCCCAGGGACGCGACAAACGCATGGCGCCGTTTATGATACCGACCATTGAGTAGGTTTGCGGAAAGTTTCCCCACGCTTCGCCGGTTCGCGGGTCCGTATCCTCGGACATCAGCCCGAGATGATTACGGCTGGCGAGCAGGGTTTGAAATATCTCGCGCGCCTGCTCTTTCCGCCCGATCCTGGCCAAGGCATCGATAAACCAGAACGCGCAGATATTGAATGCTGTCTCCGGCGTTCCGTAGTCGTCAGCCTCCTCATAGCGCATGAGGTAGGGTCCGCGGCCCAGCACCTCCTCGACGCGCTCGACCGTCGATACGAACCGCGGATCGTTGGGATCGATGAAACCGACCTCGCCCATCAGCAGAACGCTGGCGTCCATATGCGAACCCTCGAAACTCTCGACAAACGCCTTGCGCTTGTCGGACCAGGCCCGTTTCAGGATCACGTCACGTACCGTGTTTGCCTGCACCCGCCAGTGCGCCGCCCGCTCCGTCATACCTAGATGCTGGGTGATCTTTGCCAGACGATCGCACGCTGCCCAGCACATCAGGCTCGACGACGTATGCACGCGTGTGCGCGATCGCAGCTCCCAGATCCCGGCATCCGGCTTGTCGTAAAGCTCGAACGCACGCGCGCCGACGACTTCCAGGCGCTCGACGTCCGCGCTGCCCGCCCGCATGAACAGACGCTGGTCGAAGAACGCAGGAGCGGCCGCGAGTATGAGATTGCCGTAGGTATCGTGCTGAAAATGCTCATGCGCCTGGTTGCCGACCCTGACCGGCCCCATCCCCCGATAGCCGGGCAGGTGATCGATCGTGCGCTCGACCAGATGTTTTTCGAGCGCAATGCCGAACACGGGCTGGATGTGGCCCGTCAACGCATCGTCCACGATGTTCATGATCCAGCGGAAGTAGTTCTCCATCGTCCGTACCGCCGCCAGGCTGTTCAGAGCACGCACAACAAAAAAAGCGTCGCGAACCCAGCAGAACCGATAGTCCCAGTTGCGCCGGGAGTTGGGCGCCTCCGGTATGCTGGTTGTCATCGCCGCGACGATGGCGCCGGTCGGCTCGTAACTGCACATTTTCAGCGTAATGGCCGCGCGGATGACCGCATCTTGCCATTCCAGCGGCAACGCAAGACGATGCGTCCACGTGTGCCAGTAGCTGACCGTGTTGGCCTCGAATGATCGCGCCGTCTCCGCCGGACCTTCTCCGAGTGTTTCGTCCGGACCGAGGATCAGATGAATAGGCTCGGTCAGCTTGAATGACGTCTCCTCCAGCACGAAGTCGATCGGCGCATCCGTCGTCAGCCGAACGGCGAGGCGCTCGCCGACATACCGGATATGGTTTGAGCCGTACGTCATGGCGGGCGTGTCGCGGCCGTATGAAAATCGCGGTCTTACGCGAATCCGGATGCGCGGGTTTCCCGTCAAGGGAGTCACACGCCGGACGATCATCTGTGGACGGAAGGCCCGGTTGCGCCAATAGAAGCGCGGGCAGAAGTCTGTGACTTCGACGACGCCGCTCTCCCCCGTCAGCCGGGTTTGCAGAATTCCGGTATTCTCGATGTAGGCTTGGCTGGAGCCCTTCATGTCATCGATCTCAATGCTGAACACACCTCCATCCGGAGCGGACTTGGGTGCACCCAGCAGAGAATGGAAAATGGCATCGCCGTCGAAGCGTGGCAGGCAGCTCCAAACGATGCGCGCCTCTGCATCGACCAGGGCGCTGACGCCACAGTTTCCAATCAAGCCCAGTTGCAGCGTATTCAAGATCAGCCTGGCCTCCCAGCTCACGATCGCTTCGAAGTTTGCGTGCCGGATCCTTGCGGCTGCCCATCGTGAGGCCCACAAGCGTAAGTATCCAGGCCGAAAGTCAAATTGCCTTCTGCAATGAACTCTTCAATCATTCTGCTCTGTAGACCATCCGCACCGCAAAATTGATCTACTGAACCGCAACCGGGCTGCGTCGCACAACACCGCGCGGCCCGCACGACAGACTTCGAGCGAGCCATGGCGCGTTCAGGCTCCGCAACAAACGCATAACAGCCGCGACCAGTTCCCATCGCAGGCCGTTGTCCGCAAGCCCGGCTGCACAAATTTAAGATACTCCGCGCCGCAGGCAACGTGAGATTTTGCGTTCCCGGCAACGGCAGCAACGACTAGGATAACGCAGCTTCGGCTTTCGCCAGGTTAGATTTCACCTTGGCGAGAAACTCGTCCCACGTCACATCGAACAGATCGAGCAGGAGAACGAGATCGCCTGCGCTCATCCGATCCTCGCCGATCTCAATCCGTGTCACTGTCAGTTCATCGATCTCCAAAACGTCCGCCACCTTTTCGCGTGGCAGCCGGCTTTCATCGTGCAAGTTCCTAAGCGTAAACCCTGTGGCGAGATCATAGATGGCTTTCTTGTACATGCGTTCGACTCTCCGGTTTCGATCGACACGCCCCGCTGACACGACGGCTGGACCTGCCTTCCCCGGCCTGTTTATCTTCGGAACAACCACATTATTTTCTTACAGGGCCCTGTTATTGCTCCTTCTCGTTAAGCGGGGTCTCCCCGAGGCGGCATGACCTCGGTCAATGGATGGGCGTGAACAGCGAGCGACATGAACCAGCGAATCCTGACCGTCACCCTCAATCCCGCCGTCGACATCTCGGCCCGCGCCGATGAGATCAGACCCGGCGTCAAAGTGAGGTGCAGCTCCGCAACTTTCGAACCCGGAGGAGGTGGCATCAACGTTGCCCGTGTCATTGCCGAACTGGGCGGCGAGGCGGCGGCCTTTCTCGTTACTGGCGGCGTCACGGGCAGTTGGCTGACAGAATTGGTCGCTGACGCCGGAATCCGCGTGATCACACACCCGGTGGACGGAATGACCCGCCCGAGTTTCCACGTCGCCGACCGTTCGACGGGCGAGCTGTTCCGCTTTGTTCTGCCCGGCCCGGAACACGCCCCGCAACAAACCGAAAGCATCATAGAGGCCATCGAGAGTTCGATCGTCAAACTGAAGTGTGGCTACGTCGTCCTTAGCGGATCGATGCCTCCTGGCATCCCCGATGATCTCGTCAGGCGTCTTGCCTCGGTATGCCGGCGGCTGGGCGTCCGCTTGGCAATCGACACCTCAGGATCCGCTCTGCTGTCCATGACCGGCGCCGGCGTGTTCCTCCTGAAGCCTGACCGTCAGGAACTCGATGAGTTGAGGTCCAGCCGCGGCTGGGGCGGCCTTTCCATCGAGAAGTCCGCACATGAGTTGCTCGCAGACGGCACAACGGAGATCGTCGTTGTTACGCTCGGCGGCGACGGTGCTTTGCTCGTTTCCAAGCAAATCGAATTGCGGCTTCCGGCCCTGGAGGTGGAAAAATGCAGTCCGGTGGGCGCCGGTGACAGCTTTGTCGCAGGCATGGTCTATACTTTGTCAAAGGGCCGCCCGATTGAGGAGGCATTCCGCTTCGGCATGGCCGCCGGAAGTGCAGCGGTCATGACGCCCGGCACTGAACTGGCCAAACGGGCCGATGTTGAACGCCTTTATGCCCGCATGACATCGAATTGAAACCCGGCTTGGCATCCTCACGAATGGGCGTTGTGTCCTCGCCCTGCAATTGCTCATGATCGGGCCTGAACCGCGACGACGGAAATCAGGCGCTCACGCTGCTCGTGGAGGTCTATGTGAAAGCAACCGCGTTCGCTCTGGATGCAATCGACGAGATCGCAGGCCGCCTCTCCGGTCATCCGCGTGCGGTATTCCTCGACTACGACGGCACATTGACGCCGATCGCGGCGCGGCCGGAGTTGGCGGAACTGTCCAACGATATGCGGGCGCTGCTTTCACGCTTGAGCAAGTCGTGCCCGATCGCGGTGATTACCGGCCGCGAACTCACCCAGATAAAGCGCCTCGTCGGTCTCGACATCGCCTATGCGGCAAGCCACGGCCTCGAGTTGCAGCTTCCCGGAGGCCCCCCTCAAGCAATCCCGATGGCCGCCCAGTGTCTTCCTGCCATTCGCAGCATAACCGACCATTTCTCGGAAAAGCTCGGCCACATTCCGGGCCTGCTGGTCGAGGTCAAGCCATTTTCCGTGGCCATCCATTACCGGCTTGTCGCCGAAAACCGGATCGCCGCCCTCAAGGCCGACATACGCCGACAACTCGACGCCCACGAGGGGATCGAAGTGCTGGAAGGCAAGAAGGTTTATGAATTCCGGCCGGCCGTCGAATGGGACAAGGGGCAAGCCGTACTTTTCCTGGCCCGCCGCCTCGGAATTCCAAAATCAGGCCTCCTCTATCTGGGCGACGACGTTACGGATGAGGACGTATTCGAAGCTTTGCGTCCGGAGGGCATCGGCGTCCGGATTGCTGATGAGCCCCGCGCAACCGCCGCGGCCTACACGCTCGCCAGTCAGGACGACGTTGCCCGCCTCCTGCTGCAGCTCGCAGAGCGCCTGCGTTAACTCCCGCGGCGGTCCATCAGTAAGCCGTTCTTCTGAGCGATCTGAAGCCGCAATACAGCCCGGAAATAGTCCGCGCCCAGCTCATCGAAATGCAACGCATCGCTGTAATGCGGAAGCGGCTCGTCGAACACGACACCAACGTGCGCTCCCGTGTTCCAGACAACGGTGCAGGCCGCCGTTATGCCGTTCATGAAGCGCAGCTCCAAAGACTGCCCGACCTCGGGCAACACGCCGCTGCGAATCAGGATGCACGCGCCGGTCTCTGACACATCCCGGATCTCGACCGGATAGAAGATGTTCCTGTAGCCGCACGCGGCATTGTGATTGGACTCAAATCGCGGCGAAATCCGGCGCGTCTCGCCATCGCCGTGCGAAGGCGAATAAGGGACAGGAACTGACATGTCCCGATCGTCCCGACCGACTGGCTGCCTCTTCTCACCCATACCACTCTCCGCAAACTCGCTTACGAGACGCTATGCTGAACGTGTTGCGCTTGGCCCAGTCCAAAAACTAAACTTCGCTTCGAAACCCGACGCGCCTCGCCTCGACGTTCGGCTCCGGCCGTTTCATCGGTCTCCTGCCCAGGCTGATCCAGGAGCACCTTCAGATCCAGAATGTTTGCCAGTAACGCACGCGGGCTGGCCGACCTGCGCTGCCCCAGCGTGATGATCACCTTGTCGAACGCCTCCGTCACATCGTCGGAATACAGCGATTTCACCATCTGCCGCGCCTCGCGCAAGCGATCCAATGCGGTGTCCTTGTGCGCTGCCGCCGCTGCCGGAGTTGCGCATTCCGCCGACGCCTCGACGTTGGTTGCCGCATCGTCCAAGGCTGCAATAATGCGCACGGCGCCTTCGCTCCGCAGGAACGCAATGAATTGAGACTTGCTGTCGTGACCGGCGTTGCTCGCGGCAGTCGGCTCGTTCTCAAGATCATCCCTATTGAACCACCGGCCCAGCAACCAATAAGCCGGCCAGAAACTTGCAGCGCTCGCCAACAGGAAGATTATCAGGCTCGTTTCCATAGCTTGGTCCAGCATCCGAAAAGGTGCACGACAAGGTCCACTCCATCCAGGCGCAACGCCAGCCAAGCTGAGCGATCGTGGCTTGCGCAAACCTTGCTGTCCAAGCAGATCGAATTGAAAATCCGTGGAAGACATGACACCCAGAACATCCAGGCTACGAACAAGCTCCATTTTCAAGAGCCTAACGGAATTGTAGGCTTTATGAATTGAAATCCTGTATGAGTACGGACAAAAGCGCGCATCAACTGGAATTTAGGTAACTGAATTCGTTATTTCTCGCCCCAGATTTGAAATTCCGAGGGCAACGTTCTCCATATGATTGCTCTGAACCCAGCGGGCTCTCTGGGCCGATCAGTATAGTTCTACCAGCAAATTAGAGGCGGGTCGGAAATCCCGAGCCCGCCTGCTTGTCAAGCACTGCCTTGAACCGACTGCGGCGTGAATCAGCCCCGTCCGCTTACTGACGGAAAAGCGCCAGGATATTCTGGCTCGCGGAATTGGCGATCGACAGCGACTGGATGCCGAGCTGCTGCTGCACCTGCAACGCCTGGAGCCGGGTCGACTCTTTGTTCATGTCCGCATCCACCAGCGAGGCAATACCGCGATCCATCGCGTTCATCAGGTTGGAGACGAACTCACTCTGGATATCGATGCGTTTCTTGGTGGCGCCAAGATTGGTGGCTGCCGTGGTCATCTCCGACAGCGCAGCCTCCACAGCTTGCAGGTAATCCGCGATGTCGCTGTCGGAAGCACCCGAGATGTCGATCTCGGCCGGCGCAACGGTTGCGTTGGCGGTATCGAAATTGGCGATCACGATCGTGCCCGCCGCGCCGATCGAGCCGCGCGCTACGGTAGCCGTATCCGAATCAGCGATCGACAGACGCGCCGACCCCAGTATTCCGAGCCCGTCCGCTGTCGCCGTGCCGCTGTCGGCCACGCCACCGGCGCCGTCGGTGTTGGCGTTGAACAGGAAAACCGAGCTGACATTGACCGACAGCATCGTGACGTTTACTTCCTGGCCGTTCGCCCCCGACGTACGGCTGAATGATGCGACGATGCTTTCCGACGCGCTGTAGGCGGGTCCGCCGGTATCGACGGACAGCCAGTTCTCGCCTGCAAACGATGCCGACTCCGCGATCGAACGGAGCTGGTTCTGAAGCTCGTCGATCTCCGTCTGCACCTTGGCGCGGTCGACGCCGGGCTGCTGAGCCGCGACAAGCTTGTCCTTCATGTCGGATATGACTTCGATCGCGCTGTTCATTGCCGTGTAAGCAACGTCGACCGTGGCGGCACCGAGCCCGAGGGCGTCAGCAACCGTCGAAAGCGCCTTATTGTCGGACCGCATGGTCGTCGCCATCGACCAGTAGGCGGCATTATCCTCAGCACCAGCCACGCGGAAGCCGGTCGAGATCCGCTTCTGCGTCTCGAGCATGTTCTTGTTAGTGTTGGAAAGCGACTCAAGCGCAGTCAGCGCCGCGAAATTCGTGTTGATGCTGTTGATCATGTGCGCCCCTGCCGATGCATTGCAATTCACAGCACATGCCGGATTTTCCGGCACGGCAGCCCTGGCTTCATGCCATCCTGGGCGAAAGCAATATCCGGTCCTTCACCCAAGCCCGCCGTATGCATGACGCACAACGCAGTCTCGATCTGGCGCATCCGCAGCCAATTACCGAATCGTATACCGGACCCGCGAATCACTTCTGCGGATCAACACTTTGGTAATACATATTCCACGCTATTCAATCCGGTTACGGATTCCTTAAGCACGTTTCGGCCGAGTAATGCCTTTTTCGCAACATTATCTGGCAATTCGCCGACGCCGTCATTTGCGTGAAACGGTGATCGCAATGACAAAACCCCGGCATTATGTACTTTACAAAAGAGAACATCGGTGTGTAAGGAAAATGCCAGACAGGCCGGCGACTTAACTCAATCGGGCGTCTCTCAGATCGAGGTGACGCCCGAGATGATTGAGGCTGGAGCGCAGGTCATCAGGAGTCTTTGCGGGGATGAGCGCGCGACGACTGCTTGGGCGCGTGACGTTGCTGAGGCGTGTCTTGAGGCGGCATTGGCGGCATCTGGTTCTCAGGAACGATCACGGTAAGCATAAGGCGACGAAGTCGTTGAAGTGCTTCATCCATGACGTCGGTCGAAATTGGTTCTGCCTCCATGAATGCGAAGCCGTGAGGGTCCGACTTGGCTAGAAGGACCGTGCTGTCGATATCGTTGGTGAACCAGAGGCCGTGGGCATAGTCATTCCGCGTGTTCCGGACAACGCTATATTCGGAAAGCATGTAATCCCAACTATCGGGTTTGTTCTTGTTGTGCGGTGCCTTGTGCAGAAGGGTGCGCATGACTTCCAAGCGGATTGATGGGTTTCGAAGGGTTCGATACACATAGCCAGCGGCTTGAATCTGTTTGTCGTCATTGAGTCCCATTAATTGGGCTAGCCTGAACGGCATGCTGGACTCAATGACCTCAAATTGACTGAGGAACTGAGCGTAGCGAGTGGCGTGTTTTTGGTTGAATAAGCCGTAAGACCATTGTCCGGGCCTGTTCTTCAGTAGCTTCTTGAGATCGGGCGGCTTGTAGCGCTTCAGTTGCTTTGGGGCCGTTGGGTTCGCTGCCATGACGAAGAAACCTCAGAAAGATGACGACCAGCACCCTGATGCGATGGAACGCATGAACAGGGCGCTGAAGGAAGCGTTGAGAACCCCGCCCCGGCCGCACAAGGACGAGCCGAAGCGGGGGAAGGGCGCAGTGAAAAAGGGCAAAGGCAAGTGAAACACTTACGAATGCGATTGGCGCTTGCCGTTTGCCGCCTTCTTGGCGCTCCATTGCGCCCTTTGGATCATGTCGAAGGTGAGGAAGCTGTCTCACTCAAAGATGGTCTTTGAGCCACTGCGAGCCCTTGGTGTTAAACCCCTCCCAGGCCCCAGCTCC
>JBFWYV010000089.1:0-16436 GCA_050186055.1 Hyphomicrobiaceae bacterium | reverse complement strand
CGGGCGGCGGCTGGCAGCGGCGACCGGTATCGACGTGGTCTACGACATGCGTGCGGCGGACGTGGCAGCCGGCGGGCAAGGCGCGCCGATGGCCCCCGTTTATCATCGTGCCATGCTGGCGGACGTCCCTCAGCGGCCCGTGGCCGTGGTCAATATCGGCGGCGTTGCCAATGTGACGTGGATCGGGCGCGATGGCCGGCTGCTGGCGTTCGATACCGGGCCCGGCAACGCGATGATCGACGACTGGATGATGCGCAAGACGGGTCATCCTCATGATCCGGATGGCCGTGTCGCAGCGCAAGGCAGCGTGCGCGAGGACTACGTGACGGAGTATCTCAAGCACTCGTATTTTGCGTTGCCGCCGCCCAAGTCTCTGGACCGCAATATGTTTGCGGTGGAGCTGGTGCATGCCCTGCCGCTGGCGGATGGTGCCGCGACGCTGACGGCATTCGCGGCAACGTCGATTGCCCGCGCCCGCGAGCAGTTCCCCCAGGAGCCTCGGCTCTGGGTGATTACCGGCGGCGGGCGCAAGAACAAGACATTGATGAGCATGATTGCCGGTCGTGTCGAGAACGCGGTTGTGCCGGCCGAGGCGGTAGGGCTCGACGGGGATTCGATCGAGGCAGAGGCGTGGGCCTATCTCGCGGTCCGCTCGTTGCGCGGCCTGCCGCTTACGTTTCCCGGTACGACCGGAGTGCCTGAGCCGCACAGCGGCGGCGTGCTGGCCCGCCGTTGACGGGTTTGAGACTCGGAAGATACACCAAGTTGATAGCTTGCAAGGTTTCTTGCAAGATTTGTTGTGGCGGTTGCAGCCAACGTCGCCTCGTGGCCGATCATGGGTTGGCGAGCGACTGATGTATGGGCGACATTGCGCCAAACTCGTCGAAAACAGCCTTCCGCTGGTCTAGCAGCCTTCCGCTGGTCTAGATTGTGACTTAACGTGTTTTTCATCGCTTATGAACAAAATAAGAACTATGGACGGCTACGAGTACAAATTTGTCATCGACGTGTTCACGCCGGACACGATCTCAATGGCTCGCCTCGCCGAGTACATGGCTGATCTCGCTCGCCTGCTCGGCTCCGAGGCACAGGTTCACTTTGACCGTCTCGAAGAGGGCAGCCTTGCGCTTGTTCAAACCATAGAACCTGCCGCTTACCCCGCAGTGCAGGGCCGTATTCGCGCACTTGAAGCGGGAACGCCAGATGAAGACCTACGCAAAGCCTATGAGGCTCTAGATCTCAAGCTTCAGAAAGACGAGGCACGGGCCAAATTGCTGCCCCCCAAGTCGAAGCAGACAATTGAATTTCCCGGGCGTGATCGGCCACAGCCAATGACTTACGGCCCATTCTCCGAAGAAGGCACGCTACAGGGCCAGCTCGTCAGCATCGGTGGCAAGGACGCCTCGAAGCATCTGATCATTCAGGATGGCCCGGTCAGATATTCCGGACTCCAAACCAATGAAGATATGGCTCGTGAACTACGTCATCACACGTTCGACTACGTTCGTGTCAATGGTACGGGGCGCTGGCTGAGGTTAGAGGACGGTACGTGGAAGCTGCAAGGTTTTATTGTCCGAAGCTTTGAAATCCTAAGTGACGAACCACTTGCTGACGTTGTTGCCAAGCTGAGAAAAGTGCCCGGCAACCGCTGGGCCGATAGTGCAGACCCGATCCGCGAATTGCTCGACCTACGTGGCGATGACGATCAGGTGCACTGATGATCGTATTCGATGCATCTGTGCTCCTGCTTCTGCTCGATCCGGAAACGCCGCCTCCGAAAGATGCCACGACAGGCCATCCCGTAGTCCGATGCAAAGACCGTATCGAATTCTTCATCGCGCAGCTTACCAAGCAACGCGAGAAAATCATTATTCCGACGCCGGCACTCTCAGAAGCGTTGATCAAGGCAGGCGAAGCTGCGCCACAGTATTTGGACATTATGCGAAATAGCCGCTTTTTTCAGATCAGTCCGTTCAGCTCCACGGCCGCTGTTGAGGCTGCCGAACTCATGCGCCAACGCATCGCAAAGCTCGGCACGCTTAAGGGGGACTCGCTCGATAGCCGCGCCAAAGTAAAATTCGACCATCAAATCGTTGCTATAGCCCGCGTCACACGTGCGACGAGCATCTTCACCGACGATGACGGACTGCAGAAGCTCGCTGCCTCGCTTGGTATTGCGGCCCAAGGCGTTGCATCCCTTCCGCTTCCGCCCGAAGATCCCCAAACATCACTGGATTTCACCCCGCCGCCGGAACCACCGATTGAGACGCCACCGGACGACGAGATGTAGTCAACATCATCTGCGTATGTCCAGGTTGCGACATGATGTGGGCCGCAGCGTGAGGTGCTCGCAGAGTCCTTACGCGTTCTCGACTCGCTGCGGTGTTTGGTGATCCGAACGCCTCAGCGTTCTGCCTTCTTTTTCTCAGCTAGAATTTCGACCATCTGCTTGTCGACATACGCGCCCACGACCTCGGCGAGGGTGTCGGTGAGATCCTGCTTGTTCTCGTCGAGGAAGAAGTGATTGGCGCCGGGGATGATCGAGTGCTCGATCTTGATGCCCTTTTGTGTCTTCGTCTTTGTTGTCAGCTCGGCAATGGAGGCTGATGGGACCACCCGATCCTTCTCGCCGTTGACCATCAGGCCCGATGACGGACACGGCGCAAGGAACGAGAAATCATAGATGTTCGCCGGCGGAGCGATGCACACGAAGGAGTCGATTTCCGGCCGTCGCATCAAGAGCTGCATGGCAATCCATGTGCCGAACGAGAACCCGACGATCCAGCACGCCTTGGCGTCCGGCTTGACGAGCTGCATCCAGTCGAGGGCGGAGGCGGCATCGGCGAGCTCGCCGGGGCCGTTGTCGAAATAGCCCTGGCTGCGGCCGACGCCTCGGAAGTTGAAACGCAGGGTCGAGAAGCCGCGCTCATGGAACATGTAATAGAGCTTGTGCACCACGGGATTGTTCATGGTGCCGCCGAACTGCGGGTGCGGGTGCAGGATCAGCGCGATGGGGCTCTGCGGATCGGGTTCGTGATGGTAGCGCGCTTCTAGCCGGCCGGCCGGACCGTTGATGATCAACTCAGGCATTGGACCTCTGGGGGTGCGAAGGGTGAAGCCCGCACCGAACACCCTGTTGCGGGGCATTGCTGCGGGCGCCGATCAGATCAGGTTTGTGCGTCGGTCGTGGCGGCAGATTAATCTTGACTTCCTGACTAGGGATTACCATAAACAAGCCAACGTTTGGAACCGTTCGAAACCAGGGTGCAGGAAGCGCCCATTCGCTCTGCGTTGTAAGCAACGCGCACAGGGGGCTTGGGGCGCATCGGTTCGAGGTGGCGACGTCTTAACACAGATGACGGGCACTTTGACAAGTGGATGTCATCGGCGGCGTCCGGGAACCGGCAATGGAAGCGGTTTGGCGCTGATCGCGCGGAACCGCTGGCGGCTGATGGAGCGAGTGGCTTGGAGCTGACGACACGAGGTCGATACGCGGTGATGGCGCTGGCTGATCTCGCCAAGTACGGCGAGGGCTCGGCAGTGCCGCTGTCGGCGATTGCCGAGCGGCAGCAACTGTCCATGGCCTATCTGGAGCAGATCTTCCTCAAGCTGAGGCGGGCCGACCTGGTGGTCAGCGAGCGTGGACGCGCAGGCGGCTACCGGCTGACGCGGCGGCCGGAAGAGATCGTTGTGGCCGAGGTGATGGCAGCGGTGGAGGAAGGGACGCGGATGACGCGCTGCGGCGGCGACGTGACAGGCGGCTGCGTCGGCGAGAGCCGTTGCCTGACGCATGGACTTTGGGATGCGCTGGGCGACCACATCCATGAATTCCTGTCTCATGTCACGCTGGGGGATGTGCTCACCGGCCGTCTGAAGCACGGCAACATCCGTGACGTGGTCGGAAACATCCGCGCAGCCGACTTCATCCGTGCGGAGAGCGGCACAGCGGAATGAGCAGGCAGCGTACATATCTTGACCACAACGCGACCGCACCGCTGCGGCCGGAAGCCCGCGCGGCGATGGTCGAAGCGCTGGACGTCGTGGGCAACGCCTCATCCGTTCATGCGGAGGGTCGCAGCGCGCGCGGTCTGATCGAGCGTGCCCGCGAGCAGGTTGCCGCCCTGGTGGGCGCCGAGCCGCGCGAGGTGGTGTTTACCAGCGGCGCAAGCGAAGCCAACAACTGGGTCGTGCGCGGCGGAGCGTGGTCCGGTATCGGACGCGCGGCGATCGAGCACGAGTCGGTGCTGGCGCCCGTTGCCGCGAGCGGTGCGCGGATCGTTGAACTGAGCTGTGGCGACGACGGTGTCATCGATCCGGCGGCTCTCGAAGCCATGCCTGACGCTGCGGACGGCGGGTACTGGCTCGTCACGGTCCAGGCGGCGAACAGCGAAACCGGGGTGCTGCAGCCGGTCGCGGAAGCGGCGGCACGGGCGCGGGCGCGCGGAGCCGTCTTGCACACCGATGCCGTTCAGGCGGCGGGCCGGGTGCCCCTGGAATTCGCTCGATCGGGTGTGGATCTGATGTCGGTGTCGGCTCACAAGCTCGGCGGACCGAAGGGCGTTGGCGCGCTGATCATCCGGGACGGCGTGGAGTTGCCCGGGTTCATTCTCGGCGGCGGCCAGGAACGGAGACTGCGGGCCGGCACTGAGAATGTTGCCGGCATCGCCGGGTTCGGGGCTGCCGCATCGGTTGCGCTGGACGAACTGGCGGATATGGCGCGGGTCCGTGACCTTCGCGACCGGCTCGAAGCCGGTGTCAGAGAGATGACGCCGGCCGCGACCGTGATCGGGGCAAGCACGCTACGGCTTCCCAATACGTCCTGCATCGCGGTGCCGGGGGCGGATGCGATGTCGCTGGTGATCCGGCTGGATCTCGCCGGCATCGCTATCGGCGCGGGCTCGGCATGCTCGTCCGGCAAGGTTGGCGTGAGCCACGTGCTGAGGGCGATGGGCATCGAGGAGAGCCACGCGCGCGCGGCCATTCGAGTGAGCCTGGGAACTTCGAGCAGCGCCGAGGATGTCGATGTCTTCCTCGGGGCTTGGCGGGAAATTCATGCGCGGCAGCGGATTTCGCGATCACGCGGGGTCATGGCGGCCGCGTCGCAGCAGCCGATCAGAGAGATTGGCGTAGGAGATTAGGAATGCCGGCGGTACGCGATACCATCGAGAAGGTCAGGACGATCGACGTCGATCAGTACAAGTACGGATTCGAGACGGCGATCGAGACCGTGAAAGCGCCGAAGGGCCTCAGCGAGGACATCGTACGCTTCATCTCCGAGAAGAAGGGCGAGCCGGAGTGGATGCTCGAATGGCGGCTCGAAGCGTTCCGGCGCTGGCAGTCCATGGCCGAGCCGGCCTGGGCGAACGTGAGCTATCCGAAGATCGATTTCCAGGATATCCACTACTATGCCGCGCCGAAGGGCACGGAGGGGCCGAAGAGCCTCGACGAGGTCGATCCGGAGCTGCTCAAGACCTACGAGAAGCTCGGCATTCCGCTGAAGGAGCAGGAGATACTTGCCGGCGTGCGCAAGCAGGACGAGGCGAGCGGTCTCGACGAGGAGACCGGCGGCGAGTACGCGAGCGGCAAGGTTGCGATCGATGCGGTGTTCGACAGCGTCTCGGTCGTCACCACCTTCAAGAAGGAGCTGGCGAAGGCCGGGGTCGTGTTCTGCTCGATCTCGGAGGCGCTGCGCGAGCATCCCGATCTGGTGAAGAAGTACCTGGGCTCGGTCGTGCCGCAGTCTGACAATTTCTATGCGGCCCTGAATGCGGCGGTGTTCTCGGATGGATCGTTCGTGTACGTGCCGCCGAACACGCGCTGCCCGATGGAGCTGTCGACGTATTTCCGGATCAACGAGAGGAATACGGGGCAGTTCGAGCGCACACTGATCATTGCCGACCGCGGATCGTACGTCAGCTATCTCGAAGGCTGCACCGCGCCGATGCGGGACGAGAACCAGTTGCATGCCGCCGTCGTCGAGCTGATCGCGCTGGACGATGCGGAGATCAAGTACTCGACGGTGCAGAACTGGTATCCGGGCGACAAGCAGGGCAGAGGCGGCGTCTACAATTTCGTGACCAAGCGCGGCGATTGTCGAGGACACAATTCCAAGATCTCGTGGACGCAGGTGGAGACGGGATCGGCCATCACCTGGAAGTATCCGAGCTGCATCCTGCGCGGGGACAATTCGCGTGGCGAGTTCTATTCGATTGCCATTTCGAATGGCTACCAGCAGGTCGATTCCGGGACCAAGATGATCCATCTGGGCAGGAACACCTCGAGCAGGATCATCTCAAAGGGTATTGCCGCCGGGCACTCGCAGAACACCTACCGCGGTTTGGTCTCGGCACATCGCAAGGCGACCAACGCGCGCAATTTTACGCAATGCGACTCATTGCTGATCGGGGGGGATTGCGGTGCGCATACCGTACCCTACATCGAAGCAAAGAATGCATCGGCGCAGTTCGAGCATGAGGCGACGACCTCCAAGATTTCGGAGGACCAGCTCTTTTATGTCATGCAGCGCGGATTGAACCAGGAGGAGGCTGTCGCGCTGATCGTCAACGGCTTCGTCAGAGACGTCCTGCAGCAATTGCCGATGGAGTTCATGGCGGAGACGCAGAAGCTGATCGGTATCTCGCTCGAAGGGAGCGTGGGGTAGGTCGCGTGGATGCCAGGCGTTCTGGTGCCGATGCCGAAACAGGACTGAGATGATGCCTGTGGATAACGCAATTGCGCGTGGCTGTTTCGATGCGGCGAGCGGAAACCCGCACCGGCGACCGGACGATTTTCCCAATGCAATCGCGGTATCCGCCGACAAAGAAACCTGGAGGTTTGTTCGGTTTTGGAGCAGCAGCGGATGTTCGGGCACGTACAATCCGAATGCTTTATTTGCCACAAATCGACAGAGAATCGAGGTTAAAAATTGTGACTGACGTAAGTGTGGCATTTGGAGTACAGTACAAGCCCAAGCCGGGAGGGCCCGGCTCGCTTGTAGAGCTGGAAGGCCAATAATCGAGGCCAACGCTGTTAGTGGAGGAATTGTCATGTCGATCAACATTGCGCAGCTTGAGCAGGCTTGGCTCAGGGCAGAGGCCGCGGCGGACGACGCCAAGCGCGACGTGGCCCAGGCCAACGATTATCTGCATCGGGTGAACGGCAAAGTGGTCGACGCTGCTGCGGCCAAGGAGTTGATGAGCGCGGTCGAGGAGGCAAAATCACGCCTGGCAGAAGCGGAGAGCGAAGCCAGCGCTGCCTTCGACCTGCTATGGCAGGCCAAGGGGCAAGGACAACAGTCGATACATGCTTGAAATCAAAGATCTGCACGTCAAGCTGAGCGAAGAGGACAAGGCTATCATCAATGGCCTGTCCCTTACCATTCCCAATGGTGAAGTGCATGCGATTATGGGGCCGAACGGCTCCGGCAAGTCGACGCTTGCGCATGTGCTGTCGGGACGCGAGGGCTACGAGGTCACCGGCGGCGATATTCTGTGGAATGGCGAGTCCATCCTGGAACTGTCGCCCGACGAGCGGGCCGCGAAGGGCATCTTCCTCGCCTTCCAGTATCCGATGGAGATCCCCGGCGTCGCCGGTCTGACATTCCTTCGCGCCGCAATGAATTCCGTGAGGCGCAAGCGCGGCGAGAAAGAACTTTCGACGCCCGAGTTCATCAAGGTCGTGCGCGAAAAGGCGGCAAGTCTCCATATCGACATCGAGATGCTCAAGCGGCCCGTCAATGTCGGGTTTTCCGGCGGTGAGAAAAAGCGCTCGGAAATCCTGCAGATGACGCTGCTCGAGCCGTCGCTGTGCGTGCTCGACGAGACGGATTCAGGCCTCGATATCGACGCCTTGAAGGTGGTGGCGGATGGCGTCAATGCGCTGCGCTCGCCGAGCCGTTCGATGCTGGTGATCACGCACTATCAGCGGCTGCTCGATTACATCGTGCCCGACCGGGTGCACGTTCTGGCGGGCGGGAAGATCCAGAAATCGGGACCGAAAGAGCTGGCGCTGGAACTGGAGCGGTCGGGTTACGCCGACTACCGGACCAAGGCAGCCTGATCATGAGCATAGAGCAGATCGTTACCGGTGCCTCCGGGCGCGGGCCTGCCGTACGCAAGCCGACGGTGGCCGAGCGTGGCTATTCCGACGGCTTCGAGGCTGCTTCGGCTTCGTTGCCGGGCGGCGGCTGGGTCAAAGGCCTCAGGCAAAAGGCAATCGAGGCGTTCAGCGAGCGGGGACTGCCGTCGCGCCGGGTCGAGGCGTTCAAGTACACCGACCTGCGCGAGCGCGTGAAAGAGGCGTATCCGCCTGCCGCTGCGGGCATGGATGTCGGCCGCGATGATGTCGATGCCGCGCTTGGGGCGCTGGCCGGACTGGATGCCTACCGATTGGTGTTCGTCGACGGCCGGTTCCGCGCCGAGTTGTCAGACAGCGAGGGGCTGTCGGAGGCCGCCGAGTTCATGGCGCTGGCGCCGCTGCTCGGCAAGGCACCGCCGTGGCTCGAAGGGAAGTTTGCAGCCGGACGCCTGATCGGCGGTGAGGATGCCATCGCCCTCCTCAATGCGGCCTATATGAGCGACGGGCTTCTGATCAAGATCAAGCCGGGGCTCAGTGCGTCGAAGCCGGTGATGATTGTCAACGCCGTCGCCTCGCCGACGCCGGCAAGCGTGACGACGCGGAATATCGTTGCGATGGAGTCCGGCGCCAGCCTGATGCTGATCGAGGCCGATGTTGCGCTGTCCGGAGCTGCGCCGGAGGGGACGGGCAATGTGCTGACGGATGTGACCGTAGCGGATGGCGCGTGCCTGGATCACGTCAAGGTCGTCCGTGACATAGGGCAGTCATCACGTCTGGCGCTCGTCAGCGCCGATGTCGCCAGCGAGGCAGTTTATCGGGCATTCGCGCTCGTCGCCGGCGGCCGGCTGGTCCGCAATCAAATCGGCGTCAAACTCGCCGGAGCAGGGTCCAGGCTCGATATATCCGGAGCCTTCCTCGCGCGGGGCACATCGCATGTCGACACGACGTTGCTGGTGGATCACGCGGCGATCGGCTGCGAGAGCCGGGAGCTGTTCAAGGGCGTGCTCGACGATCGCGCGCGGGGGGTGTTCCAGGGCAAGATCATTGTGCGCCCGGGCGCGGTGAAAACAGACGGCAAGCAGATGGCGCGAGCGCTGATGCTGTCAGAGGAAGCAGAGTTCGACTCCAAGCCGGAGCTTGAAATCTTCGCCGACGATGTGGCCTGCGGTCATGGCGCGACGACGGCTGAAATCGATCCTGATCTTATGTTCTATTGCCGGTCGCGCGGTATTCCTGAAGCCGAGGCCCGGGCGTTGCTGATCGAGGCATTCATCGGCGAGGCGATAGGGAAGATCGAGAGCGAGGAAATAAGATCGGCACTCATGGATGAGGCGCGGGCCTGGTTCGCACGGGAGCGGTCCGCAGCGTCGGCGCACGTGTGACGAGCGCGGGAGACGACATGGGCGTGGATGCTGGACATGACGGAGACCGCAAGGACCGCAAGCCGACCTTCGATGTCGAGCGCCTGCGCGCGGATTTTCCGATATTGAGCCGGGAGGTTTACGGCAAGCCCCTGGTTTATCTCGACAACGGTGCGAGCGCGCAGAAGCCGCGGCAGGTCATCGAAGCGATGGACCGCGCGCTCAGCGAGTATTACTCGAACGTGCACCGCGGTATTCACCTTCTCTCCAATACGGCGACGCAGGCCTACGAGGACGCGCGCGAATCGGTGCGGCGCTTCCTTAATGCGCGTTCGGTTGAAGAGATCGTATTCACGAAGAATGTGACCGAGGCGATCAATCTTGTCGCCTATTCCTGGGGCGGCCGGAACATCCAGGCGGGCGACGAGATCGTGCTCTCCATCATGGAGCACCACTCGAACATCGTGCCGTGGAATTTTCTGCGGGAGCGCCAGGGTGCGGTCCTGAAGTGGGCGCCGATTTCCGATTCCGGCGAGTTCATGCTCGACCAGTTCGAGGCGCTGCTTGGCCCGCGCACGCGAATGGTGGCGCTCACGCAGATGTCGAATGTGCTGGGAACCGTCGTCCCGATCAAGGACGTCGTGCGGATCGCGCATGCGCGCGGCGTCCCGGTGCTGGTCGATGGGGCCCAGGCGGCCGTGCATATGCCGGTCGACGTGCAGGATCTCGATTGCGACTTCTACGGGTTCACGGGACACAAGGTCTATGGGCCGACCGGCATCGGCGTTCTGTACGGTAAGAAGGCGCTGCTGGAGGCCATGCCGCCGTTTCTGGGCGGCGGCTCGATGATCGAGGAAGTGACGACCGAGCACATCACGTACGGCGAGGTGCCGACGCGGTTCGAGGCCGGTACGCCCCCGATCGTGGAGGCGATCGGGCTCGGCGCTGCGGTCGAGTACATGATGGGGGTGGGGCGGGACGAGATCGCAGCGCACGAGGCTGCGGTCGGCGCCTATGCGCAAGACCGGCTCGGCGAGTTCAACTGGCTCAAGCTGCACGGAACGGCGCCCGGCAAGGGTGCGATCGTATCGTTCACGATCGATGGGCTTCATCCGCACGACGTGTCGATGATCGTGGACAGGTCGGGGGTTGCAATCCGGGCCGGGCATCATTGTGCACAGCCGCTGATGGAACGGCTCGGCGTGTCGGCGACATGCCGCGCGTCATTTGGGCTCTACAATACGCGAAGCGAGGTCGATGTTCTGGCCGATGCGCTCATCAAAGCGCACGATTTCTTCGCGTGAGACTTGACCTGAGCGCAGAAGTCGGGATTTTGTCGCTGGAGGGGGCTGCCCCGCGTGAAAGTTGGTACGAGGGCGATGGACGGCTAATGCAGGACGACAGCACAATCAAGCATGACGTAGTCGATCTCGGCCATCGTCCGCATCTTGATCCGGATGTGGAGAAGACCTCTGTTCCACCGCCTCTTCCGGAGCACAAGCCCTCGACTGTGTCCGGTGAAGGCACGCCTGTTCCGGGCTCGGCGCTGTCTGCGGAAGAACTGGACCGGCTCACCGAGGACATCGTTACGGCGCTGAAAACGGTCTACGATCCTGAGATTCCGGCGGACATCTACGAACTTGGTCTGATCTACAAGATCGACATCGATGATGATCGGATGGTTACGATCGACATGACGCTTACTGCTCCCGGGTGCCCGGTTGCAGGCGAGATGCCGAGCTGGGTGGAGAATGCCGTCAACGCCGTTGCAGGCGTCAGCGGCTGCAAGGTCAAGCTCACCTTCGATCCGCCGTGGGATATGAGCCGGATGAGCGAGGAAGCGCGGATCGCCGTGGGGATGTTCTGACGGGCGAGGTGTGCCGCCCAATGCGGATTGCTTATTTGGTGGACTGGCACTCGAAACAAGGCCGAGTCGCGTTATATTGAGCGATAGCTGTCCTGGCGAATTGATCAGGATCTGCAACCTGGGAATTGGAGATGGAAGCCAAGCCTGCACCCCGTGCTCGTCCGAAGATAATCTCGCTGACTGCTGGCGCCGTGACTCGTATTCGCGAGCTTGCGGCCGGTCATGCGGGAGGGGCCGGTCTGAGGATCGGCATCAAGAAGGGCGGTTGCGCCGGCATGGAGTACCAGCTTTCCTGGGCCGAGGACGTCGGTAAATTCGACGAAGTCGTGGAGCAGGACGGCGTCCGCGTCATCATCGACCCCTCGGCCGTGCTGTATCTTCTCGGCACGGAGATGGACTGGAAAGTCGAGAAGCTCTCGTCCCAGTTCGTGTTCAACAATCCAAACCAGACGAGCGCTTGCGGCTGCGGCGAAAGTGTGAACCTGGAGCCGGTCGACAAGTCGAGGCTCGAAGCGCTGAAAGCCTGACGGTCGCGCTAGCGATCCTTCGATGAAGCCGGCCCCGAGTGGCCGGCCAGATCGTGGCGGTGATCGTGCTCGTGCTGATAGATGGCGAATGCGCCCGCGGCTTCCTGGCCGAACAGCCGGACGTATTCGGGATGACGAGCGACCGCCTGCGGCACGCCTGAGCAGCAGACGTGCCTGTTTACGCACACGACCCGCGTGCTGCGCGCCATCACCACATGCAGGTCGTGGCTGATCAGCAGAACGCCCAGGCCGTGCGTATCCCTCAATCGCCCGATCAAATCGTAAAGGTCGGCTTCCCCGATATAGTCGACACCACGCACGGGTTCATCGAGGACCAGGAGGGTCGGCTTGCGCAGCAGGGCCCGCGCCAGCAAAACGCGCTGGAACTCGCCGCCGGAGAGATTGCTGATCTGACGTCCGCCTTTTCCACTGGTCCCGACCTCATCGAGAACCTTGGCGATCATCTGGTCGGATGCCGGGGTGCCGAGGCGCAGGAAGCGCTCGACCGTCATCGGAATGGCCTGGTCGACATCGAAGCGTTGGGGCGCATAGCCGACGCGCAGATCCGGATGGCGGCGGATCTCGCCGGTGTCGGGAGCGATGAGCCCAAGTAGCACGCGTACGAGCGTGGTTTTGCCCGACCCGTTGGGACCGATGACGGTGACGATCTCACCCGCCGAAATATCGAAATCGATATCCTCCAGCAGCGTCCGTCCGCTTCGGGTCAGTGAAACGCCGCGTGCCGAGATCAGGGCTGTTGGGTCGAAGGGCAGCGGGGCGTGGCTCGCGACACCGTGCGCATGGCCATGAGGATGCCGGTGGCCGGTTTCGGGTGCCGTGGAATGCTCAGACGGCAGCGCCATTACTCCAGCCTTTGGCGACAGGCTGCGCAGGTTCCGGATACCTCGGTGACGGCCCGCGTGGCTTTGAAGTCGGCCCGTTCGAGAGCGGCCTGCATCGCACTGAAGATCTGGTCGCCGGCAACCTCGGCGACCTGGCCGCAATGGTCGCAGGCAAGGATGAGCTGATCGCGCTCGGGTGCATGGCTCGAATGGCAGGCGAAGAACGCGTTCCGGGTCTCCAGCCGGTGCACGACCCCGGCCTCGTGCAGGGCTTCGATCGCGCGGTAGACGGAGATCGGCGCCAGGCGGGGGCCTTTCGCCGCCAGACGTTCCAGTATGTCGTAGGCGCCGAGCGCCTCGTGGCTGGCGGCGATCTCGGTCAATACCCGGCGGCGCAGCTCGGTCATCTTCATGCCGCGGGCCTTGAAGCGCTTCTCTGCGCGCATGAGAAGCTCGGTCTCGCAGGACCCGTGATTGTGATCGGCTGTCGGAAAGACGTCGGCGTCCGTGCGCGCCATGGAGCTGGTCTCCTGCCTTGGGGCAACGACACTGATATAGTTCTGATATACTATTGCAATTCCGGCATTGCGTCGATGCGGGACGGCGTCTTTCCTCCGCACCGGCGCCGATCCAGGTCCAACCCCGAGAGGAAGCACCGCTTGGCCGCCACTCGCGAAGATCTGTTCAATCGGCTGAGGGATCTGGGAATCGCGGTCCGCACCGTGGAGCATGCGCCGGCATTTACCGTGGCGGAGAGCGCGGCGCTGGATCGCGAGATCCCCGGCGGCCACACCAAGAACCTGTTTCTGAAGGATGCCCGCGGCCAACTCTATCTGGTCATCGCCCATGCCCACACGCGGGTCGATTTGAAGCGGCTGCCCGGCGTCATCGGCTCGGGGCGGCTCTCGTTCGGCAAACCCGACCTCATGCAGGAGGTGCTCGGCGTGATCCCCGGATCGGTCACCGCATTTGCCTTGATCAATGACAAGGACCAGCGGGTTTCGGTGATATTCGATGATGTGCTGATGGGGTACAATACCGTTAACTGTCATCCCCTGGTCAATTCCGCCACAACCAACATTGCACGGGATGATCTTTTGCGGTTCATTCGCGCGTGCGGACACGAGCCTCGGATCCTATATCTAGGCGGGAATGCGGGCGATTAGCCCTCACGGGCGCCGGCTTGAGCAGCAGCGGCGCCCGCAGCCACTTTCGAAGGAGACGACATGATGGATTTCGGTTTTCGCAAGCCCTCCGCACAAGCGCCGGCGGGCGAGGGGGCTGCGGGGCTCGTGAAGGATACGACGACGGCAGGCTTTACCAAGGATGTGATCGAGGCCTCCCGCGACGCGCTGGTGCTGGTCGATTTCTGGGCCGACTGGTGTGGCCCATGCAAGCAGCTCACGCCGGTCCTGGAGAAGGTCGTCAACAGCTATGGCGGCAAGGTGCGGCTGGTGAAGCTCAATGTCGACCAGCATCCGGCGATACCCGGACAGCTACGCATCCAGTCGCTGCCCACGATCTATGCCTTCAGGGACGGCCGGCCGCTCGACGGGTTCATGGGAGCGCAGCCGGAGAGCGCGATCCGCGCGTTCATCGACCGGATCCTGGGCGAGGACGGGGCAGCGGATCTGGCGGCGGCGCTTACCGAGGCCGATCAGGCCCTCGAGGCGGGCGATCTCAAGTCGGCGGCCGAGGTCTATGCCGCGATCCTGCAGGAAGACCAGCAGAACGTGCCGGCCTTGGCCGGGCTGGCGCGCTGCTACCTGAAGAGCGGCGATGTCGCACGCGCCGAGCAGACCATCGGGCTGGTGCCGCCCGACCAGCAAGGGGCGGCTGCCGTCACCAGCGTCCGTGCGGCAATCGATCTTGCCAGGCAGGCGGGCAAGCCGAGCGATTTTGGCGCGCTCGAGGCCAGGATCGCGGCAGATCCGGCCGACCATCAGGCGCGAATCGATCTCGCCAAGGCGCTTGCCGCAAGCGGTGAAAAGGAAAAGGCGGTCGAGCACCTTCTCGAATCATTCCGTCGCGACCGCAACTGGAACGAGCAGGCTGCCCGCAAGCAGCTGCTTCAGTTGTTCGAAGCCTGGGGACCCAAGGACGCGGCGACGCTGGACGGCCGCCGGCGTCTGTCGTCTCTGATGTTCGCCTGACGGCGGCGGTCCTGCCTGCCTCAACGAAAGAGGATGAGACAGTTGACTCCTATCGACCGGTATCGCTCGCCCGACGATCTGCCGAAGCGGATTGCGTTGTTTCCGCTCCGCGGGGTGATTTTGCTGCCGCGCGCCGACCTGCCGCTCAATGTCTTCGAGCCGCGCTATCTGTCGCTGGTGACCGACGTGCTGTCAGGCAATCGCATCGTCGGAATCATCCAGCCGGAGACAACGTCGGGTGTGCCGGAAAGTCCGCAGGGCAGATCGGTTCCGCTCAAGCGGATCGGGTGCGCAGGTCGGCTCACCGCCTACCGGGAGCTGGCTGACGGCCGCTTTCACATCACGCTGACGGGAGTGGCGCGCTTCGTCGTTCAGAACGAGGCAGACTCTTCCGAGCCGTATCGGCTGGCCGATGTCGGCTATGACAAGTATTCGCTGGATCTTGCCGATGATGAATCGGCGGAGGAAATCGACCGGGAAGCCCTGCTTGGCGTATTGAAGGCGTTTCTCGCGACGCGGCGCCTGCAAGCGGATTGGGACGCCGTCGAACGGGCGCCGTTGGAACCCCTGATCAACGGACTTTCCCTGATGAGTCCGTTCGGACCGGAGGAGCGGCAAGCCCTGCTCGAAGCCGAGAACCTGAGCGAGCGTGCCAAAATCCTGATGACCCTGGCTGAAATGGCGATCGCGGGCGGCGATATGGATGATGGCGGCCGGATGCAATAGAGTGCTCCCGGAAAAGCGGGAGCCGGCTTTCCGGATGGCAGCGTCGGCATTCCCGCCTGGCGGGTGTGCAGACGGATTGCAGATCGGTTGGGATATGAACGGCAAAGAAGCGGAGAGAGGCAGCCCGACCGGCGGCGGCTCTCAAGACAAGTCCCCTGATGCGGCTGCGCCGCAAGCTGTGGGAGCGGACCGGCGGCTTCTCGAGCTCCTGGTCTGTCCGATCACCAAATCATCGCTGGACTACGATCCTGAACGTCAAGAGCTCATCAGCCGCGTGGCGCGTCTGGCCTTTCCGATCCGAGAGGGTGTGCCGCTGATGACGGTTGAGGCCGCGCGTCATCTCGACGACGACGCCGGCTGACGCTGGAGCCTATTGGCTGGCCGGCCTTCTCAGAACGAGCCGCCTGTCGAGAAATCATCGTCGCGATCCCCGCGGCCACCGCCGGACGGAAAGTCCATCGGGGGCAGCCAGCCGCCGCGTGTTTCGGGCTCGCGCCACTCGCCACCGCGTGCGCCGTCGCGACCGCCGCCCGGCATCGGGAATGGAAACGGAAAGTTCGGTGCTCCGAAATCGGGGCGGCCGCGATACCGGCGCGTACCGAAGCCGGCGCGCAGGATGTCCCACAGGATGCCGCTGCGCACCACGCCCTCGATCACCTGACCGATCACGCTGCCGATCTCGCTCTCGTTGCGGAACGTTGCGTTCGGATGGTCGAGGCCAGAGCGCCGGAACCTGTCGCGCACCTGCTCGATCTCGACACGGCGGCGGGAAAGCTGCTGGGCCGAATCCCTGAGCTTCGCGATCTCGCCATCGAGCTCCTTCGACTTCCGTTCAAACTCCTCGATGCGCTGCACGATGGCGTCGTCGGCCGATGTTCCGGTCC
>JBFWYV010000088.1:0-16489 GCA_050186055.1 Hyphomicrobiaceae bacterium | reverse complement strand
TGTTTAATCGTTTCAATCGGGCATTAACAACTCGGGTCTAAGGTGAGCCCTAGTTCAGCGCTGAAGTGTTGGGAGCTTCGGGTGAACTTTTTTGAGCCACAGTGGCAACTGAAGACCTAGCAAGTTGGGAGAGTACGAAATGCAGAAGTTCTTTGCGCGCTTTGTGAAGGATGAGTCCGGCGCCACCGCCATCGAGTATGGCCTGATCGCCGCTCTGATCTCCGTCGGCATCATCGGCATCGTCACGAACGTCGGCAGCAACCTGACGGAAGTGTTCACCCGCGTGAACACCGGCCTCACGACCGGCCTCGGCTGATCCGATCTCATGATCGCAACGACCCGCCTGGCTGGCAACGGCCGGGCGGTCTTTTTTTGGTGCGTCCGTCAGCCCAGCGCAGCCTGATCGTCCGTAGACTTTTAATCAGCGGGTAATTTCATCGTCGGAACAGGATGTCGCCGTGCTGCTCCTCTACGGACCTTTAGGAAGTCTCGATTAGCGTCCATCCGGACACCCTCGAAACCGCCCCTACAAGCCAATGTGCCAGCCTGAAATCCGACCAGCATGCGGGAGTGCAGCAATGGTTCAGCTCTTGAGCAGATTGCAGCGTGATGAAAGCGGCGCGACCGCCATCGAGTACGGCCTCATCGCCATGGGGATCTTCCTCGCCATCATCGTCTCCGTATCGATGATCGGCAGCGCGCTGGTATCGATCTTCACGCAGGTGAACAACGGCTTCCCGACCTGACCCTGCCGCTTCCGCCCGTGTCGGATGCCCGCGCATGGGCCGCGATTATCCCGGTGTTTACGTTAGCCGGCTACAGTTGCAGCACCGTCGACGATAAGCCAGACCCGAAAGAGGAGCAGGCACCGTGCTCGAGCATTCCCTGATTCTGCTGTTTCCGATCGCCATGGTCTACGCGGGCGCGATGGATGTCATGACCATGACGATTCCGAACCGCATTTCGATGGCGCTGGTCATCGCCTTCGTCGCACTGGCCTTGCTCGACGGCATGGGCTGGAGCGCTTTCTTCATGCATCTGGCGACAGGTCTGGGCGTTCTCGCGATCGCAGTCCTGATGTTTTCCCGCGGCTGGATCGGCGGCGGCGATGCCAAGCTGCTGTCGGCGGCCGCATTGTGGTTTGGCTACCCGCACCTGCTTCAGTACATCTTCCTGGTCACGCTTGTCGGCGGCGCGCTCGCGCTGGTCGTCATCGCCTACCGCCACGTGGTGCCGCGGATCTGGATCGCGGGCTACAGTTGGGCGGAACGGCTGCATGACCGCAAAAGCGGCATCCCCTATGGCGTCGCGCTCGCCGGTGCCGCGCTCTGGCTCTATCCCGACTCACCCCTCTTCCGCCTGACCGCGAGCTGATACCGGGGGCTTCGCTGCCCACATCAATGCGCCGGCCTCCGAGACCGCATTGCATCACCACCCATGCCCGCACGCGCCGGATGCTGAACGACCCCGGCGGTGCCCCGCGCTGGATCATCAGTTAACCCGAAATTGAACAATGGCCGTCATTCTGCAGCGCACGACGCTGTGTCCGTGCGGATGAAAGGGCGAATTTCACCATGAAGCGCGCGCAATTGATCGGCCTCTCCATTGCGCTTGGAGCCGGCGTGCTGGCCGTAGTGGTCGCCAAGAGCTTCATGCGGCCGCCGCCCGCACCGAAGATGCTCACGAGAACGGTCGACGCCGTCAAGGTTCTGGTTGCAAAGGCAGACATTCCGATCGGCCAGGTCGCCAGCGAAGCAAGCTTCCGCTGGCAGGAGTGGCCCAAGGCTGCCGTGTCGCCGAGCTTCATCACCAACACGGCCAAGCCGCGGGCCCCGCGCGATTTTTCCGGACACATCGCGCGCTCGCGCATTCTGCAGGGCGAGCCCATCACCAAGTCGAAGCTGATCAAGGCCGGCTCCGGCGGCGTGCTGGCGGCGCTGCTTTCCCCGGGAATGCGCGCCATCTCCGTGAAGATCTCCGAGCACACGTCCGTCGGCCGTCTGATACTGCCCAACGACCACGTCGACATGTTGCTGACCACCCGCTCGCGCACGCGCAATGGCGGCGCCGAGGACGTTACCTCCGAGCCCTTGCTGTCGAATGTCCGTGTCCTTGCCATCGGCCAGAACATCGAGGTTCGCGAGGGCAAGCGCACCGCTGACGGCAACGTGGCCACGCTCGAGGTCTCACCGGGGCAAGCCGAGACCATTGCACAGGCCGGCATGCGCGGCGAGATCACGCTGATCCTGCGTTCGATCGCGGACATCGGGGCGGTGCAAGCCGGTGTCACCCGCAAGGAAACCGGCAACTCCGTCCGCGTCCTGCGCTTCGGAGTCCGATCCCGAGCCTACGGCGTAAACTAATTGGTTACGGTTGGTCCGGATACTCCCGCCGGACATGCGCCGCGTACGTCTGGTTTTCGCGTTCGAGTTAATTCACCGCCCCGGTAGCTCGTCGAGAAGGCTTGGACCTATGCGAATAACTCCCAGTTTCGGCTGGAACGCGATCCTCTGCGCGATCGCGGCAATCATAGCGGTCGTCATATCGCCGGCCGACCCAGCCTTTGCCGGGGGCCCGGTCGCGACGCGAGGCGCGGTCGCCGCCGACGGCTTCAGCACCACGCACGAATCGCTGATTCGCATCGGCTCCAACGAACGCCTGCCGCAGCATCGTTCGATCACCATCGGCTCCAACAAGTCGGTCCTGATCGAGTTGCCACACGAACTGCGCGACGTCGTGGTCTCCAATCCCGACTATATCGACGCCATGGTGCAGAGCTCGAGCCGGGTCTATCTCATCGGCAAGAAGAACGGACAGGCCAACGTCTTTTTCTTCGACTCCAGGGGCGAGCGTATCCTGACCCTCGAAGTGCGCATCGAGCCCGACACCACGCCGCTCGACAGGTTGCTCCACAAGCTGCTGCCGAACTCCAACATCAAGACCGAGATTCTGAACGATACACTGATCCTGACCGGCTCGGTCCGCTCACCGATCGACTCCAACCGGGCGGCTGACATCGCCTCGCGTTTTGGCGTCACCAATCCCTCGGGCGACGGCCGGGCCAAGGGCAAGGTGGTCAACATGCTCGCCGTCGAGGGCGAGGACCAGGTCATGCTGCGTGTCACCATCGCCGAGGTCAACCGGACCACCCTCAAGCAATTGGGCATCAATCTCGGCGCGGCATTTTCCAGCGGCAATCTGTCGGTGACGGCACTGACGGAGAACACCCTGCCGATCACATCCTCCGGCGGCCTCGGCTCGATCCCGGTCATCGGATTGGCCCTGGCTCAGAACGGCTCGTGTCTTGCCGGCGGCCTTTGCGCGTTCAATGGATCGCAGGCGTCCGGCGGTGGCAATGCCTGGGGCAATTCAGGCGTCCTGACCTCGTACAGCAACGGCTCCACCAGCGTCATGAAGGCCCTCCGCATGCTTGAGCGGGAAGGCTTGGTGCGGACCCTGGCGGAACCGAACCTGACCACCGTTTCCGGCGAGACCGCCAAGTTCCTGGCCGGCGGCGAATATCCGTTCCCGTCCGTCAACAACGACGGCGCCTTGAACGTCACCTTCAAGGAATTCGGCGTCGGCCTGGCCTTCACGCCCGTCGTCCTGAGCGAAGGCCGGATCAGCCTGAAGGTGGAGACCGAGGTCAGCGAGCTGGATTCCGCCAACGGTGTCACCATCGCCGGCTCCAACATTCCCGGCATCAAGAAGCGGACCGCCAAGGCCGTGCTTGAGCTTCCGTCGGGTGGCTCCATGGCGCTGGCCGGCCTGATCTCCGACAACGTCCGCCAGAACATCGACGGTGTCCCCGGCGTCAAGGACCTTCCCGTCCTCGGCACCCTCTTCCGCAGCCGCGACTTCGTTCGCGCCGAGACCGAACTCGTGGTGATCGTGACGCCCTTTATGGTCCGGCCGACCGCGCGCCAGAAGCTTGCCCGGCCCGACGATGGCTTCGCGCCTGCCACCGACCTCAAGGCCAACTTCCTCGGCCACCTCAACCGCATCTATGGCAGGGGCACGCTGCTTCCCAGCGGCGGATTGAAGGGCGACTACGGCTTCATCGTCGAATAACGGATTACCTGGAGAATTCGCACTCATGTCTGCGAACGCAAAGCCTGGCCCAGCCCAATGCCGAACGCGGACGGCGGCATGTGCCGTATCCGCGGGTCTCCTCGTGATCCTGCTCGCCGGCTGCCGCCCTGACATCGAAACGACCAGGGTTGCCGGCTGGAGCCTCGTTGATCCCAGTCAGCGTCACCCGATCATGGTGTCCCAGCAGCCGACCACGATTTCCGTACGCGTTGAGGCCAGAGGCGGCCTCAGCTATCGCGAGCGCGCGCGCGTCATCGGCTTTCTCGAGCACTATCGCAGCACCGAGATGGGAAACAACCGGCTGGTGGTCGAAGTCCCCGGCGGATCCGCCAACGAAGTTGCCGCAATGCAGGCGACCGCCGACATCAGACGGCTGATGGACGAGATCGGCTTCGACCCATCCAGCATCACGGTCGAGCCCTACCCTGCCGCTCGCCGGCGGTCGGCGCCGATCCGCATCACATTCCTGCGCTATGTCGCCGAAGGGCCGGAATGCGGCACCTGGCCGACCAATCTGGCGCGGTCCGAGAAGAACCTGCATTATCCCAATTTCGGCTGCGCCCAGCAGGCCAACCTCGCCGCGATGGTCGCCAATCCCGCCGATCTCCTCGGCCCCCGCACCCGCACGCCTCCGTCCGCCGAGCGCGGTGATGTGGTCTGGGAGAAGTACGTCAAGGGCGAATCGACCATCTCCAATAAGAAGGGCGATGAGTCCGTACAGGCCAAATAGAGTGAGACTGTCATGAGCCAGAGTGAACACGATATCGAGCCCATTGACGCGTTCGACGGCGGCGACCTCGCCCCGATCGATCCTTACGCCGGCCAATCGCCTGCTGAAGCAATGGCCCGGGCACGTCCGATTCCGCGCATCTCGATTCAGGCGTTCTGCGAGAATGCCGCCACCGCCGAGGTCATGCAGGCTGCTGCCGAGGACCGCCGCCTGGCGAAAACACATTTCAGCGTGCACATGGGCGGCGGCGCGGCGGCGATCGCGCACTATCAGGAAAGTCCGACACCCAACCTGATCATCATCGAATCCTCTCAGCCGAGAGGCGAGATGCTGGCCGACCTCGATATGCTGGCGGAGTCCTGCGACGCCGGCACCAAGGTGATCGTCGCCGGCCACGCCAACGACGTCGTGCTCTATCGCGAGCTGCTGAGACGCGGCGTCAGCGAATATCTCGTCGCCCCGGTTACGCCGCTCCAGCTCATGGAGAGCATCTCCAACCTGTACAACGACCCCGAGTCCGATCCGGTCGGCAACGTGCTGGCTTTCATCGGAGCCAAGGGCGGAGTAGGCTCCTCGACCATTTGCCACAATGTGGCCTGGGCCCTTTCCGACGCGCTTCGCACCGATGTCGTGATCGCCGATCTCGATCTGGCGTTCGGCACCACCGGCCTCGATTTCAATCAGGACCCTGTCCAGGGCATCGCCGATGCGCTCTCCAGTCCGGAGCGGCTGGACGAAGTCCTGCTCGACCGCCTGCTGACCAAATGCTCCGATCACCTCAGCATATTCGCCGCGCCCGTCGTGCTCGATCGCGACTACGATCTGTCTGCCGACGCCTGCGACATGGTGATCGATGTCGTGCGCCAGAACGTGCCGCATGTCGTTGTCGACCTGCCGCACCTGTGGACCTCCTGGACCAAGCGCATCCTGCTCGGCGCGGACGAGGTCGTGGTCACCGCCACGCCCGATCTCGCGAACCTTCGCAACACCAAGAACATCATCGACCTGCTGCGCCAGTCCCGCTCGAATGATGGCCCGCCGCAGCTCATCATCAACATGGTCGGTATGCCGAAACGGCAGGAGATCCCGGTCAAGGAGTTCTGTCAGCATCTCGACCTGCAGCCCCTGGCGGTCATCGACTACGACGCGGAGACCTACTCCACCGCAAGCGCCAACGGTCAGATGGTCGAGGAGGTGAACCGCAAGGCCAAGAGCGTTCAGCAACTGCGTGATCTGACGATGATGCTCGCCCATCGCCAGGACATGGTTGCCGGCGCCAGGAAGTCCACAAGCTCGCCGTTGGCGCCGTTGCTCGAGAAACTCAAGTTGAAGCGGTAAGGAGAGGGTCTCATGTTCGGCAGGCGGTCCCACGACCCGACCCAGGCGCACCCCAACGCCCCGCAGGCTTTGCCGGCGGCAGCACCCGGGCCGTCCAGGACGGCACCCAGGCCGGCCGCGGAAGTCCCTGCCGCCGCGCCCGCCGCGCGTACGCCTGCGCCTCCTCCGCCGCCTCCCCAGCCCGAGCAACGGCGTCACTCGGAGGAGTACTATGACGTCAAGACGACCGTATTCAACGCGCTGATCGACACCATCGATCTCACCCAGCTTGCCAAGCTGGAAGCCGCCTCCGCCCGCGAGGAGATCCGCGACATCGTCAGCGAGATCATCCAGATCAAGAACGTCGTCATGTCCATCGCCGAGCAGGAGGAACTGCTCGAGGACATCTGCAACGACGTTCTGGGCTATGGCCCGCTCGAGCCGCTGCTGGCCCGCGACGACATCGCCGACATCATGGTGAACGGCGCGGGCACGACCTTCATCGAGGTCGGTGGCAAGGTCCAGAAGACCGGCGTGCGGTTCGCCGACAACGCTCAGTTGATGAACATCTGCCAGCGGATCGTCAGCCAGGTCGGCCGGCGCGTCGATGAATCGAGCCCGATCTGCGACGCACGTCTTCCCGATGGCTCCCGCGTCAACGTCATCGCGCCGCCGCTCGCCATCGACGGCCCCGCCCTCACCATTCGTAAGTTCAAGAAGGACCGCCTGAAGCTCGAGCAACTGGTGAAGTTCGGCTCGATCTCGCCGGAGGGCAGGGAGCTTCTGGAGATCATCGGCCGCGTACGCTGCAACGTCATCGTCTCCGGCGGCACCGGTTCCGGCAAAACGACATTGCTGAACTGCCTGTCGGCTTGCATCGACTTCGACGAGCGCGTCATCACCTGCGAGGACTCCGCCGAGCTCCAGCTCCAGCAGCCGCACGTGGTGCGTCTCGAGACCCGCCCGCCCAATCTCGAGGGCGAGGGCGAGATCAAGATGCGCGATCTGATCAAGAACTGCCTGCGTATGCGGCCCGAACGGATCATCGTCGGCGAGGTTCGCGGCCCCGAGGCGTTCGATCTCCTCCAGGCCATGAACACCGGCCACGACGGCTCCATGGGCACCCTGCACGCCAACAGCCCGCGCGAAGCCATCAGCCGCATGGAATCGATGATCATGATGGGCGGCTACGCGCTGCCCACCAAGACCATCCGTGAAATGATCACCGGCTCGGTCGATATCATCGTCCAGGCCGCCCGCCTGCGCGACGGCAGCCGCCGCATCACCCACATCACTGAGGTGCTGGGCATGGAAGGCGACGTCGTCACGCTGCAGAACATCATGGTCTACGAGATCACCGGCGAAGATCCCAAGACCGGCAAGCTGATCGGCCGGCATCGGTCGACGGGGATCGCCCGGCCGCGATTCTGGGAGCGTGCGGAGTACTACAACGAGACCGACCGGCTTGCTCGCGCGCTGGCCGCCGCCGAGGTCAAGGACCAGCACGGCAACCCGCTGGGTGAAATGAATGGCTAGCATCGACGCGTCGCAAGCGCTGTTCTTGCTGCTCGCCGCTATAACCGTGGCGTCGATCGCCTACGTGCTGATGTTTCCGTACATGTCCGGCGAAAGGCAGGCGCAAAAGCGCCTGAACAGCGTCGCCGAGAACAGGGCGGGCCGCCAGGCCCGCAAGGCTCAGGCCGAAACCACCAATGCGCGCCGCAAGGCGGTCGCAGAGACCCTGAAGGACCTGGAAGACAAGCAGAAGGAAAAGCAGAAGGTCCCGCTGAAACTGCGCCTTCAGCGCGCCGGCCTCGACATCTCGCCGAATGTATTCTGGATTGCCTCCTGTCTCACCGGCGGCTCGCTCGGCCTGCTGCTCCTCATCATGATGCCCTCCATCCCGCCGGTTGCCATCGGTGTGGTGGTGTTCATCGGCGCATTCGGCCTTCCCCGCTGGTTCGTCAGCAAGATGACCAGCCGCCGCCAGGCCAAGTTCCTCGATGAGTTCGCCAATGCCGTCGACGTGATCGTCCGTGGCGTGAAATCCGGTCTTCCGCTCAATGAATGCCTGACCATCATCGCCCGCGAGAGCCCGTCTCCCTTGCGCGAGGAGTTCCAGGAGCTGATCGAGCAGCAGCGCGTTGGCATTCCGCTTGCGGACTGCTTCGAACGCATGATGAGCCGCGTGCCGCTGCCCGAGGTGAAGTTCTTCGCCATCGTCATCGGCATCCAGCAGCAGGCCGGCGGCAATCTGTCGGAAGCCCTCGGCAACCTCGCCGGCGTGCTGCGCGACCGCAAGCAGCTGGCTGCCAAGGTGCAGGCGATGTCGGCCGAAGCCAAGGCATCCGCCATGGTGCTCGGCTCGCTGCCGTTCGTCGTCATGGCGCTCGTCTACCTGAGCACGCCCGGCTACATCGCGCTGCTCTGGACCACCAAGACCGGCGTGTTCTTTCTGTGCATCGGCGCGGTATGGATGACGTTCGGCATCCTCGTCATGAAGAAGATGATCAATTTCAAGTTCTGAGGCGGAAGAGGGACTGCGAGGCGCTGCCATGATGGACTTCATCGACATGGTTCTGAAGCCGCAGCTGATCGTGATGACGCTGTCGGCGATCGCGGCTTTCGCCACCGTCCTGACCATCGCCATGCCGATCCTGCAGCGCGATCGCTCCGGGCAGCGCATGAAGGTGATGGCCCTGGAACGCGACAAGATGCGGGCGGCCCGCATCCAGGACATGAAGCAGCGCGACAGCAACACCGCCCGGCTGCGCCAGACCCCGAAGGGCTTCATGCAGCAACTGGTCGATGCCCTCGATCTCAGATCGATATTCGAGACGGAAGAGCTGCGAAATCAGCTCAAGATGGCGGGTCTGCGCGGACAGGCGCCCGTTGTCGCCTACATGTTCTTCCGTGTACTGACGCCAATTCTCGCCACCATCAGCGCGCTGCTTTACCTGTTCGTGCTGACCAATTTCTCCTACCCGCCGATGGTCAAGTTCATGATGGCGTTGGGCGCCGGATTTCTCGGCTTCTACCTGCCCAACCTGTTCATCTCCAACCAGATCCAGAAGCGCCAGACCTCGATCCGGTATGCCTTCCCGGACTCCCTGGATATGCTGCTGATCTGCGTGCAGTCGGGCATGTCGATCGAAGCCGCGTTCGGCAAGGTCGCAGCCGAGATCGGCACGCAGTCGATCGAGCTCGCGGAAGAGTTCAGCTTGACCACGGCGGAGCTGTCTTATCTGCAGGACCGCCGGCAGGCCTATGAGAACCTCGGCAAGCGCACCGGCCTCCCCGGCATCAAAGCCGTTGCGACCGCGCTGATCCAGGCCGAACGCTACGGCACCCCGATCGGTCAGGCGTTGCGGGTGATGGCCAAGGAAAACCGCGATATGCGTATGGCGGAAGCCGAGAAGAAGGCTGCCGCCCTGCCGCCGAAGCTCACCGTGCCGATGATCGTATTCTTCCTGCCGGTGCTGTTCATCGTGATCCTCGGCCCGGCCGGCATCCAAGTCATGAAGATGCATTAGGCGCGGATCGCAACGCCGCCCGTTCGAAACGGCGTTGCGCCAACCGTCATGCTCGGCCGACCGCGGGATGTCGCGGCAGACGCATCCGGCAGATCGTCCGCCGGCAGAATTGGCACGCTCCTCATGCGGCTTCGCGAGTTGATCGGGCTGCTTTGAACACGCCTGTCGGCGCCCATCTCCCGGCAGAAAACCGCAAAGTCCGGGAGTCCGGCGGTTTTTCAGTGCTGCGCGATGACGCCGCTCCAGCCGGACGCCGGTGCGCTAACGGCATTGGGGCCTGAGCTTGGCCGCAGCACATTGGCGCCCTCTGCCGGCGCCTTCGCCACGACCACGCTTGTCTGAGGCGCGCGCCGAACGGTGGCCTCGGCAAACGATACCTTCGGCTCGACCGCGGGAGCCTTCACGAACTGCCGCAGGTAGTCGGCGTTCGCAGTCGCCGCTGCCGGCGGCAGAACCTTCGCACTTTGTGTCTCGGCCTCGGAATACTTGCCCTGCAGTCCGAGCACCAGCGCCAGGTTCTGGCGGATCTTCGGGTCATCGCTCTTGTCTGCGACCTCGCGCAGGATCGTCTCGCCCTTGGCCGGCTCGCCGCTTGCCGCATAGACAAGCGCCAGGTTGTTCAGCACCGACGGTTCACCCGGCGACAACTGCAGAGCCCGCTCATAGAACGGCAACGCTTCGGCGTACTTGCCCTGTTTGGCCAATGCAGTTCCGCGGGCCGACACCACGCGCCAGTCCGGCTTGGCAGGATCATCCGCCATCGCCAGCACCTTTAGGGCCACCTGCACCTGCCCCATGTCGAGCGCAAGCCGGCCATATTCGGAAATCAGCTCTCGGTCGTCGCCATGCAGGAGCGCCGCCGATTGAACGACGGAGAATGCGTCGCGTTTCCGTCCCGCCGCCTTGAGGTTGCGGGCATAGCTCAAAGCCGCCTTCAGACTATGCGGATGCTTCTTGAACTCTCCCCCCCAATACTCGATCGCCTTCTCGAGTTCGCTCTTTTGGGGCGCATCGGCCTTGCCCGAGGAGGCGGTCGCGAGCATCTGAGCATCGCCCGCTCCATTGAGCGCGTTCCCGGCCGAGCAGGCGCAGGCCAGCAAGGCCGCGATGGAAACGCCGATCATGCCTCGGACGCGGCCGGTCGCCACCTGTGAAACCAGGAAATCGAGCTTCATTCACGCCCCCAGGCATCAAATTCCATGGCGCGTTGATTCGCGCTTCGCCCGAGTCTCCGGCACACGCGTCAACAGATCGTTAACCGCCTCCGCCGACTGAATAACGCACTCATTTCGCCCGCTGCGCCGGTCGCAAAGTTGAGTTTGCATGCGCCGCACGCTAATCGAGAGAGTGAGCCCACACATCAGGCAACACCCGAGGCATTCCCCATGACGGACAGCGGCGCCAATCGAGTTGCACCGGCCGATCTCCTTCTCGCCGCCGCGGACGCATCCTCCGCACGTCAGGTCTGGCTTGCGACCGAGGCGGCGGGTCTCGAGCTGCCGGGCCTCACCGCGGCTCATCGCAACTGGCTGACCGCACTCGGCTTCAAGGCCAGGCCGAAGCAGCTCGCCCTGCTGCCCGGCGACAACGGCAACCTGTCGGGCGCTGTGATGGGCCTGGGGGACGGCCGCACCGGAGAGCCTGCCGGTCCGGGCGAGCTCCTCGCCGGACAGTTGGCGACCGGCCTGCCCCCAGGCGACTACGAATTTACCGGACACCTCGACGCCCCGGAGCTGGCCGCGATCGCATTCGGGCTCGGCGCCTATCGCTTCCGGCGCTACAAGACCGCCGATGCCAAGGACGGTCCGGTCAGGCTCAGGCTCTCATCCGGTGTCGACCGCGACCGTGTGCTCGCAATCGTCGAGTCGGTCTGGCTCGGACGCGACCTGATCAATACGCCGGCATCCGACATGGGACCCGAGCAACTCGAGTTGGCGGCGCGCGAACTCGGGAAGCGTCACGGCGCGGAGGTATCCGCCATCGTCGGGGACGATCTCCTTGCCCGCGATTTTCCCATGATTCACGCAGTCGGCCGCGCCAGCAACCGGGCGCCACGCCTCATCGACATGACCTGGGGACGGACCGGCGCGCCGCGCATCACGCTGGTCGGCAAAGGCATCTGCTTCGACACCGGCGGCCTCGACCTCAAGCCGGCGAGCGGCATGCTGCTGATGAAGAAGGACATGGCCGGAGCCGCCACCGCGCTGACCCTGGCCTCCATGATCATGACGTTGAGGCTCGACGTCCGCCTCCGGGTTCTCATTCCCGCCGCCGAGAACAGCGTATCCGGAAACGCCTATCGCCCGCAGGACGTCGTGCGCACACGGGACGGCCGCACCGTGGAAATCGGCAACACTGACGCGGAAGGCCGCCTCGTTCTGTCGGATGCACTGTCTCTGGCCGACGAGGAAGAACCCGATGCCCTGCTGACCTTCTCCACATTGACGGGCGCCGCGCGCGTTGCTCTTGGGCCGGATCTGCCGGCCCTGTTCACCGACGACGACGCATTTGCAGCCGAGATCGCCGCCGCCGGGACCAGTGTCGGCGATCCCGTCTGGCGGATGCCGTTCTGGCCCGGCTATGAGCGCAACCTGGACAACGAGGTCGCCGATATGTGCAACGTGTCGGAGGGACCGTTCGCGGGGTCGGTGACGGCGGCCTTGTTCCTGCGCCGGTTCGTAAAGAACGCAAAGCGGTTTGCCCATTTCGACATGTACGGCTGGCGTCCGGCCGCGCGCCCGCTCGGTCCCAAGGGAGGCGAACCGCACGTCGCCCGCTGTCTGCTCGCCGCGCTCGAGTCACGCTATCGCCGCACGGCTTAGTCATGTGAGGCGCTTGGCGCTTGCCCGATGGATCGCGAGATGACCAATGCACCGCCCGATCCCCGTCTCAACGCACACCGCCCGGATCTGGCGGCGGAAAGCCTGCGCGGCAAGGTCGACGCGCCCCGCTATGTGACGGGCACACGCCGGAGAGTACGCCGTGCGGCGGTTCCGGTACGCCGCGAGCCGAAGCCATCCCTGGGACTGGAGACGGAAGCGTTGTTCGGTGAGATCGTCACCGTCTACGACGAAGCCGACGGCTGGGCGTGGATACAGCTCGAGCACGACAACTACGTCGGTTACGTGCCCGCCGATACGCTCACGGCACCCGCCGAGCCCACCCACCGCGTATCCGCGACCGGCACATTTCTTTATGCGGAGGAAGACATCAAGTCGCCTCCACTTATGCACCTCTCGATCAATTCACGTCTGACCGTCACGCATCAGGGCGATCGCTTTGGCCGCCTTCGCGACGGCGGCTTCGTCATCTCCCGCCACATCGCCCCGATAGACCGCATCGCACGCGATTTCGTCGATGTTGCCGAGCGCCTGATCGGAACCCCGTATCTGTGGGGCGGCCGCACGCGCATCGGACTCGATTGCTCCGGTCTCATCCAGATCTCGATGCAGGCTGCCGGCCTGCCGTGCCCCCGCGACACCGACATGCAGCAGGCGAGCCTTGGCGAAAGCGTGCTCATCCCGGACAGCCTCGAAGGCCTGCAGCGCGGCGACATCGTGTTCTGGCGGGGCCACGTCGGCGTCATGTCGGACGGCGTCATGCTGGTGCATGCCAACGCGCACCACATGGCCGCCGTCACCGAGCCACTGTCCGTCGCCGTCCGCCGCATCTCCCGCGCCGGCAGCGAGATCGCGGCCATCAGGCGGCTCCCCGCCTTGACGGCTTGATCACACCCGGCAGCTCCTTGTACGTGCGCATGAACCGCCGGTCGATCCAGTCTTTCCAGCGCCACACCCAGGCGCCTTCAAAGCTCAGGCCGTTCCGCGTACCGACCGCATAGCGATCTCCTGTCGAGATCAGATAGAGCGCCTGCCCCTGCGGCCGGTAAGGAACCAGGCGACGGCCCGCTGCCGCCCGTCGGATGTTGTCGGCAAGATACGGGCCCTGCCGCACCGCATAGACACCGGACTTCGGCAGGTTTCGTCCACGCATCGAAGCGACATCGCCCGCAGCGAATACGCCGGCATGTGAAACCGACTGCAATGTATCGTCTACGGCCACGAACCCGGCGGCATCGAGCGCCAGTCCCGTATCCGCCAGCCATGCTGCGGCAGCGGCTTCGGTCGTCCAGAACAGTTCGTCGATGTCCTGCACTGCCCCGCCCTCGATGGCCACCTGCCCGCCATCGACACCGATGACCCGGGCGTTGGCGATCACCTCGATGCCCCGTTCCGACAGGATGCGGGCGAGCCGCCGCTGCGCCCCGGCCGGCAGAGCCGGCACGATCCCCGCCCCCATGGTCAGGACTGCAACCCTCAACGCACGCCCGTCGCTGCCAGCAGCCTCCAGATCCCGCCGCAGGCGACTGTCCAGCGACAGCGCCAGCTCGATGCCCGCAGCACCGCCGCCGACAACACCGATGCGGACATTTCCCCTCGCGGCCAGCACGCGCACACGGGCGGCTTCGAACCGCTCGATAAATTGGTCGATGGGTTTCACGGCAATGGCGTGTCGGGCAACGCCGGGGATCACGCTGCCGCCGGGCGTCGATCCGGTATCGATTGAAAGTATGTCGAACGGCAGCGGCGAGCAGCCGTCACAGATCACGCGTCGAGCAGAAAGATCGAGCCCGGTCACCTCCGCCTGATGGAACTGCGCACCGGCGAAGTCCGCCAGCGGATCGATATCGATGTGGATGTCGTCGAACCCGTAGTGGCCGGCCACCAGACCCGGCAGCATGCCCGAGTACGGCGTTTTGGCCTGCCGTGATATCAGCGTCAGACGGACGCCTCTGTCCGGCGTCAGGCCGAAGCTGCGCAGGGCGCCGACATGCGCATGGCCAGCCCCGACCAGCACCACGTTCTTCAACATGGGGTTGCGGCCCAGGTCCATCGCATTTCCAGGCGACTTGCAGCAGCGCGCCGGGACACTGGCTACTTCGGAGCGCGCTTGGCCAGGATTCGCTGAAGCGTGCGACGATGCATGTTGAGACGGCGCGCCGTCTCCGAGACGTTGCGGTTGCACAGCTCATAGACGCGCTGGATGTGCTCCCAGCGCACGCGGTCGGCCGACATCGGATTTTCCGGAGGCGGCGCCTTGGTGTCGGCAGGCGCCAGCAGAGCGTCGGTGACCTCGTCGGCGTCGGCAGGCTTCGCGAGATAGTCGACGGCACCGAGCTTGACCGCCGAGACGGCGGTGGCGATGTTGCCGTACCCGGTCAGTACGATTGAGCGCGCATTCGGCCGTACACGGTTGAGCTCGGCAATGACGTCGAGGCCGTTTCCGTCCTCCAGCCGCATATCGACGACGGCAAACGCCGGCGCTCGTTCCCGGATCAGCTCCAGCCCTTCGCTGACCGAATGACCGGCACGCACGTCGAAGCCGCGTTGCTCCATAGCGCGCACCAGGCGCTGCAGGAACGCGCGGTCATCGTCGATGACGATCAGGGAGCTGTCCTCTGGCAGCTCGTCTTTGTTGAAACTCAGGTCTTCTGCCACAGCGGAACCTCCATTCTGGTAGGGTTATACCGCTTAACCCCAGAGTTCCAAAGGACTTGTTGTTATCGGATCAAGACTGGTCAACAGCCTCCAGAACCGGCTTCGGGGACGGCCACGGACTTGCAGATGCCTCGAATGCCTCCCTCGGCCATGTGATCTTGACGAAGGCGCCATGCTCGCCGCTGCTCAGGTTTCCGAACACCAGCGCGGCTCCTGACCGCTCCAGCAACGTCTTGGCGATGAAGAAGCCGAGCCCCAGTCCGCCCTGGCCGTGCCGGGCGCTCGGAAAACTGCGTCCGCCGGGCCGTGTCGTCACATAGGGCTCGCCGATCGTCTCCAGGATCTCGGGCTGGAAGCCGGGGCCATCGTCCGCAATCGTAATTGTTACCTCGCGGTCGCTCCATCGCGCCGTGATATCGACCTTGGACGTGGCAAAATCCACGGCATTCTCGAGAATGTTGCCGATGCCGTATACGACGCCTGGCCTGCGCTCGCCGACCGGCTCTGCCGTGGCGGCGCCTCCCTCCGGGCTGAGCAGGGCAGGGGCAGCATCGATCTTGATGACGACGCGCGGCGAGCGGTGCCGCTCTACAGCCTCCTCCAGGAGCTGACCGATCGAAACGCTCGAATGCATCGGATCCTGCGCCGACGGGCTCTTGGTCAGCCTCTGCAGGATCTCGCGGCAACGCTGCGCCTGGCTTCTGAGCAGCAGGACATCGTCGCGACGGGGATCATCCGGCGCCATGTCGCGTTCGAGCTCGCGGCTGACCAGCGCAATAGTGGCAAGCGGCGTCCCCAGCTCATGCGCGGCAGCAGCCGCAAGGCCGTCGAGCGCGTGCAGCTTCTGCTCATGCGCCAGCACTGTTTCCGTGGCTGCGAGAGCCCCCGCCATCTGCCGTGCCTCCTTGGCCAGCCGCCACGAATACAGACCGAGAAAGATCAGTGTCGCGGTCACGGCAACGAGTATGCCGATGTCGTACAACAGCGGCATGGTGATCGGGCCGGCAAACTCCTCGTTCCACGGCAACGGCAGGTGAAACACCACCAGCAGCCCAGCGGCCGCCACCGCCAGTGTGCCAAGCCCGATCGTATTGCGCGCCGGAAGCGACGCTGCCGAAACCATCACCGGTGCGGCCAGCAGCACGACGAAGGGATTGCGAATGCCGCCCGTAAGGTAAAGCAGTGCAGCGAGCTGAAGCACGTCATAGACCAGAAGTGCCGTCGCATACGCCACATCGAGGCGATGCCGGGCCGGATACCTGACCCGCAGCACCACGTTCAGCCACGCCGACAGCGTGATGAAGACCAGGCAGTACCCG
>JBFWYV010000087.1:0-16676 GCA_050186055.1 Hyphomicrobiaceae bacterium | reverse complement strand
CAGTTATTGGATCTGAGCCCCAACGATGCCGCTGAGCTCTCGGCAGCATTCGAGCATTCGATTACCTGGGAGGACGACATCTGGCGGGCCGACCCGGTCGATGTCGAACTCGTCCATGCCAAGGCGCGCACCAAATTCTTCGATCTGCTCGACTCGGTCACCTCCGACAGCCATTCGCCGTCCAAGCCGCGCATCCTGCTGTTTCACGGCCAGTCCGGCGCCGGCAAGACCCACCTGATCCGGGCCCTGCGCACCGGCGCTCACCGGCGTGAGAAAGCCTACTTCGGCTATGCTCAGATGACGCCGGACATCGCCAACTATGCCGACTACTATCTGCGCCGCCTCATTCATTCGCTGGAGCGCCCCTACGATCCCGACCATGGCGGGGAAAGCGCCCTCGCGCGCCTCACCCGCAAGCTGATCGCCGACAGCGCCGTCATGCCCGCCAAGGACCTCGACCGGCTGCGCGAGGCCGAGCTGAGCGAAAAGGACCTGGCCCGCTTCATCCTCGGTCTGGCCGACGACATCGTCGCATCGCCCCGCTTCGCCGACGACAATCTCGACATCAATATCATCCGTGCCCTGCTCTACCTGCAGCGTGCCGATGCCCGGGTTGATCAGCGCATTCGGCAGTATCTTCAGGGCCGCCCGCTCAACGAGCTGGCGCAGGCCGCCGTTGCCGCGCTCGACCCCAATGCCGGCGATGGCCGGGCCTTCGAGATCATCGAGAGTCTCGGTCGCCTGATGTGGTCCGCAGACCGCTCCGCGCTCGTATTCTGCATCGACCAGGTCGAGGACCTGCGCAATTTCGAGGATGCGGAGGAGCGCTTCCAGCGCGCCGTCGGCAATCTGATGCAGATCGCCAACCGCGTCCCGCGCGCCATCATCATAATCGCGAGCCTGGAAGAGTTTTACGGTCAGGCCCGCGCTATCCTGCCACAATCCTACATCGACCGCGTCGAGAAGGCAGGCCCTGTCGCACTGCTGGAATCGCGGACCCCCGAAGAGGCCCGCCTCATCATTGCGCGCCGGCTGGAGCATCAGTCCAAGGCGCACGCCGGCGGCCCGAGCTATCCCGACGCGGCCGCATTCTTCGGCCCCAACTTCTTCGAGGAGTTCGGCGGCCTCTCGACCCGCCGCCTGCTGGAGCACGCCCAGAACCGGATCCGTACGCTCGGGGCCGATGATCACGACGACGAGACCAGCGCTCCCGTTGCCTCGAGCAGCATGCCCGGCTTTCTCGATTCTCTCGTCGCAGCCCTCGGCTTCAAGACCTCCAACGACGCGGCCAACGAGCCGCATCCGCAAATCGACTACCGCACGCTCTGGGAAAACTTCTGCGCATCCAATGAGGCCGAGATTCCGCCCACCGATACCGACCTGATGGACGTGCTCGTCGGCGCTCTCGAGTGCGGCAAGGAGGAATGGGCCGCGTCCTTCACCGCCTTCGCCATCAAGCGCCTCGAAATCGCCAGCGACGTTCCGGCGATCGAGATCGCATTCCGTCACAAGACCGGGTTCAGCCAGGAAGCCCGCATCTTTCTATGCAATCGACCGACGCAGGGCGGTGGCTTCAAGCGTCAGCTCGACAAGGTGCTGGCAGCCATGAGCGGCCGGACGACGTTCATGCTCCGCGCCAGCGATTTCCCTCCGAACCGCAAGAACCAGACGGCGATGGTCTACCGCAAATACCGCGAGAATGGTGGCCGCTCCGTGCTGGTGCCCATCCCCGAGTGGGAGCGCATGATTGCGGTGCGGCAGTTCCATGACGACCATCGTCACGATCCCGGCTTCAGAAGCTGGTTCGAGCAGGCAAGGCTGCTGTCGGGCCTCCTGCCGATCGTGCAGCTTCTGCGGCTTGACCTGCTCACGCGGTCTTTGACGCCGCGCCAGGAGCTGCCGCCCGCCGTGATCACCTCGGACGCAGACGCAGACGCCGGCGAGCCCTGCGCGGAGCAGACCGAGCACACCGGCGACGAAGCATTGCTCCCCTCCATGGCCACCTCCACTGCAACCGGGGCGACATGGGCCGACTGGACCGGATGGGGTACTGCCGGATCGGACGTCGCTCCCGCCAACGACGACGAGTTGCCGATCGAGGTCCTGCTCGACGAAAACGCCAACGGCACGAACTCCATCTACGCCGGCCGAACCAACGGGAGCGGCAGCAGGCCCGTCACCCTCAACATGGACGTGCTCAAGCGCCATGCGGCGGTTCTGGGAGGCTCCGGCTCGGGTAAGACGACACTCGCCCTCACCGTCATCGAGCAGCTTCTGCTGCGCGGCATTCCGGCCGTCCTGATCGACCGCAAAGGCGACCTCTGCTCCTATGCCAACCCCGACGTCTGGCGCTTCAACGAGACCGACTATTCCGAACGCCGCGCCGAACGCGAGAAACTGGCCGACGCCATCGATGTCGCCGTCTATACGCCGGGCCGCGCCTCGGGACGTCCGATCTCCATCACGCTCCTGCCCACCGGCATATCCGAGCTTCCCGAGCACGAGCAGCAGCTGCTCGCCAATCTCTCCGCCGCCGCTCTCGGCGACATGCTCCACCTGAAGAACTCGGCAACCCATCAGAAGCAGTCCGGCACGCTGTCCGTCGCGCTCAAAATTCTCGGCTCCCGCTCGCGTTCGGAAGTGACCCTCGGCGACCTCATTCATCTTTTGGAGGATGAGGACCCGGAGCTCACCGACCTGACCCAGCGCATGGACCCGTCCGGCAAGATCCGCCGCGATCTGGTCGCCCAGCTCGACAGCCTCCGTCACCGCAACTCGGCCCTGTTCGAAGGCGGCGGCGAGAGCCTGCGCGTGGAATCGCTGCTTGGACTTGGGCCCTACAAGCGCGAGGGCCGGACCCGGCTGTCGGTCATCTACACCGGCTTCCTCGGCGACAACGAGAACATCCTGTTCTGGGTCTCGCAGTTCCTGTCCGAGGCGCTCCGGTTCTGCCAGCGCAACCCGAACGACCAGCTCCAGGCCGTCGTCATGTTCGACGAGGCCGACCTCTACATTCCCGCCAACGCCAAGCCGGCCACCGCAGAGCCCCTGCAGAGCCTGCTCAAGCGCGCCCGCTCGGCCGGCCTCGGCATCATGTTGGCGACGCAATCGCCCGGCGATCTCGACTACAAGAGCCGCGATCAGATCACGTCGTGGTTCATCGGCCGCGTGCGGGAGGATACCGCGCTCAAGAAGCTGCGCGCCGCCTTCCAAAGCGAGAGCGGCCTCGATCCGGCTGCCGTGCTGCCCCACCAGACTGTCGGCGAATTCCATCTGGTCCAGGAAGGTCTCGTCAGGTCCATGCGGGCTCAGCGCTCGCTCATCAGCGCCGAGCAGGTTCCGTTCGATCGCATCGAACAGCTCGCGCGCGAGACCAAGGGCCAGGATGAGCGCCAGCTTAGACTGTTCGACCTGCGCTGAAACGGCGTTGCACGATTGCAACGTCAGCGGACGAATGATGCGATTGAGCAACGTAGCAATCGCAATTCCCGATTGAAATCGTCATGCACCAGCCGCCCGCAACCTGCAGACCAGTTATGCATTGAATGTGAAAACTATTTGAAAGTCTAAGCTTTTGATGTAATGGGCGTCTCCGGTCGACATTGGACGCTGGACCAGCTTCGCAAATGCGAAACAATCTCCTTCGCCTGATGCGATAATCCGCTGCTGGTTCAGACGTAATGATGTATGATGACTAAGTTCTGGAGATCAGTGGGCGTACTTCCAGAGCAGCCGGCGGTTCGACATTTCGTGTGCGGACCACAAGGCGCGTATTTTGTCAGCGGGGAAACGAAGTGGGCGTAAAGTCGTTCATGTTGATGGTGCTGGCCAGCACCCTGGCGCCGGCCATAGGCGTGGGTCTGTTCCTGCTCCTGCACACGATGTGATGCGCATCGCGATCGGGACAATGACTGCACGTCTGTCCGCCTAGGCCGCTACGATACGGCGGATCCAGCGACGCCGGGGCAGGCTGAGTCTTCTTGCTGCGGCCACCGCGGCTCCCGTTCTTCTCACAACCAGTTGTGCACGGGGCCGGCCGATCCCCCAAAATTTTCGCTTGGACGCCGCCTCACGCCCACCGGTGCATCGAGGCTGCGCGACAACCCGGATCGCACAGCCGATAATTCAAAGTAATGCCACCGAATTAACCAGAACTGTCAACAATTTATCAATTCTCGCTCGCCTACGTTCGTCGCTCGAGGCTCAAGTGTTTTTGTAGGTCGGTCGCGCAAGTGGGTAGGTCGGACAATAGCGTTCTTGATCTGCCCGGTCGTTTGCGGACGGCCTCGGCAGTTGTCGCGCGCTGGCCATGCGCATCTGCCGCGCTTGTGCTCGCGACAGGCGTCCTGTTCGCCGGCGCAACATCACTCGCACTTTTGCCCGCACAGTTCTCCACGGCGTCGCTGGTTCTGATCGCCGCTCTGACCCTCGCCTTGGCAACCGCAGCCTCTGTTGTCGCCGCACTATTGATACGCGCCCAGGCTGCCGACCGGCTCGAGCGCCGCATCGAAGACCTCGAAGACCTGTCCTGGCATCTCCGCGACAGCGAGGCGCGCTACCGCGACCTGCTCGACAGTCAGGCCAACCTGATCTGCCGCCGCGACGCCGGCGACCGCCTGACATTCGTGAACAAGGCCTTCTGCCGCTCGTTCGGCGTGACTGCCGAGGAGGTGCTGGGCAGCACCTTTGCGCCTGCGATCCTGGCCGAGGATGCAGGCGGCGCCGACGCCTCTGCGGCAAACCGATCCGTGGTGAAGCTGGTGGAAACGACCAGCGGTCCGCGCTGGTATGCAATCGAACGCAACGTCGTGCCGGGCGCAACGCTCGACAGCGAGACCGGCACAAGTGAGATCCAGCTCATCGGCCGCGACATCACCGAGGAACGCGAGTTCCAGGCGGCACTCGCCGAAGCCCGCGACCAGGCCCAGGCGGCCGACCGCGCCAAGTCGCGCTTCCTTGCCGCGATGAGTCACGAAATCCGGACGCCGATGAACGGCATTATCGGCATGTCGCTCCTTCTGTCGGAAACGAAGCTCAATGAAGAGCAGGCAACATATAACGGCGCGATCGAGCAATCCGCCCGTACGCTGATGCAGTTGATCGACGAGATCCTTGATTTCTCAAAGATCGAGGCGGGAAAGCTTGTCATCAACGAAGCCCCGTTGGGACTTCACAATTGCGTCCAGGCCGCGATCGAGCTGGTGGCGCCGGCCGCACACGAGAAAGGCCTCGAATTCGCCTGGACGATCGATCCGGCATTGCCCTCCGTCATCATCGGCGATGAATCCCGCCTGCGTCAGATCCTGCTCAACTTGCTCAGCAACGCCGTAAAGTTCACGGACCGCGGCGGGGTTCTGCTGACGGTTTCGAAGGACGGCGGCGCCGGCGCACCGCGTCTCGTCATCAGCGTCAAGGACACCGGCATCGGGCTCGCGCCGGAATCGATCTCCGCTCTCTTCGCCGAGTTCGCGCAGGCCGACGGCCCGCTGGCTCAGCGACGCGGCGGCACCGGACTCGGCCTGGCGATCTCGCAGCGGCTCGCCCGCGCCATGGACGGCAGCATCGCAGTCGAGAGCCGTCCCGATCGCGGGGCAAACTTCACGCTGAGCTTGCCGCTGCGCGCCGCGCCGGCCGCAGAGGGATTGCCGATCCTCTCGCGGCCCGATATCCGGGGCACGGTTCTGCTCGCATTCGACCGGCTGATCGAGCGCCGGGCCCTCTCGACCAGTTTGCGTTCCGTCGGCCTTCGCGGCCTCGAGGCGGACGATCTTGCGTCCAACAGGGAAATCGATCTCGCTGCCGCAGCCGGCCGGCCGGTTGAGATCGTGATTGCCGACGCCGACGGAGACATCGCCGAAGCGGCAAAGCTCCTCGCCACGGCAAGATCACGCGCCGGGACGAATTCGGTACACGGCATCATTCTCATCGATGCCGTCGCCAAGCCCGCGCTCCACGAGTACCGAGCCGCCGGTTTCGAGACCTATCTCATGCGCCCCGTCCGCCCCGTGTCGCTCATGACGCGGTTGGAGGTGCTCTCCAGCCAGCACAAAAGCGCTTTGACGCGTGAAGCGGACAAAACCGATCCGCAGCCGGCTCGCCCGGCCGGGACAAGCACCGGCTACCGGGCGCTATTGGCCGAGGACAACGCCATCAATGCCCTTCTCGCGCGCAAGATGCTGGAGAATGCCGGTTGCCATGTCGTCCACGTCGCCGACGGCGAGCAGGCCGTGTCGGCGCTGAGCCGCTGCCTGTCGGGCCAGGATCCGGCGTTTGACATCGTCTTGATGGACGTTCACATGCCGCGAATGGACGGTCTTGCCGCCGTCGGCACGATCCGGCGTATCGCTGAGCAGAACCCCGGCGCTCCCGGCCGCGTGCCGCCGTTGGTCGCGCTCACGGCCAACGCCTTCGCCGAGGACCGCCAGCGCTGCATAGAAGCAGGCTTCGACGACTATCTTGCCAAGCCCTTCCACAAGCAGGAGATCATCGAGCTGCTCGAGCGCTGGTGTCGCACGCCGGATCGCCACCGGGCCCGCACCAGCGCCGCCTGAGCCGGCCCGCCGGGCGCAGCCCGCCTATCTGACGGTCTCGTTGGGATAGACGCCCCATAGCGCCTTCTGCTGCAGGTAGCCGCGGATGTCGCCGACCGAGACCGCACACCAGCGGCCGTCGCAGGACCTGACATTGGCGATCACGCCAGCCTCGACCTGCGCCACATGGCCCGCGTCCGTCCTGTCGTCCGACTTCAGCTCGACCTGAACGGTCTTGCGGCCCGCCTTGCGCTCCCACGGCATGATCAGCGCCGTACGCCGGCCCGATAACAACGAACCGATGACCCAGCCGGTGACGCCTTCCGCATCGCGCACCTCGCGCCAGCCCTCGTACTCGCGCAGAACCTCGACCGGCAATCCCGCCCGCCGATAGACCCACTTGGTCGGATATTTGAGCCCCGGCCCCGCACGCATGTTGACGCGATCCGACTTGAGGCTCACGTACCGCGGCAACGGCAGGCCGCTTGGGCCTGTTCGCTCGCCGGCCGTCTCAGCCTTCGACGTAGCCGAAACCGGCACCATCGAGCTCATGCAGACCAGAAGAACAATGAAGCCCCAAGCCGGCGCGGACACCAGCCTCCTCCGGTCCGATCGCCGCGTTTCTTTGCCGGAGCCGCTCTGCATGAGCCCGCAATTGCCTTGCTTCGCCGCCATCGTCAACCGGCCGGCCGGGATCAATCTACACCTATGCGGGAACCGCACACGCGCGGGCACATCGCCCCATGATTTTGTCACGACGTTGGCCGTCTGGTAGGGTACTTACTGCAATTTGAAGCTGCCTTGCTTGAGCCGGGCTCCAACGTTCACGTACGCTGTCCGCCACACTGAGCGTCCGATAAAGCCATGCCGACCTCCGCCAAGAAGCCGACCGTCATCGTCACGCGCAAGCTGCCGGAGGTGGTCGAGACGCGCATGCGCGAGCTGTTCGACGCGCGTCTCAATGTCGACGATGCTCCGATGAGCCAGGCGGACCTGATCGCTGCCGTCAAGACCGCCAACGTACTGGTTCCGACCGTAACCGACAGAATCGATCGCGCCGTGCTGTCCCAGGCCGCGCCCGAACTCAAGCTGATCGCGAATTTCGGCACCGGCGTGGACAACATCGATCTCGACACCGCCCGCAATCGCGGAATCATTGTCACCAATACACCCGGTGTCCTGACCGAGGATACCGCCGACATGACGATGGCCTTGATCCTCGCCGTGCCGCGCAGGCTGGCTGAAGGCACCGCATTCATGAAGGACCCCCGCACGCACTGGACGGGCTGGTCGCCGACCTGGATGCTGGGCCACCGCATCTGGGGCAAGCGGCTTGGAATCATCGGCATGGGGCGCATTGGCCAGGCTGTCGCCCGCCGGGCCAGGGCGTTCGGTCTCCAGATCCACTACCACAACCGCCGCCGCGTCGCCGAAGAGGTCGAGCATGAGCTGGAGGCGACCTACTGGGACAGCCTCGACCAGATGCTGGCGCGCATGGACATCGTGTCCGTCAATTGCCCGCACACGCCGGCCACCTACCATCTCCTGTCGGCGCGTCGGCTGAAGCTACTGAAACCTACGGCCTACATCGTGAATACGGCTCGCGGCGAAGTGATCGACGAGAACGAGCTCGCCCGAATGATCGAAGCGGGTACGATCGCCGGCGCAGGTCTCGACGTGTTTGAGCATGAACCCGCGGTCAACCCGAAGTTGCTCGGGTCGGATCGCGTCGTCGCTCTGCCGCACATGGGATCGGCCACGATCGAGGGCCGGGTCGACATGGGCGAAAAGGTCATCATCAACATCAAGACCTTCATGGACGGCCACACGCCGCCGGACCGCGTCCATCCCGCCATGTTCTGAAATGCTTTCCAATCAGAAGCACGCAGCCGCTACGGCGCCGTACTGCTCCAGATTCCGTGATTTCGGCGGAAATACTCGACGCATTGCTGATTGGCAGAGGTCCTGTCGTGTCCTTCGATCGTGCTCTTGAACAGCGACACCAGATCCGCCGCCGGCGAATTGGCAGACTCGCGGCGGCCCGAAGCCTGCCGGATTCTGATCCCGTTCAAGGCAAGCTGGCCTGAAAGCCATACGTCGTCGACGGTCCAGAGCACGTCGGGAATATGGAATGCGTCCGCCGTGAAATACTCCGGCCTGACGAGGACGCCGCCGAACCCCATCGCCAGATCGACAGTATCCTCGCGCCGGGTATCGAACTTTCTCAAGGGCTGCCAGAGACCCAGGCTCGCCCACTTGAGAAGCCTGAATTGCGGCTGTTTGAATTTGCGTCTTGCATCGAACTTGGCGACTCGGAACCCACGATCGGCAATGCACTCTCCGGGGTGCCTGACACTGGCCTCGACAAGCCGCTCAAGCCAGTCCGGATCGTACACCTGGTCATCGTCGCAGTAGACGATCCGGACATCCCGGCCTGCGAACTCCAGGACTGCGGGAAGGATCTTCGTCGCCGGACCATAGTCGTGCTCGCACACGCGGACCTCGATGCCAGCCGGAACGTCAGGGATCGTGTAGGAGCCGAACTCGGCGCGCCGGTACGTCTTCGGAATGTAGACGATCACTCTGTCGGCCCGCCGCTTCTGCCGCAGAATGGACTGCAGCGTCGCATCCAAGGCGCACATGCGGGCTGGCGTGGTGGTCAGTGTGACGATGACCATCGCGCTGGCGTTTTCATCCTCGGCTTGCCGTGGACCGCTTCCCGTCACCAAACACCACCCCAATAAGCGGGCCGCATTGGCTTTATCGGCGCAACTGCCGTTGCTCGGCCACTCGGCTCAGAACGTCGAGGCACTCCCCCTGCGAGCAGCCCCCGTCATATTATGTACCCATACGGAACATAGCACGCTTCTTCGGCCGGCACACGCGCCATTGCTCCCTGCTGCATCGGCGACCTTGTCCGGGGCACTCCGACCGTGGATAAGGAATTCGCCGGAACCACCCGCGTCGACAGGCCCGCACGGCCGGCCCCGAAGCCACGGCCCGGATCGAGGGTAAAGCCTGCAGCGCGCTTGCCCCGCCTCTGCTTCCCCGCCTGGCCATTGTGCCGGCCACGGCCCCGCGATAAAGATCACCCGAGGCAAACGCGAGGCTGATGCAATCGGCCCGTTCACAACCCAGGCGAGAGGTTCCGGCGATGAAGCTTTGCAGATACGACGACGACAGGCTTGGCGTTGTGATCGGCGACTCGGTGCACGATGCAACCGAAGCCCAGACGCAGATCCGCGCAGCGCACCCTTACGCAAGCTATTCCGACGCCGTTATCGCAGCCCTCCCTGAGTGGCGTAGCAAGATCGAGACGATGGCAAAGACCGCCGCCGGGAAGCCGCTGTCCTCGGTCAGGCTCTTGTCTCCGGTCGCACGCCCCGGCAAGGTGCTTGCCGCCCCGACCAACTATGCTGCCCATATCGAGGAGATGGCAGGACGCCGCAACGAGCTCGGCGTCACCATCAGCCCCAAGATCGGAACTGCCGGGATCTTCCTGAAGTCCAATACATCGGTGGTCGGTCCTTCGGAAGGCATTTCGCTTCGCTTCCCTGATCGCTCCAACGAGCACGAAGCCGAGATCGTGGTGATCATCGGAAAGAAGGGCACCGACATCCCGAAGGAAAAGGCTTTCGACTACATTGCCGGCTATTGCCTCGGCCTCGACATGACCGCGCGCGGACCCGAGGACCGTTCATTCCGCAAGTCGATCGACGGCTACTCCGTGCTCGGACCCTGGTTCGTCACCGCCGACGAAATCAAGGATCCCTCCAATCTGCCGTTCGAGCTCACGGTCAACGGCAGCCCGCCCAAGCAGAAATCGACCACGGCCTCGCTGATCTACGACATCCCCAGGCTGATCGAGTTCGCATCGTCGTTTTATACGCTCTATCCGGGCGACGTCTATTACACGGGCACGCCGGAAGGCGTGGGGCCCGTCAAGCCCGGCGACCGCATTCGCATGACATCGGTGCCGGAGCTTGGAGCGCTCGAGATTGACGTACGCGCCCACGAGACCGGCAAGGTCTAAAGCGTCGGACCTTAAATGCGACCCACGCCTGGGTTGATCTCGAAGTCGCATTTAAGGTCCAAAGACGCTTTAAAGTCATAGTGTTATAAAGCAACTTTGGACTTGAAATTCACTCCCCGCTCAGAGTGTTTCCGAAAACCTGGGAACCGGTTTTCCGATAAGACTCGCTTGCGGCCGGCTCCCCGAAGGGGAGTCGCAAGCGCAACTAAGAAGAAGCACGACAAAACAAAGATCTAGGGCCTTTCTGGGATTCAACCAAAACCAGAAAGGCCCTAAGGCCTCGAACTGAGGTGAATTTCAAGCCCGTTGCTTTAGGTCGGCACGACCGCGTCGGTCTCTTCGCGGGATTGACGATGCAAATGCAATCCAGTCGGCCGGGCCCCTCGCCCGGCCTTTTACGTTTTGGCAACCGATGGCGCTTGTCCGCAATTTCAAGCTGGCGACGCCAACACGATCAAATCGGCCGGAATTGGAGACAAATGCATTCCGCAGATCAAATTCTTATCAATCAAATCCGGATACCGTGAATGTGCCGACTCTCCGTACCCGATTATGGAGCAGAGTTTCAGCCATCAGGCCCTTCGTCTCCAACGATACCTCCGGAGCAGCCGTCGTGAGTGAGTCACTTGGTTCAGAACGCCGCGGGAGCCCGCGATACGCGGTCAGCATTCCCGGCTACGTCGTTTTCGGCAATGTCCAGTTGCCCTGTCAGGTCCAGGACCTTTCGATCGGCGGCGCGCGCGTTGCCATCCACGACTGGCGTCATCCGCTGCCTGAGCTTCTGCAGTTGGTCGAGCTCAAGGAGCAGAACGTATTCGAAGCGCAGGTGCGCTGGCAGCGCGGCGGAGAAGCCGGCCTGTTGTTCGTCGACGTTTGCGGGCCGAGCAAGCGCCGCGAGATTATCGGCCAGCTGGTCAAAGAGGCCGAGCGCCGCAAGAAGACGATGCAGGTGTCGGCCTAGCGACAGGCACTCGATCGCGCCGCCTTGCGCTACGCACTCAACCTTCCAGGATTGCGACGGCCCTCGTCCAGCCCGCCGATGCACTCTGCACCTTGACCGGAAAACAGCTCACGATGAATCCATCGGCAGGCAACCGATCCAGGTTCGACAGCTTTTCCATGTGGCAGTAGCCAATCTCTCGCCCGGCCTTGTGCCCTTCCCAGATCAGGCGCGGATCGCCGGTATCCGCAAACCGCCTCGCCGTATGCACGAACGGTGCATCCCATGACCAAGCGTCCGTCCCCGTCACGCGGACCCCGCGCGAGGTCAGGTAAAGAGTTGCTTCCCGGCCCATGCCGCAACCTGAAGGCAGGTAGTCCTCTGTCCCATAGCGGGCGCCCGCAGCCGTGTTGACGAGCACGATCTCCAGCGGCTTCAGCTCATGGCCGATCCGCTTCAACTCGGCCTCCACATCGTCCGCCGTCGCCACGTAGCCGTCCGGCAGGTGCCTGAAATCAAGCTTCACGCCGGGCTGCAGGCACCAGTCGAGGGGAACCTCGTCGATCTTCAGCGCCGGCTTGCCGCCGTCCATGGTCGAAGCGAAATGCCATGGCGCATCGAGATGAGTGCCGCTGTGCGTCGTGATCTCGACCCGCTCGATTGCCCATCCCTCGCGGTCGGGCAGGTCCTCCGGCTTGAGCCCCGGAAAATACCGGCAGACCTCCTTCGCCGTGCGATCATGCGTGTAGTACTTGATGACCGGCTCCATTCCGGGCGGATCGGAAGCGATCCCCGTTTGCAAGGGGACGGAGATGTCGATCAGGCGGCGTGTCATGGTGGAAGCCTCCGGCTGGACCTGCCGTATCGCACAATGGCAATTGTCCGCCGAGTCCGCAGCCTGAGGAAGCCTTTTGGGCAATCGGTCGCAAACAGCACGCGTCAGCGGCCGTCGTCGCGGCGGCGCGACGCGCCCTTCGGCGGCGGACGAAGCTTCACCGGACTCGCTATGCCGCCTCCCGCCGTCCCTGACCCCATGGATGGCGGCGCCGGGAGATCGTCCTCGCGCGGCCAGCGGAAATCGTCGGCGCGGCCGGGCTTCGGCGTCAAGCGCGCGCCCTTGGTCAAGGCCAGGAAGAACGGCTGCTGCGACGGCGCACCCTGATTTCGCTCGCGGGTAGCCGTGACCGACCGCATCAGCATCATCCCGTTCGAAAGCGTGTCGGTAACGGTCTCGCCGATTTGGCTCGGCTTGTCGCCCTTGTCGCGCCGGGTCACCAGCGCCACCACGGACGCCGCCAACGCCGGCCGAACGATTTCCAGTGTCACCGTCTCCAGCTTGCCGCCGGGCTTCGCCGCCTTGAACGAGACTTTGCTGTTGTCCGCCCGGACCTCGCCCCCCGCTCCGATCGCCGGTGCACCTCGGTTCCAGGCCGCGGCCGCCCGCGCCTGTGGAGACCCCGCTCTGCGATTGGCCTTGGTCCGCTTGCCGCCGCCGCTGGCTGCACCTTTGTTTGCCGCGTTGATCCGCCGTTGCTCCGCTTCGCCCCCCGCCAGCGGGATCGATCTCTCGCTGCGCGCGCGTGTCATGTCTCGCTTCAGCTCCCGCTCGACGAAAAACGCCAGCTTGCGGTATCCCGCGGAGGTGAAGTCGACGCCGTCGGAGTCCCTGAGCCTCACCACCTTGCCCGAGACATCCGGACCGCGGTCGGTATATTCCCCGTTCTCGTCGACTGTCTCCGAATAGATGTCGATGAAACGCGCGCCGTTGGCTGTCGAACGCTCGCGGAACAGCTCATTCAACGCGTTGACGTCCTCGTTCCAGCTCTCCCGCCGCATGACCGGCAGCCCGACCCAGTAGACGGCGACGCTGCGCGTTCTGAGCGTGCGCACCAGACGGTCGATGCGCGCACCATACTGCTCGCGCCAGGCATCGCTGTCGAGCGCCAGCCTGCGCCCGTTGGGAGCACGCATCCCGCTGCGGTCCAGCCAACCCAGCAGGACGATCGCGACATGGAACTTCTCGCGGGTGACGGCTTGCTCGATATCCCGCAAATCCTGGTCGAACTCGGTTCGCCCAAGCGCCCGCATCGAATATCGCTTGCGCGGCAACTGGAGTTTCGGCACCGCCGCAAATGCGTCCGTAAGACCGTCGAGCAGTCCTTCGGCGAAACCGTCGCCGATCACCATCGCCCGCCACGTGTCGTTCTCGGGGAACGGCGTCAGCAGACTGGCGCCCTGCGCCGCCGCCGGCGACGTTGATGGCAGCACACAGCCGAACGCCACCATGATTGCGGCAAGCACCCCCAGTGCAGACACCCCCAGTGCGGAGCGCCTTGCCGGTCGCAGCAGTCTTTTCGTGTTTGGCTTGTATCTCAGTCTCGCCACCATGCCCGCCAGTCCACGGCGATGCGCTCACGGTCCGTTGCGGCAGGGTTGCCGCCATCAGCCAACTGATTGGACCGGTTTGGCGTCCGCGTCAAATCACGGCCCGGATCGTCCACATGCCGCTCCCGGATTGCCGTCAGTCGGCACTGCTCGCGGTCCTCAGCCGCTGGAGCGTCCTTTGCGACGGCCAGCAGTCCACGGGCCCTCCGCTCGCACGCTGATAGAGGCCGATCTGGCGTCGCGTGTTCGACCCGATCATCCCATCGACGATGCTGATCGCATATCCGAGTTTCTTGAGCCGCTCCTGGGTTTCTGAAATCTCCGCCGTAGGGAGCTGACCGATGCCCTTCCATGGCGTCACGAAATCACCGCCGCCTGCAATCCTGTCGGCGAGATGGCCGACGAACAAGGCGTAGAGATCCGACGTATTGTAGAGGCGGATCACCTTGAAGTTCTGGGTGACGAGAAAGATCGGTCCGTGCGTTCCGCCCGGCGACATCATATACGCCGTCTGCGACATGAGCTCTGGAGCGACCGGCTTGCCGTCAGCCCGCTTGACCCCGAGCTTCACCCACTCCGCAATTGACCGTTCGCCCGGCGGTCCCTCGTGGGCGCAGTCGACGTTGCCCGGCAGCACCACCTCGAAACCCCACGGCAGCCCGGTCACCCACCCTTTGCCCTTGAGCTGATTGGCAGCAGACGCCAGCCCGTCCTCCACCGAATTCCAGATGTCCTTGCGGCCATCGCGGTCGAGGTCATAGGCGTACAGATAGAATTCGCTTGGCATGAATTGGGTCTGGCCCAGCGCGCCGGCCCAGGATGACCGCATGTTTTCGATCGCGATCACCCCGTCCTGCAGCATTTTGAGCGCGTGGATCAGTTCGCCCCGGAACATGTCCTTGCGACGGCCGAGATAGGCCTGCGTTGCCAGCGCCTGCACCGCGTAATGGCGAAGCCGGTGCGACCCGAAGGCCGTCTCGCGCCCCCAGATGCCCATCACGACATGACGCTCGACTCCGATCTCGCGCTCGATCCGCTCCAGCGCCTTCGCATTCTTGGCCATGAAGTCTTTGCCGCGCCCGGACAACCGTTCGATCTGACGCCGGTCGACATAGGCCTGCGGCGGCTTCACGAACTCGGCTTGGCCTTTGACGGCGGACTTGGGCTTCCCAGGCAGGATAAGATCCGGCAGAGACAGATCGGGCTCGACACGGCGGAACGCGCGATCGAACACGGCGCGCGAAACTCCGGCCGCCTGAGCCTCGGGCCAGAGCGCCTCGATGAACTGTCTGAACGCCGCCTCCGGCGCGGCCCATGCCGGGCCAGCCGGCTGAAGCATCGCCAACGCTGCAGCCGCAAGCGCTGCAAGGATCGTCCGTCTGGCCAACATCATCCCCTGCAACAGTCAGCGGTCCGGCCGACATCACATCGGACCAGGCATTCTCGACTATGGCAAGATTTCCGGCAACACTGCGGCGCCGGCGCAGCAACCGCGGGCGAACCCGCTGAAAGGTGAACGTTTCCAAGACCCGTCGGGGGCCGTTAACACGCTTTTCCTCGCTTCATTGCCGAGTTCCACCCAATTGTAGGATAAGACGGCCACGCGCCCCGAAATTCCGGATTGCCCGCCACACCATCAGGTTTTTTGCCGGCTCTTGCAGACTGCCGAGCGGCCGGCCAACTAACGGTCAAGTTGCCGTGCAACCTGATCGAGAACGAACGCAGCAACGCTGAAACAGGCTCAAATGACGACACCACGCCGCCGCATCCGCAAGGCCGTATTCCCCGTCGCAGGACTTGGAACCCGTTTTCTGCCCGCCACCAAGGCGATGCCCAAGGAGATGCTGACGGTCGTGGACCGCCCTGTCATCCAGCACGTCGTCGACGAGGCGCGCAGTGCCGGCATCGAGCACTTCGTTTTCGTGACGGGCCGCAACAAGGGCGTGATCGAGGACCACTTCGACAGCACGTTCGAGTTGGAACAGACGCTTTCCGAACGCGGCAAAAAGAACGAGCTGGAGCTGCTTGCCCGTGATCTGCCCGGCGCCGGCCAGACCAGCTTCACGCGCCAGCAGGCCCCTCTTGGGCTCGGCCATGCGGTCTGGTGCGCACGCGAAATTATCGGAGATGAGCCGTTTGCGTTGCTTCTGCCCGACATGCTGCACCACGGCGAGCGCGCCTGCATGGCCGATATGATCGAGGCCTACGAGCAGCACGGCGGCAATCACATCGCGGTTTCGCCTGTGCCGGAAGACCAGACCCATCTCTACGGCATCGTCGGCGTTGAGGATCGCGCCGCAAAGGTATCGCCCGTCACCTCGATGGTTGAAAAGCCCCCGCGTGGAACCGCACCATCCAACCTGCACATCACGGGCCGTTACATTCTTCAGCCTGAGATCTTCGATCTGCTCGGCAGCCAGGAGCGCGGAGCCGGCAATGAGATCCAGCTCACCGACTCCATGCTCAGACTGATGAACGACCCCTCGCAGCGCTTCTATGCGACGCGATTCGACGGCCGCATTTACGATTGCGGCTCCAAGCTCGGCTTCCTGATGGCGAACATCGCCTATGCGCTCAAGCGCGACGACCTTGCCGCAGCACTCAAGGCGGAGATCCGCAAACTGCTCTGATGCCGGATGGCATCGGACTTTATCCCCGACGCAGCTACTGAGAGGCTGCGCCGGCACGTGTGCCGTTTCGCTACGTTCTCTTACCATTCACCCACAAAACTTAATGACAATCCATTCAGTCATTCACGCTAGTGTACGCCAAAACCAATAGTAGATCG
>JBFWYV010000086.1:0-16699 GCA_050186055.1 Hyphomicrobiaceae bacterium | reverse complement strand
CCTACGCTGCTGCCTCGGTCCGACATGATCCGCGCCGGCATCTCCAATGATGGGCCCTTCCAATGATGGGTACATCCAACGATGGGCACGGGCCAGACGCGGGGCATTGACGCGAGGTGCGCTGTTCGGGCAAGTCCGTTGTCGCGCAAAGGTTCCGTGCGATTGGCGGCGAACGCGCGCGCTGGGTGATTTGATTTCGCGCGTGCGTCTGGGCGGGACCGGCCTTCTGTGGCCGAATCTGCGGGGGATTCATGTTCTGGCGCAAAAAGAGCGATGGATTCGAGTGGCACAAGTACGTGCGCACGACGATCAAACTGCGGCGTGAAGACCGGCGCCGGCGGATCGACGAGATCAAGCACGCCGCGGCCGAGGGCATCGTCGGCGCCGGCAAAGCAAGCGTATCGGCCGGCGCCTCGGGCCTCGACACAATCGGGCGGGCCATGACATCCCCGCTGCGGTGGTTCGCGCGGATGGTCCGGGATGGCTGGTCCTACCTTGCGCGCAGATGCGGACCGATGCTGCGCGCCCCGATGCTGCCGACGGCGCTGCTGCTCGAGCACGACCGGTTCTCGCTGGCTGTGGCCGGAACAGCGGCCGCATCGACGCTGCTTGCCGTGACCAGCATCCTCGTGTGGGGCTGGACCTGGCTTGCGTTCCTGATGCTGGCGGTTGCAGTCATTGCCGCCGGCGTCCTGGTCGTGCCGCCGCTGACGACCGGGAGAGGGCCGCAGTGGATCGCTTCGGCCCGGACGATGCTGCACGCAGTTGTCGAACGCATCCCGCGGAAGCGGATCGCTCAATTGCCGTTCCACCGCGGTGTCGGGCTGGCCGGCCTGGTCGCCACGGTCGCGATCGCCGTCTGGCTGGCACTCGGTACCGTCGTGCGGCTGCCGGGACCATCGCTCGCTTCGATGAGCGGCCTGAGCGCGCCGGTGCTGAAAGGGACCGCGGTCGCCTTGTCGGGAGACAGCGTGCGCATTTCAGGGCAGGTCGTCCGCCTGTCGGGGATCGATGCGCCGGAATACAATCAGCGATGCAGCGCACCGAACGGCCGGCGCGGGCGCTCCAGGAACTGGAACTGTGCAGCGGCGGCGAAACAGTCGCTCGCCAGGCTGGTCCGCCGCGAGACCGTCGAATGCCGCCTGCAATCCCGCGTCGACGGCCGGCAACTCGCGCGCTGCACGGCAGACGGCAAGGACCTTGCGGCGGAACTCGTGCGGCAGGGCCATGTGTTCGCGGAGCCTGGCGTATTCTCAACCTATGGCCGGCTGGAGCAGGACGCCCGCAACGAGAAGCTCGGCATCTGGCGAGGCACCGCCGAACGGCCGACGGACTTTCGCGCCAGGCTGTGGGCGCGGGCGAAGCGCCGCGCCCCTGACGGCTGTCCGATCAAGGGGCGGGTGGCGTCGGGGCAGCGGCTCTACGTTACGCCGTGGTCGCCGTACTACGGGCGCACACGCGTCAGCGAACGGCGTGGCGGCCGTTGGTTCTGCAGCGAGGAGGAGGCACTCGCAGCCGGCTGGCAACCCGGCGATCGCTCGTAGCTCTGCTTCCGGCCGGGTCGAAAAAAGCGCAATCTCACACTTGTCTCCGAGAAACCGATCTGTAGGGTTCCGAATTGATCAAGCAATAGAACCATCCATGGATGGAGCCCATGCCCCGGACCCCGACTCGCAAGGCCGATCAGAAGACCGGAAGAGAAAAACCGGCTGCCGCGAAGACCGCCAAAGCCCCCGCGAGGGCCACGGCGGGACAGGCTTCGCCGCGAGTTGAACATTGGCTGTTCAAATCGGAGCCGGATGCGTTCGGCTGGGATGACCTGGTGAAGCGCGGCTCTAAGGGCGAGCCGTGGGACGGCGTGCGCAATTATCTCGCGCGCAACAACATGCGGGCGATGCAGGTGGGTGATCTCGGCTTCTTCTACCATTCCAACGAGGGCAAAGAGATCGTCGGCGTGTGCGAGGTCTGCGCCCCGGCCCATCCCGATCCCAAGGACGATTCCGGAACCTGGGAATGTGTCGACGTGTGCGCGGTGATCGCAATGCCGCGGCCGGTTTCGCTGGCGGAGGTCAAGGCGAACCCGGCGCTTGCCAGCATGAGCCTCGTCACGTCGATGCGCCTGTCGGTGCAGCCGGTGACGAAAGACGAGTGGGAGGAAGTGTGCCGGATGGGCGGACTGGACTTGAAGAACATCGTCAAGTCCTGATGCAGGCCAGCGACGAGACGGGCTTCGTTCTCGCGCATACGGCGCCGGATCGAGCGGGACTCGTCCCATCGATCGTGCTGCACCTGGCCCGAGAGCCGCTGGGCGTCTTTGCCGCCGCCGATGCCGTGGGCGCCAGGCAGCCTTACTGGGCGTTCGCATGGCCGGGCGGCCAGGCCCTCGCCAAGGCCATCCTCGATGCACCAGGTCTCGTGACGGGCCGGTGTGTCCTCGACATCGGCGCAGGTTCGGGCATCGCTGCGATCGCGGCATTGAAGGCCGGAGCCGCAGCAGCGACGGCGAACGATACCGATCCATGCGCGTGCGCTGCCGCGCGCCTGAACGCCGCGGCAAACGACGTTCCCCTCGACATCTCCGACGAAGACCTGCTCGACGCCGAACTCCAGGCCGATGTGCTCATCGTCGGCGACCTGATCTACGATCCCGCCGTTGCGCGCCGGGTGAAGGCGCTGCTCGTCCGCGCTGGAGAGCAGGGCGCCCTGGTCCTGTTCGGCGATCGCGCGACGTCGCCGCCGCCAATCGACATGACACTCCTGTCGAGCTACGCCGCGCCTCTCACGCCGGCACTGGAGACGGACTATATGGAGTCCGGGTGCGTGTGGCGCCTGACCTGACCGGAGGCGCATGAGCCGCAATGGACCGCATCGCCTTCATCAGGGCCAACTCCCGCCTGCTTTCTCCGCCACTGGTGCCTGAGATCCGGCTGCATCTCGCAGAGGAATCGCTGCCGATCTGGCAGAAGACGGAGGAGGAACTCGGGCAACTCAACCTGCCGCCGCCGTTCTGGGCCTTCGCCTGGGCCGGCGGACAGGCGCTGGCGCGCTATGTGCTGGACAATGCCTCGCTGGTGACGGCCAAGCGGGTGCTCGATCTGGGGGCGGGCTCGGGGCTGACGGCGATCGCTGCCGCGAAAGCGGGCGCGGCCCATGTCGTCGGCGCCGACATCGATGAATTTGCGTTCGCGGCAATCGGCATGAACGCCGCGGCAAACGGCATATCGGTCGAGGCAAGGACAGACGATCTCCTCGATGCGGCGCCGGATGCATTCGACGTCGTCATCGTCGGCGACATGTTCTATGAGCGGGAGCTGGCGGCCAGAACGATGGCCTTCATCGACAAAGCTGAGGCGCAAGGCGCACGCGTGCTGGTTGGCGATCCGCAACGCAGCTACTTTCCGGCGCACCGCTTCGCGAAGCTCGCCGACTACCGCGTTCCCGTTTCGCGGGAACTGGAGGACGGCGAGATCAAGAACACGGCCGTGTGGCGACTGAAGAACGCAGCATAGCGGGAAAATGCCTGCTTGCTCCGAGCGGAGAAATCTGACGAAGCTGCCGCTGCTTGTCGGACCGGGTTAAGGGGTGAATCGGAGGGCTTTTGACCATGCAGTTCGCAGGTATGAACTACGCGGGAATCGTGGCCGCTGCGGCGGCGAGCTTCATATTCGGCGGTGCATGGTACGGCCTGTTCGGGAAGTCGTGGATGGCCGCGCTCGGCAAGACCGAGGAGGACATCAAGGCATCCGGCACCGTGATGCCGATGGTCATTGCCGTCATCGGGCTGCTGATCATGGCGTGGGTCCTGGCCGGCGTCATAGGACATCTGGGGCCAGGGCAGGTCACCGTGAGGAACGGCCTGATATCGGGCGCCTTCTGCTGGCTGGGTTTCGTCGCGACGACGCTCGGGGTCAATTACGGCTTCCAGGGCGCCAGCCGCAGCCTGGCGCTGATCGACGGCGGGCATTGGCTCGGCGTCCTGCTGATCCAGGGCGCCGTGATCGGCCTCATCGGCGTCTAGCAAGCGGGTGAGCCCGCTCACCATTCTACCAACGGGGCGGTTGCGGTATCGCGCGCCCCATCATTAAAATCCGCCGAAAGGCAACGCTGGAGGAGCGCGAAATGTCGGAAAAAGTGTATGCCGTGCCGCCCGAGTGGGCCAGCCGCGCTTTCATCGACGATACGAAGTACAAAGAGATGTATGCGCGATCGATCGCCGATCCGGCGGCATTTTGGGGCGAGACGGGGAAGCGCATCGACTGGATCAAGCCCTACAGCAAGATCAAGAACACGTCATACGGGCCGGATGACGTCTCGATCAAATGGTACGAGGACGGCACGCTCAACGTCTCGGTCAACTGCATCGACCGCCACCTGCAAACACGGGGCGACCAGATCGCGATCATCTGGGAAGGCGATGATCCGACACGGGACGAACGCATCACCTACAGGCAACTGCACGAACGCGTGTGCAAGTTCGCCAACGTCCTGAAGGCCAACGGCGTCAACATGGGCGACCGCGTCACCATATACCTGCCGATGATACCGGAAGCGGCCTATGCGATGCTGGCATGCGCGCGCATCGGCGCGGTGCATTCGGTCGTGTTCGCCGGCTTCTCTCCGGAGAGCCTTGCAGGCCGCATCGAGGACGCCAAATCCAATTTCGTCATCACCTCCGATGAAGGCCTGCGCGGCGGGCGCCCGGTACCGCTCAAGAAGAATACCGACGAGGCGCTTGCAAAAGTCAAAGGCAGCGCGAAAGTGCTGGTCGTGCGCCATACGGGCAACGAGGTGCCGTGGGCCCCGGGCCGCGACATCTGGCTGCACGACGAACTGGTCAAGGTCAGCGCCGATTGCCCACCGGAGGAAATGAGCGCCGAGGATCCGCTGTTCATTCTTTATACGTCGGGTTCAACCGGCAAGCCAAAGGGTGTGCTGCATACGTCCGGCGGCTATCTCGTGTTCGTGTCAATGACGCACCAATACGTGTTCGACTACCACGACGGCGACATCTACTGGTGCACGGCCGACGTCGGCTGGGTGACCGGTCACAGCTACATCCTGTACGGGCCGCTTTCCAACGGCGCCACCACGCTGATGTTCGAGGGCGTACCCAATTATCCGACGGCGTCGCGCTTCTGGCACGTCATCGACAAATGGGACGTCAACATCTTCTACACGGCGCCGACCGCGATCCGCGCATTGATGGGCATGGGCGACGATTTCGTGAAACGCACCGATCGTTCCTCGCTGAAGCTGCTCGGGACGGTCGGCGAGCCGATCAATCCCGAGGCGTGGGAGTGGTATCATCGCGTCGTCGGCGACGGCCGCTGCCCGGTGGTGGACACCTGGTGGCAAACGGAGACGGGCGGCATCCTGATCACGCCGCTGCCCGGTGCCACAAACCTGAAGCCAGGCTCGGCGACACGACCGTTCTTCGGTATCAAACCGGCGCTCGTGGACGAGCAAGGAACGATCCTGGAAGGCGCCGCATCCGGCAGTCTGATCATCACGGACAGTTGGCCCGGCCAGATGCGGACCGTTTACGGCGATCACAAGCGGTTCGTTGAAACCTATTTCTCGACCTACCCGGGGTTCTATTTTACGGGCGACGGCTGCCGGCGCGATGCCGACGGCTACTACTGGATCACGGGGCGCGTGGACGATGTGCTCAATGTGTCCGGACACCGGCTGGGCACGGCCGAGGTCGAGAGCGCGCTCGTGGCTCACGAGAAGGTGGCAGAGGCGGCCGTCGTAGGAGCGCCGCACAACATCAAGGGCCAGGGCATCTACTGCTACGTGACCTTGATGTCGGGCGAGAACGGCTCCGACGACCTCAAGAAAGAGCTGGTCGCCACGGTTCGCAAAATCATCGGACCGACGGCGACGCCGGACTGGATCCAGTTCGCACCGGGATTGCCGAAGACGCGGTCAGGCAAGATCATGCGCCGCATTCTGCGTAAGATTGCCGAGGACGATTTCTCCAACCTCGGCGATACGACAACGCTGGCAGACCCCACCGTCGTCGATGACCTCATCGAGAACCGGCAGAACCGGGCGCACGGCTGACCCTGCGTCGGTATTCGGGCTGTCTCAGACTGCAATGACAACCTCGGCTGAAGGCGTACGCGCCTTCGGCCGCTTTCGCGTTTGCGGCTCGAACGGGCCGACTTGCCAATTGTCATCGGTGCTATTTGCAGCGGATCAGCCAGCCCCGGTCGAGATGGAAATGATCCTGGTGCAGTGCATTCGCGTCCGGGCCGAGAGTGACGCGGAACACGCCGCAAGCGCTTGCATGGGCCGCCCGCATGAAGCGGGCCTCCCGGCTGTCGCCCTTCCAGTTGCGGGACACGCTGATGGTCTGGCCGTTGGTGAGCGTAAAGGCTGCGATGTCGATCGCGTTGGCGGTTGCGTGCTCGCTCTTGAAATCCTTGAGCAGAGGATTGCCCGAACGGATGCCCCGGCAGGCGTAGGTCCCATAGTGCCGGACGGAGGCGACGCGATGCCCCAGATGCTCGACGGCGGCAGGCTGGACACCGTGACCGATCCACAGCGCCAGCGCCGCCGCGGTCTCGCAACTCACGCGCCCGATGGAGATGCGGGCGCCGCCTGCCTGCGATACACGGACGCCGTTGGGCAGGCCGCAGCCATCGCGGACCGGATCCGGCGGCAGCGGCGAGGCGGAAATCCACGGCTCCCTGAGCACCCGGCGACAAGCCTCGGGATCGCGCTTCAACCCGGCAAGCTGCAGGTCGACGAGGAAGCCCGGCGGCCGATCCAGCGTCAACAGCGGCACTGGACTGAAACGCGCCGGCGGGATCCCTTCGCGCAAGATTATCCAGCCGATCAGAAGCAGCGCCGCCACGAGAATGAGGCGAGAAATCCTGATCCTGCGTCTGCGCATCTGGCCCCGCCTCGGTTGCGACCCGACGCTTCATAGTCGCCAGTTCACGCGAAGCCAATCCGCAAAGAGCCGCGCAATACCAATGGGGGACGCATCGTTGCCGATGCGTCCCCCCTCATATCCGGCGCGGCGGCGCTGGAAACGCCTCGCCGGAACAGGTTCAGCTCGTGAGCCGGAGCCGCATGATGTTGCTGCCGATGTTGCGGAATGCCGAGCTCAACTCGTCAACCGTCGCGGCCTGGAAGAAGTCGCCGGCGCCGGAGGCACAGGCAGCAAGGGTGTCGATGGCGGTCTGATTGCCGCCGAGGGCGAAACCGACGGTATAGACGCGAACTCCCCGGGCCTTCATGGCCACGCAGGTATCGACCGCGAGCTGGCTGATGGAAGCGGCATTGCCTCCCTTGCCGTTCTTCGTGTTGTACTCGCCGTCCGTCATCAGGATCACGCTCTTGACCGTGTTGGCATCGTTGTAGGGCGCTGGCCGGCTATCGGCTGGCCAGATCGAGGCCCAGTCGGGCGAGATCAGGTTCCAGGCCCAGGCCGTCCCGTTATGGCCGGCGGTAAAGCCATCGGCGACGTAGGCATCGACGGTCGTCTTCAGCATCTCCTTGTCGCTGGAGAGCGGGACCACGGGCGCATTCGGACATGGCCGCGGATTTGCCACGTTGTAGGGCTGCGCCTGAAGGTCCGGCCTGATCATGTAGCTGTCGTTGGCAGTCGGAGCGAGATCGGTGGCCTGGCTGGTTTCGGACACACGCTCGTAGACGCAGTTGTCGGCCGTGGTCCGCCCGTCGGCGACGGCTGCCTGGTAGCTGCCGACATTCACGCCCGCGGTGAACGGCGCAAACGCAACGCGCACGTTGCGGGGACCGACCGTATCAGGCAGCAGGATGTCGATCAGCTCCTTGGTCGCATCCTTGAGGCCCTGGATCTTCGGGGCCGACGTGCATGGCGCCGCGTAGGGCGTACACATCGAGCCGGTCAGATCGAGCTGCACGCTGACCTCGATGTCGTTCTTGTCGAACATTGCAGCGGCGTGGGTCGGCAGGTCCGCCTGGTTGAAGCCGAGAACGCCGGCAAAGATGAGATTGACGTGGGACGTCACATCGACGGCGACCTCGCCGGAGTTGGGGTCGACACTGAAATCAACGGCGTCGATATTGGTCCAACGGCCGCCGGCATGAGCCAGGTTGCGGTGGAATACCGCGGTGCCAATCTCGATCGCCTGGCTTTCTGTCTTGCCTTCGAGGCGGAGGGCGCGGGCTGCCGCGAGCGCGGCGGCGTCGCTGGCAGCCGCGACGCTGCTGCGGGCATGCACCACCCGGCCGACGTCGATCGCCATGCCGACAAAGAAAGTCGCGATGACCGCAGTCAGCCCGAACACGACGGCAATGGATCCTCTCTCATCTTTGCGAAAGGTTTTCCAGCACGCGACGATCGAAGTACTCATTTGAAGTCAATCCGGTTCCAGCGCTTCGCTTGCGGTTAATCGATTGCAAACGGAATGCCGGACGGATTGACGCGGCGGCACCGGTCCGGGGCTGCTGCCGTTAGGGTTCACAATTCGTTACGATCCGAGTCTGCCGGCCTTGCGGCGCCGAAAGGGCGGGCCGCACGCGGCCGGTTTCGATGACCTCAAGGCATCCAAACCGGGCGGACTGGTGGGTGCGACGGAAGATCCGGAGGTCGAGGCGCGGCCCGGCGTGTTTCCACGCGGCGGCGCTCAATGCCAATCCGGAACGAAAAATCAGGGTTTTGTGCCAAGCCGGGAAGTTAACGGCAGGGGCCATATCGCCCAGCCAATTGCCCTGCGGGCTTCAGAAATCGGAAATGATGCCACCCTTCTCCCAATCGCCGTAGCGGACGGGATCGGGGCCATCCCGCCCGCCAAGCTCGGGCGGCCGATCCGCCTTAGCCTCAGACCGGCGCGCACGCCGCTCCTCGGCTTCCGCCAACGCGCGGCGGGCGGCATCGGAGAGTTCCCGCCGCTCAAACGTGGCGCCGGCCGCGTCAGCCGGGGTCGCCCCGGCCGGATCGCCCTTGTCGTCCTCATCCATTTCCGCACGTCCCCTCAGGTGGCGCTTCAACCTTTCGCACCGTTCGCCGGCAGACGGCTCGCGTGCGCATTGCCGACATCCGTTTCACTACCATATACCATGGGCTGTACGGCGGCACACGCTCGCCATCCCGGAGACCACGATGCCCAGCAATTTCGCCAAGACCGGCCTCTTACTGGTTGTCCTGACGCTGATCTTCATCGCCAGGGGCGCACTGGTCGGCGGCAGAGAAGGCTTGGTGATCGCTTTCATCGTCGCGATCGCAACCAATCTCTACAGCTTCTGGAACTCCGACACCGTCGTGCTCAAGATGTTCGGCGCGCAGGAGCTGTCGCGATCGGATGCACCGCAGCTATTCGATACGACGGCAACGCTTGCCCAGCGCGCCGGGTTGCCGATGCCTCGGCTCTATCTGCTGAACACGGCGCAACCCAATGCCTTCGCAACGGGACGCAACCCATCCAACTCCGCCGTTGCCGTCTCCACCGGCCTTCTCGACAGGCTGGACATGCGCGAGGTTGCCGGAGTCGTCGCGCACGAACTCGCCCACGTCCGCAACCGCGACACCCTGACGATGACCGTCGCTGCAACGATTGCGGGCGCCATATCGATGTTTGCGACCTTCCTGCAATGGGGCATGCTGTTCGGCGACAGACGCAACAATGGTCCGCTTGGATGGATCGGCGCGCTGGTGGCAATCCTGCTCGCCCCGTTCGCGGCCATGCTCGTACAGATGGCGGTCAGCCGCTCGCGCGAATACGAGGCCGATCGCATCGGCGCCTACATCTCCGGCAATCCGATCTGGCTGGCGAACGCGCTGCGCAAGATACAGGCGGCAGCGACACAGATCCCATATGAGGACGCCGAGCATGCACCGGCTGCCGCCCACGTCTTCATCATCAATCCGCTGACCGGACGCGGCTTCGACAATCTGTTCACGACACATCCCAATACCGAGAACCGGATCGCCGAGCTGGAACGGCTTGCGGCAGAGTGGCAGCAGGCCGGCTCCGACGCGCCGGCCCCTCTCGATTTCGGCAGGAGCGAGGCACCGCCTCCCGGACCCTGGTCCAGCGGCGGACGTGCCGAACTTGATGGCGGCCGCCGTGGTCCGTGGGGCTGAGCGGATGACACTTGACCGCATGCGGCGCAGAGGCTGAGGGATGTCATCCGATCATCCGTCGAAGGGACGTGCGCCGAAGCGTCCGCCATCGCATCGGCATGGTGGCGCCTTTCAGAAGACCGCAAGCGCCGGCGGCAAGCGTCCCGGCAATCCGAACGCCGCGGGGCGGCGGGAGGCTCCGCGCCGGGAACCGCCGGGTTTTATCGTGCGCGCCCTCGCGGTCCGGCTCGTCGATGCTGTAACCAGACAAGGCCGGGCGCTGGATGATGCGTTGGCGCGCGAGTTCGCGCTCGAGCCCGGCCGAAGCCTGGAAACGCGCGACCGCGGGCTGGCGCGGCTGATCGCGAGTACCGTGCTGCGGCGGATGGGGGAACTCGATGCCGTCATCGGCTCCTTCATCGATCGTCCACTCCCGGACGACCGGGGATTGCTGACACCGATCCTGCAGTCGGCGGCCGCGCAACTGCTGTTTCTGGATATCGCGCCGCATGCGGTGATCAACATCGCGGTCGAGCAGTGCCGGCGCGATCGTGGCGCCCGGCGCTTCGACCGGCTCGCCAATGCCGTACTGCGGCGTGTCTCGGAACGTGGCCGCGAGATCGTGGAGGCCGGCGCCGGCGCCAGGCTCAATATCCCGGACTGGATGTGGCCGCGCTGGGTCGGCGCCTATGGAGAGCCGATCGCACAGCGGATTGCCGAGGCCAGTCTGACGGAGGCGGCACTCGATATTTCGGCCAGGACCGATGCGGCGGAGTGGGCTCAACGTCTCGACGGCACTTTGCTGCCAACAGGCTCGATCCGCCTGTCGGGCGGCTCGCGAATCGAGGATCTCGAGGGCTTCGCGGACGGAGCATGGTGGGTTCAGGACGCGGCCGCCGCGCTGCCCGCCCGGCTGCTCGGCGACGTCCGTGGCCTGCGCGTTGCCGATCTGGCCGCGGCCCCCGGGGGAAAGACGCTGCAGCTTGCCGGTGCCGGCGCCCTAGTGACTGCCGTCGACATCTCGGGCGAGCGGCTTTCGCGCGTCCGCGAGAACCTGCAGCGCGTCGGCCTGCAGGCGGATGTCCTCAAGGCCGATATTCTCGACTGGTCTCCGGCGGAGCCGTTCGATGCCGTGCTGCTGGATGCGCCTTGCATCGCGACGGGCACGATCCGGCGTCATCCGGACATCCTGCGGCTGCGGCGTCCGGGCGACGTGGCAAAGCTCGCACAGTTGCAGGCGCGGATGCTGGAGCGTGCGGCGGCACTGGTGCGGCCAGGCGGCCTGCTGGTCTACTGCACGTGCTCGATGGAGCCGGAGGAGTGCGAACAGCAGATCCCGCGTCTGTTGCGGGCACAGCCTTCATTCGCCCGGGTTGCGGTCACGGCCCCGGAGGTCGGCGGCGAGCCGCAATGGATCAGCGCAGACGGCGACCTGCGAACCCTGCCGTTCCATATGACCGGGCCGGGGCATTGCGCTGGTGGCATGGACGGATTTTTCGCCTCCAGGTTGAGGAGACTGACCTGAAGCTCCGCTGCTTGCAAACAGCTTCCTGCCGGCGGCATGCCTCGGCAGCTTGTAAGGCCAGCCTGCGGCGGCTACGGAAGTCCCAGGAGCCTGGGCCGGAACCGGAACAGGCTTCCATGGAGCACCGAACCCTCGTCGGAACCGATGGCCCAGCTTACCCTTGCCGAACGCGCCCGCGTGGCACGGCTGGCTGCTGACCGTGCGCGGCGCAGCGCGGTCGCCCGCGTCCTCGGCTCGCCGCTGCTGCGCTGGCGCTACGGCGCGCCCGTGGCCGACGAACTGCTGATCGTGCCGCAGGACCTGCGCACCGCCGACGCGAGCTTCGCCGATGAAATCGCCGTCGGGCACTTCGGCCTGGCCGGCCGCGTCGCGTATCTGGAAACGGGCTCGCCCTTCGACCTGAGGCCGCCAAGCGAGGACTGGGCACGGGAGCTTCACGGGTTCTCCTGGCTTCGACATTTGCGGGCAGCAGCCAATACGCGTTCGACACGTGCGGCGCTGAGCCTGGTCAGGGACTGGATCGCACATGCACGGGCGCGGTCGGGGATCGCATGGGAGCCGGCCGTCGTCGGACGCCGGCTGATCTCGTGGATCGTCAATGCGCCGATCCTGCTGGAAGGCGTTGATCAGAAAACCTACGACCGGACAGCCGACAGCTTGGCCGACCAGCTTGTCCACCTGTCGGCAACGTGGCGCGATGCGCCGGATGGCTATCCGCGCCTGCTGGCCATACTCGGCGTCGCCTATGGCGAACTGTGTATCGCCGGTCATGAACGCCACCTCGACAAGGTCGAAAGCCAGCTTGCCGGTGAACTCAATCATCAGGTGCTGCCGGACGGCGGACATGCGAGCCGCAACCCCGGCATGCTGGTGGAGCTGCTGCTGGATGTGCTGCCGCTGCGGCAATGCTTCGTGGCGCGCGGCCGGCGGGCGCCTGCCGAACTCGAGGAGACGATCGCGCGCTGTCTGCCGATGCTGCGCTACATGAGGCTGGGGGATGGGACGCTCGCCCGCTTCAACGGGATGGGCGCTCCCTCGATCGACGCACTGGCGACTGCGCTGGCCTACGACAGCGGGAGAGCGCACACGATCACCGAGGCTCCGCAATCACGGTTCGTCAGGATGGAGCGTGACGGCGTCATCGTGATCGTCGATACCGGGTCTCCGCCGCCCATCGAACTTGCCGCGCAGGCACACGCCGGCTGCCTGTCGTTCGAACTGTCCGATGGAACGGCGCCGGTGTTCGTCAACGGCGGCGCGCCGGGTCCGGCCGATCCGGAATGGCGATCGGTCTCGCGTGCAACCGCCAGCCATAATACGCTTTGCCTTGCCGATACCTCCTCGTCGCGGCTCGTACGCCACCCGTTGCTCGAGCGGCTGGTCGGCGGCGTTCCGATCCGCTTGCCGGACCGCGTGCGCGCGAGCATGGGTAGCGGGAACGAAGGCGACCTGCTTGAAACTGCTCATAACGGCTACCTCGGCGAGTTCGGTCTCCTGCACCGGCGCAAGCTCGCGCTGGCCGCAGATGGCAGCCGCTTCGCCGGCGTCGACCGGCTTGGGCCGCCGCGCGGCACGCTGCGCCTCGTGCGCGACCTTCCGTTCGCCATCCATTTTCACCTGCACCCCTCGGTTGAATGCTGGACGGCGGGCACAGGGGCAGCCTCGCTGTCGCTGCGCACCGGCAAGCGCTGGCGCTTCCTTGCGGAGGGGGCGCAAATGTCGATCGAGCCGAGCGTGCACTATGCCGATCTGGCGGGCCCGGCCCGTTCGCATCAGATCGTCTTGCGCGGGACGAGCTCGGGAGAGACCGAGGTCCGCTGGCGGCTGCAGCGGGGAGATGGCAGCGGCGAGGGCACCGGCCCGGACTCGGCCTGACTGACCCGTGCTCACATGTAGCCTCGTGAGGATGGGACACTTGTGGTAGTGCGCTGCCCAAACACTCTTTTTCGCATGCTCAGCAAGGAAGGTCTCGTTGTCATGACTCATCCGATGAAAGTCAGGCGCGCCCTGATCTCCGTGTCGGACAAGACCGGCCTCGCCGAATTTGCCCGGGCGCTGACAGCGCACGGCGTCGAACTGGTTTCGACAGGCGGCACGGCAGCAGCCCTCAAGGCGGCGGGGCTGCGCGTCCGCGATGTCGCCGATCTCACCGGCTTTCCCGAGATGATGGACGGACGGGTGAAGACGCTGCACCCGAAGGTGCACGGCGGGCTCTTGTACGTCCGCGGCGACGCCAGTCATGAGAGCGCGGCGGCCCGGCACGACATCCCGCCGATCGACCTCCTGGTGGTCAATCTCTACCCGTTCGAATCGACCGTTGCGAAGGATGCGCCCTACGACGAGTGCGTGGAGAACATCGACATCGGCGGACCGGCGATGATCCGGGCGGCGGCGAAGAACCATGCCGGCGTCGCCGTCGTCGTCGAAGCCGAGGACTATGCACGGGTGCTGGCCGAAATGGCAGCGAACGACGGCGCGACCAGCTTCGAGCTTCGGCGCGAGCTGGCGTTCAAAGCCTACGCCCGCACCGCAGCCTACGATGCCGCGATCTCCAACTGGCTTGGCGGCGTGCTCGAAGCTCCCGATGCGGAGAGCGGCGCGGAGAAACCTGAATTTCCGCGCACGTTCACGGTCCAGCTCGTGAAGTCGCAAGCGATGCGCTACGGCGAGAACCCGCATCAGGCGGCTGCGTTCTACGTCGAACGCGGCAGCAGGGAGGCTTCGGTCTCGACCGCTCGCCAGCTTCAGGGGAAGGAACTTTCCTACAACAACATCGCCGACACCGACGCCGCGCTCGAATGCGTGAAGGCGTTCACCGAGAAGCCTGCCTGCGTGATCGTCAAGCACGCCAATCCGTGCGGCGTAGCCGAGGCCGACAATCTGACTGCCGCCTACGACCGGGCCTTCAAGACCGATCCGGAATCGGCGTTCGGCGGCATCATTGCGTTCAACCGCGAACTGGACGGCGCAACGGCAGCCGCGATCGCCGAGCGCCAGTTCGTCGAAGTGGTCATTGCACCGTCGGTCACGGCAGAGGCGGAAGCCGCGATCGCTGCAAAGAAGAATGTGCGGCTGCTTGCGTGCGGCGCGTGGGCGGCGCAGGCCTCGCCCCGCCTCGATTTCAAGAAAGTGACGGGCGGCCTGCTCATCCAGGATGCCGACCTGGCGCTCTATGACGCGTTGCGCGTGGCCACCAAGCGCAAGCCGAGCGATGACGAGATGGCGGATCTGCTGTTCGCCTGGAAGGTCGCGAAGTTCGTGAAATCGAACGCCATCGTCTATGCCCGCGATCGCGCCACCGTCGGTGTCGGTGCGGGCCAGATGAGCCGGGTCAACTCGGCACGGATCGCCGTCATCAAGGCCGAGATGGCGGGCCTCGACGTCAACGGGTCGGTGGTGGCCTCGGATGCCTTCTTTCCGTTCGCCGACGGACTGATCGCGGCAGCCGAGGCCGGCGCGACCGCGGTGATCCAGCCCGGCGGCTCGATGCGCGATGCGGAGGTGATCGCGACCGCCGACGAACGCGGGCTGGCCATGGTCCTTACCGGCATGCGCCACTTCCGGCATTAGCTTTCCGGTTGCTGCCCAAACTTGCGGCGCTGCTTGAGTGCGCGCTCTGTCGCAGGTAGAACGTCGCCCATGAACCTTATCGAGATCAACAGCGGCCCAGCGGCGCGAGGCTCAAAGCCGAACGAAGCGTTGGCCCCATCGAGCCTGATCGTCGAGTTCCCGGCCAGCGAGCCATTGCGTCTCGACTGCGAACAGGATCTGGCGCCGTTCTCGATCGCCTATCAGACCTATGGCGAGCTGAATGCGCAGCGATCGAACGCGGTGCTCATCTGCCACGCGCTGACAGGTGATCAGCACGTTGCGAATTCCCATCCCACGACCGGCAAACCGGGATGGTGGGAGACCATGGTCGGCCCCGGCAAGCCGATCGACACCAACCGCTTCTTCGTGATCTGCGCCAACGTGCTGGGCGGCTGCATGGGCTCGACGGGCCCGGCATCGACCAATCCGGCAACCGGGAGGGCGTATGGACTCGACTTCCCCGTCATCACTATCGGCGACATGGTCGATGCGCAGGTGCGGCTGATCGATCATCTCAAGATCGACCAGCTTTTCAGCGTGGTCGGCGGATCGATGGGCGGCATGCAGGTCCTCGAATGGGCCGCGCGTCATGCGGATCGTGTCTTCACCGCCATTCCGATCGCCACCGCCGCACTGCACTCCGCTCAGAACATCGCGTTCCACGAGGTCGGACGGCAGGCCGTGATGGCCGATCCGGAGTGGCGCAGCGGGCGCTACATGGACTATCAGGACGTCGTGCCGCGCAACGGGCTGGCGGTGGCGCGCATGGCCGCCCATATCACGTATCTCTCCGAAGAGGCGTTGCAGAGGAAGTTCGGACGATCGCTGCAGGACCGCGCGACTCGGACGTTCTCGTTCGATGCCGATTTCCAGGTCGAAAGCTATCTGCGCCATCAGGGCTCGACGTTCGTCGACCGCTTCGACGCCAACAGCTATCTCTACATCACGCGCGCGATGGACTACTTCGATCTGGCCGGAGAGCACGGCGGCGTCCTCGCCAATGCGTTCCGCGGAACGCAGACGCGCTTCTGCGTCGTCTCGTTCACGTCCGACTGGCTTTATCCGACGCGGGAAGCAAAGCAGATCGTGCAGGCGCTCAACGCCGTCGCCGCCAACGTCAGCTTCGTCGAGATCGAAAGCGACAAAGGGCATGACGCGTTCCTGCTGCAGGAACCCGAGTTCTTCGCCACAGTGTCGGGCTTCATCAATGCTGCGGCGGCACGACGCGGAATTGCAGCGGCGCCTGGAGGATCGTGATGCTTGCGCGCAGCGGCAGCCCGATCCGCCAGCATCGCGTCGACCATCTCCTCATCGCGGACATGGTTGCCCCGAATTCTCGCGTGCTCGACGTCGGGTGCGGCGACGGCGCACTGCTGCATCTGCTCGAGGAGACGCGGCAGGTCGATGGGCGCGGCATGGAGATCAGCCGCGAGCGCGTCAATGCCTGCGTGGCGCGGGGACTGTCGGTGGTGCAGGGCAATGCCGACGAGGATCTCGCAGCCTATCCCAACAATGCGTTCGAC